>CANBRQ010000106.1 GCA_947371955.1 Paracoccaceae bacterium | reverse complement strand
CCCCCCCCCCCCCCCCCCCTCCGCCGCATCAAACCCTGACCCGCTCCGACTTCGCGTCATACATCGGCACCAGCGAGGCCACAGCCTCATGCCGCACCCCCGCCACCTCGATCTGGTAAGACGACCCCAGCACCTCCGCCTCGGTCTGCCCCTTGCACGGCACATAACCCATGCCGACAGCACCGCCGAGGAAATGCCCATAGGCTCCGCTCGTCACCGGCCCAACAATCTTGCCATCCCGGACGACAGCCTCGTTGTGGAACAGCAACGGCTCCGGGTCCGCCAAACGGAACTGCACCAGCCGCCGATCGAGCCCCGCCTCAGCCTTGCGCAGCACCGCCTCCCGCCCAAGGAAGCCGGTCTTCTTCTTGCTCACCGCAAAGCCCAGGCCCGCTTCCAGCACATGATCCTCATCCGTGATATCATGCCCCCAATGCCGGTAAGCCTTCTCGATCCGGCAGGAATCCAGCGTGTGAAGCCCGCACAGCTTGATCTCCGGGGCCGCCTCCATCAGCGCCTCGTACACATGCGCGGCCTGGTCGGCCGAGACATAGAGCTCCCACCCAAGTTCCCCCACATAAGTCACCCGATGCGCCCGGGCGAGACCCATCCCCACCTCAATCTCCCGCGCCGTGCCAAACGGGAAAGCGCCATTCGACAGATCGTCCGGCGTGATCCGGGACAAAACCTCCCGCGCCTTCGGTCCCATCACACACAGCACCGACTCCGCCGCCGTCATATCGGTGACCACCGCGAAATCCTCGCCCATATGCCGCCGCAGCCAAGCCAGATCGCGCTGCAAGGTCGCGCCCGGCACCACGATCAGGTAAGCCGTCTCCGACAACCGCGTCACCGTGACGTCCGCCTCAATCCCGCCCTTCTGGTTGAGGAACATCGTGTAAACGATCTTGCCCACAGGCACATCGACCTCTGCCGAGCAGACCCGGTTCAGGAACCGCGCCGCATCGCGCCCCTCAACCCGGATCTTCCCGAATGAGGTCATGTCAAACAGCCCGACCGCGTTCCGAACCGCCAGATGCTCCGCCTTCTGGTTCTCGAACCAGTTCTGCCGCTTCCAGGAGTACTGGTACTCCCGCGCCTGCCCCTCATTGGCAAACCAGTTCGCCCGCTCCCAACCGGCAACTTCCCCAAACACCGCGCCGCGTGCCTTCAGATGCTCATGGATCGGCGAGCGTCGCACCCCGCGAGAGGTCACCACTTGCCGATAGGGGAAGTGATCGGCATAAAGCAGCCCCAAAGTTTCGCTAACTCGCTCCTTCAGATAAGCCTTGTTCCGCTGGAACGGCTGCGCCCGGCGGATATCGACCTCCCACAGGTCAAACGGAGCTTCCCCCTCAACGATCCAATGCGCCAGCGCCATCCCCGCGCCACCCGACCCGGCAATGCCGACCGAGTTATAGCCAGCCGCCACCCAATACCCACCCAACTCGGGTGCTTCCCCAAGATAATACCGGTCATCCGGCGTGAAGCTCTCCGGCCCGTTGAAGAAGGTATGAATCCCCGCCGTCTGGAACAAAGGCATCCGCTCCATCGCCGCCTCGAGGATCGGCTGGAAATGGTCCCAATCCTCGGGCAGCGTATCGAACATGAAGTCCTCGCGGATGCCGCCCATGCCCCAGGGCTTGGCTTTCGGCTCGAACGCGCCGATCATCATCTTGCCCGCATCGGACTTGTAGTAGGCGCACTCGTCCGGCACCCGCAGCACTGGCATGTGGCCGAGGCCGGGCACCGGCTCAGTGATCAGATAGAAATGCTCACAGGCATGCAGCGGCAGCGTCACGCCCGACTGCGCCGCAACATCGCGCCCCCACATCCCGCCACAGTTCACCACGACATCCGAGGCGATATGCCCCGGCACCCCATTGGCGTCGATGTAATCCACGCCCGTCGCCCGCCCATTGGCCTTGGTGACGCCGGTAACCTTGGTATGTTCAAAAATCTGCGCGCCGCGCATCCGCGCACCCTTGGCCAAGGCCAAGGCAATGTTGCCCGGATCGCACTGGCCATCCAAAGGCAGATGCACTGCGCCCACCACATCCGACACATTAAGATGCGGATACATCGCCTTGACTTCACTCGGAGAAATCTCGGTCACGTCCACATCGAAAATCCGCGCCACGGTGGCCTGCCGCAAGAGTTCCTCCCGCCGCGCCTCGGTCAGCGCCACAGAAATTGACCCCACCTGCCGCATCCCGGTTTCGACGCCCGTCTCCGCCGCCAGCTTCACATAAAGATCCGCCGAATACTTCGCCAAGCGCGTCATGTTGGCACTGCCCCGAAGCTGCCCGATCAACCCCGCCGCGTGCCAGGTCGTCCCCGATGTCAGCTGCTTACGCTCCAGCAGCACAATATCCGTCCACCCCATCTTCGCCAGATGATAGGCGACCGAGCAGCCAGAGACACCTCCGCCGATGATGACCGCGCGGGCTTGGGATGGGATGCTCATTGGGGGGTCTCCGGGATTAATACGAGTTTGCCGGGATATGTCCCGGCGGCCAGATCAGCCTGCGCGCGGGCGATGTCGCGCAGAGGGTAGGTTTGCGACACCACCGGGCGCAGACGCGCGGTGTTGATGATCGTCACCAGCCCGGCAAACACTTCCCGGGGTTGATGCGTCGCCCCGTGCAGCGTCAGGTCATTGAGGTAGATCGTGCGCAGATCGCCCTTCACCAGCGGCCCACCGACAGCGCCAGAGGTCGCATAGCGCCCGCCGGGCTTCAAAGCCTCCAGCCGGTCGGAAAAGCCCTCGCCGCCGACCACGTCAATCACCACATCAAAGCTGCGGGCCTTGGGCGTGGCCTCGCGGTCGAGAACCTGCGCACCCATCTGCCGCACAACGCCAGACTTGCCCATGGAACACTGCCCCGTCACCACCGCGCCCCGCAACATAGCCAGTTGCACCGCAGCCAGCCCCACGCCGCCCGAGGCTCCGGTGACCAGCACCCTTTCCCCAACCGCCACATTGGCCCGCGTCAGCAGGTTATGCGCCGTCCCATGCGCGCAGGGCATCGCCCCGATCTCGATATCCGACAGGGGCGATGCCGTCACATCATGCAGATGCTGAGACTTAACCACGCAATACTGCGCAAAAGCCCCGTCAAACTCGGACCCGATCGAGACGAAGGCGATGGGGTTCTCTCCGGTTGGTTCATGCTGGTTGGTCGGGCAGATCACTCTGGAACCCAAGGCCAGCCCGTGAACTCCCTCGCCCAAAGCCACCACCCGGCCACACAAGTCCGACCCCTGAATCCGCGGAAACGCCATCTCGCCCGCCCAGCCCGCCCTGCCTTCGCGGCCGTACCACCCGATGCGCGTGTTGATGTCGGTCATGTTGACCCCAGCCGCCAGAACCTGAACCAGAACTTCGCCCGCGCCGGGCCGAGGCACCGGAATATCATCCCGCCAGACCAGCGCCTCTGGCCCGCCATGGCGGGTCAGTTGCACGCCGGACATGGTGCTAGGCAGCGTCATGCGCGGATCCGCTCGTTCTTGGCATCCCAGAGAGGTTGATCGGCCTGCACGACCGCAGGGTACCGCGTCCCAAAGATTTCCACCTCAACCGCCATGCCCGGCACATTGACCTCGGTCTTGAGCATCCCAAGCCCGATACAGGCCCCGACCCGGTGACCGTAATAGCCCGAGGTCAGTTCCCCAACCACTCTGCCATCATGCCAGATGGTCGACATATAGGGCGGGTCCTGCTCTCCGGCCTTGATGACCAGCGTGCAGAAGCGCTTGGTCACCCCACGCTGCTTTTCGGCCTCCAAAGCGGCCTTGCCCCGGAAGTCGGGCTTGGCCCAGTCAACAAACCTGTCAAGACCGCCCTGCAACACCGTGTAATCGGTCGACAAATCGCCCTTCCACGCCCGATAGCCCTTTTCGACCCGCAAGCTGTTCAAGGCATACATGCCGAAGGGCTTCAGCCCAAGGGGCGCGCCAGCAGCCAGCACGGCATCCCAGACCTTGGCGGTGTCGCCGACCTTGGAGTGAATCTCCCAGCCCAGTTCCCCGGCAAAAGACACCCGCATCAGCCAGACCTCGGCCCCCGCGATATGCGCGGCCTGATGGGTCAGCCAGCCTTTCGTCAGGTCAGCATCGCAACAGGCCGCCAAAATCTCGCGGCTTTTCGGCCCGGTGAGGATTTGGGTCGACCAGTCCAGCGTCAGGTCCTTGAGAGCCAGGCCTGCATCCAGATGCTTCAGCAACCATTCCCTGTCATGGCTTTGCGCGGTGGCGGCGGTGATCAGCAGGACCTCGTCCTCATCCAGCCGTGCCACCGACATTTCCGTGACGATGCGGCCCTTGTCATCGCTGAAATAGGCCAGCCCCAGACGGCCCACCGAGGGCACTTTCCCGGTGATCTGCCGCGTCAGCCAAGCGACAGCCCCCGCCCCTGACAGGTGGAACCGCGAGAACCCCGGCAGGTCGAGAATGCCTGCCGCATCCCGCACCGCCTCGCATTCCGCCTTGACCGCACCGAACCACGGGCCTGCGCGGTCCCAAGTTTTCTGCGCCTCTTCGGACACATCGTCTCCAGGGCGGGCATACCACGTCGCCCGTTCCCAGCCGTTGTAGGGGGCATAGACGGCGCCGAGGGCCTTGGTGCGGTCGTGGACGGCGGACAGCTTCTTGTCGCGCCCCTCGGGCCAGGAATGGTGCGGGAACTGGATGGCGTATTCGTGGCCATAGACCTCCATCCCCTTCTTCACGCAGTACTCCGGGTCTTCAAAGCCGGTGAAGCGGCGCGGGTCGCAGGACCACATGTCCCATTCGGTCGCACCCTCGGTCACCCATTCGGCCAGAACCTTGCCCGCGCCGCCCGCTTGGCAGATGCCGAAGGTGAAGACGCAGGCCTCAAAGGCATTGGGGACGCCGGGCATGGGACCAATCAGCGGGTTGCCATCGGGCGTGTAGGGGATCGGGCCGTTGATAACCTTGGAGAGGCCGGCCTTGGCGAGCAAGGGCACCCGCGCCATGGCGTCATTGATGTGCCACTCCAGCCGTTCCAGATCATCGGGGAAGAGCTGGAAGCTGAAATCCTGCGGGAAGGGATCGTCTGGCGTCACCCAATGCGCCTTGCAGTTGCCCTCATAGGGACCAAGGTTGAAGCCGTTCTTCTCCTGGCGCAGATAGTAGCTGCTATCGACATCGCGCAGCAAAGGCAGCTTGTGGCCGACCGATGTGGACCAGTCGGCCAGTTCCGGAATGGTGTCGAACAGCATGTACTGATGGCTCATCACCATCATCGGCAGATCGCGACCGAACCACTTGGCGACCTCGCGGGCGTAGTAGCCTGCGGCGTTCACCACATATTCACAGCGGATCTCACCCTTGGGGGTGGAGATCACCCATTCGTCGCCGTCGCGCCGTACACCTGTGGCCGGGCAGAACCGCTCGATCCGCGCACCCATTTGCCGCGCGCCCTTGGCCAGCGCCTGCGTCAATTGCGCCGGGTCAATGTCGCCATCATAGGGGTCGTGCAAAGCGCCAGAGAGGTCGTGGGTTTCCACGAAGGGGTAGATGTTCTTGATGTCGCCGGGCGACAGGATGTTGAGGTCCATGCCCTGATGACGCCCCATGCCAACGACACGCTGAAACTCCTGCAACCGCTCGCGGCTGTGACCCAGCCGCACCGAGCCGGTCACATGGTAGTTCATCGGGTAGTCAACTTCTGCCCCCAAGCCCCGGTAAAGGCTTGCGGAATAGCGCTGCATGTTCATGATCGACCATGACGACGAGAAGGTCGGCACGTTGCCCGCCGCGTGCCAGGTGGAGCCTGCAGTGAGCTCGTTTTTCTCCAAGAGGACGCAATCGGTCCAGCCCGCCTTGGCCAGATGATACAGCGACGACACGCCAACGGCCCCTCCGCCAATGATCACGACGCGGGCTTGGGTTGGAAAATCAGACATGTCGCACTCCCTTGGAACAAGTGGAGTATCGCCTCGCAGGCAGGCGCTTTCAATTCGGCGACGAGGGCGCTATTGATCGGGAAATCCGATCAGAGGCTCTGATGCAGATAGAACTCATCGACACGTTCCTTGACCTGATCGAGACCCGCAGCTTTCACCGCACGGCAGAGCGGCTGCATGTGACGCAATCCACCGTCTCTGCCCGGGTGCAGGCGCTGGAGGCCTCGGTAGGGGCGCGGCTTCTGGTGCGGTCACGCGCGGGGACCGACCTGACCACCGAGGGGCTGAAGTTCGAAACCCATGCGCGGGGCCTGCGCCACGCCTGGGCCGAGGCGCAACGGGCCGTCCAGCCCTCGGGCACGGCAGCGGTCAGTTTGCGGATCGGCATCCAGAATGACCTGGCAGCGGGCAATATCGGCGACTGGGTGCAGAATTTCCGCAAGGCGCTGCCGGAGTGTTCGTTTTACATCGAGCCGGATTACTCGGCCCAGATGTGCAAGGACCTTGACCGGGGCGCGCTGGACTTTGCGGTGCTGTACTCGCCACAGGCCCTGCCCGATCTGCATATCGAAAGCGTAGGCGAGGTCAAGTACCGGCTGATCAGTTCCGAAGGCGCGCGGCGGGCGGATGTGTCGACAGCCCGGTACATCCGCGGCGCCTATTCGGCGGCCTTTGACGAGGCGCACCGGCAGGTGATGGGGCAATATGGCTCGGCCCTGCTGGCATCAGGCCAGAACGCAGCCGTGGCGGGGCTTTTGGCAGTAATGGGAGGATCGGGGTTCGTGCTGGAAGAGACGGCGTTGCGGATGGTTGGCGCGGGGTTTCAGGCGGTGACGGATGTGGACCCGATCCGCCAGCCGATCTTTGCCGTCATGCACCAAAGGCACCGCACCAGCCGGATGCACCGGCGCCTGACCTCGATCGTGGCACGTGAGATCGCCGGGCGGCGATGACGCTCTGCGGACCCGGCTGGGGGGCTTGCGCAGCCCCCCAGACCCCCTGCGCCGGAGGGGTTTCACACCCCTCCGGACCACCCCGTGGGATATTTGTGCCAGAATGAAAGAGGTCAGTTGCCGAGGATGCCCGGCAGGCGGAGGCCGTGGTCCTTGGCGCATTGGATGGCACTGTCGTAGCCCGCATCCGCGTGGCGCCAGACGCCGGAGGCGGGGTCGTTCCACAGGACGCGTTCAAGGCGCTTGGCGGCCTCGGGCGTGCCGTCGGCGACGATGACGACACCGGCATGCTGGCTGAAGCCCATGCCGACGCCGCCGCCGTGGTGGAGGGAGACCCAGGTGGCGCCGGATGCCGTGTTGACCAACGCGTTGAGGAGCGGCCAGTCGGAGACGGCGTCGGAGCCGTCTTTCATCGATTCGGTCTCGCGGTTGGGGGAAGCGACGGAGCCTGCATCGAGGTGGTCACGGCCGATCACGATGGGGGCTTTGAGTTCTCCACTGGCGACCATCTCATTGAACATCAGGCCCGCACGGTGACGGTCGCCGAGGCCGATCCAGCAGATGCGGGCGGGCAGGCCTTGGAAGGCGATGCGCTCGGACGCCATGTCAAGCCAGCGGTGCAGGTGGTGGTTTTCCGGGAAGAGCTTCTTCATGGCGGCATCGGTCTTGCGGATATCCTCGGGGTCACCGGACAGCGCCACCCAGCGGAACGGGCCGATGCCCTTGCAGAACAGCGGACGGATATAGGCGGGGACGAAGCCGGGGAAGGCGAAGGCGTTTTCCAGGCCCTCCTCTTTCGCGACCTGACGGATGTTGTTGCCGTAGTCGAGCGTGGGCACCCCGGCGTTCCAGAAGTTCACCATGGCTTCGACATGGGCGCGCATCGAGGCGCGGGCGGCGGTTTGGACGGCCTTTGGGTCGGTCTCCTGACGGCTGCGCCATTCGGCGGGGGTCCAGCCCGCGGGGCAATAGCCGTGCAGCGGGTCGTGGGCCGAGGTCTGATCGGTGACGATGTCGGGGCGGTGGCCACCGGCCTGCATGCGGCGATAGATTTCCGGGAAGATCTCGGCGGCGTTGCCCAGAAGGCCCACCGACTTCGCCTCGCCCTTCGCCGTCCATTCGTCAATCATTGCAAGGGCTTCGTCGAGGGTCTTCGCCTTGGCGTCGACGTAACGGGTGCGGATACGGAAGTCGATGCGGGTCTCGTCGACCTCCACCGCCAGACAGCAGGCGCCGGCGAAAACCGCCGCGAGGGGTTGCGCGCCGCCCATGCCGCCGAGGCCGCCGGTCAGGATCCAGCGGCCCTTCAGATTGCCATCGTAATGCTGACGACCGGCTTCGGCGAAGGTCTCATAGGTTCCCTGCACAATGCCTTGAGTTCCAATGTAAATCCAGGACCCGGCGGTCATCTGGCCATACATCATCAGGCCCTTTTTATCGAGCTCGTTGAAATGCTCCCACGTCGCCCAATGCGGTACGAGGTTGGAGTTGGCGATCAGCACGCGAGGCGCATCTGCGTGGGTCTTGATGATGGCGATGGGCTTGCCCGATTGCACGATCAGCGTCTCATCCGCCTCCAGATCGCGCAGGCCCGCACAGATGCGGTCGAAATCTTCCCAAGTGCGCGCCGCCCGGCCAATGCCGCCGTAGACCACCAATTCATGAGGGTTTTCAGCCACATCCGGGTGCAGGTTGTTCATCAGCATCCGAAGCGGCGCTTCGGTCAGCCAGCTTTTCGCGCTGATTTCGGTGCCGGTGGCGGGATAGATGTCGCGGGTGTTGTGACGGGTCATGGTGCTCTCACAGGATGTGGCCCGCGATGATCATGCGCTGGATTTCCGAGCTACCTTCGTAGATGCGGAAAATCCGGCAGTCGCGGGCGAGACGTTCAAGGGGAAAGTCGCGGGTAAAGCCATAGCCGCCATGCAGTTGCAGCGCGGCGTCGGTGACACGGGCCACCATTTCCGAGGCGAACAGCTTGGCCATGGAAGCCTGCGCCGTGAAACGGGTGCCGCTTTCCCGCAGCGCCACGGCTTGGGCCGCCAACGCGCGGGCGGCAGCAAGGTCGGTTGCCATATCGGCAAGTTGCCAGCGGATGCCTTGGCGGTTGGACAGGGGCTCTCCGCCGATGATGCGGGTCTTGCACCAGTCTTTCGCAAGGGACAAAGCCACATCGGCGATCCCTGTCGCCATGGCGGCCACCTCCAGACGGCCATTGTCCAGCACCTTCATGGCGGTCTTGAAGCCGGTGCCCTCAGGCCCGATCCGGCTGGCCTCGGGGATCAAACAGTCGAACTCCAACTCCCAGACATGGCCGCCGCGCAGGCCCATGGTGCGTTCCACCCGGCCCGGGACCAGCCCCGGCGTGCCCTTTTCCACGACAAAGGCCGATATCCCCCGGTGCCCTGCCGCAGGATCGGTCACGGCATAAACCACAAGGAAATCAGCGGCCCCGCCGTTGGAGATGAAGCATTTGGACCCCTTGATACGGTAGCCGTCACCTTCGCGGATGGCGCGCGTCCGCATATCGGCGGGATCGGAGCCGGCGTTGCGCTCGGTCAAGGCAAAGGCCCCCAGGGCACGGCCCTCGGCAGCAGCAGGCAGGAAGCGGTCCTGCAAAGCCTGGGTGGCCCCGAGCAGCAGCGAATCCGTCGCAAGATAATGCGCCGTCAGCGCCGAGGCGGTAGAGCCGCAGGCCCCCGCCACCACCTCCACCAGCGCATAAAGGCAGGCGGCAGAGATGCCTGGGCCGACGGGGTCGGGCAGGTTGGCCCCCATCACGCCCGCCTCGGCCAGAACGCCAAGCTGGCGGTGAACGAAGGTCGCAGTCTCATCCGTCTCTGCGGCCAAAGGAGCGATCTTGTCGGCCGCAATACGGCGCAGGGTATCCAGAAAGCTCAGCTCCTCAGGGCTCATGATGCGATCCCCAGGCGGTGCAGGATGGCCGCACCATCGGCCCCAAGCTGCGGTGCAGAGGTGGAGGACACCGGCTTTTCCCCATCGAAGTGAACCGGTTGCCCGACGATCTTCGCGCCCGATATCACGCTCACCAACCCCCGTGCCACAGCATGGGGCGAGGCCGCCGCCTGCCGCAAGGTCTGCACTTGCGCCGTGGGAATCCCCGCAGCAGACAAGCCGGCGACCACGTCCACCACGGTGCGAAGGCCGGTCCAAGCCTCAATTGCGGCCTTGATGCGGGGCTCCTGCGCCGTGCGGCCTTCATCCGTGGCAAGCGAAAGATCGGACCCCATGTCGCTGCCGATCAACCCGCACAAAGCCTGCCATTGCCTGTCCCCAAGCACCGCAATCACCGCCTGCCCATCGGCGCAGTCAAAGCAGCCGAAGGGCGTCGACAGCGGATGCCGGTTGCCCACGGGCTGCGGGGCACGGCCCGCGTAGAACTGCAGCGCATGGCTGGTCGGCAACAAAGAGAACAGCGCATCGAACATTGCCACGTCGATGGTGGTGCCGTCGCCCGTCGCATTGCGCCGGTGCAAAGCGGCCAAAATCGCCCAAGAGGCATATAGCCCCGCCATCAGATCGCCGTAACTTTCCCCAACTTTCAAGGGCTTGCCACCCTCTTCTCCTGTGGCGGCCATCAGCCCCGACATAGCCTGCGCCACCAGATCATAGGCTGGCAGATGCGCATTGGGCCCCGTCTGACCAAAACCGGAAATCGAGGCATAGATCAGCGCGGGCTTCTGCTGCCGCAACTCCGGCCCAAGACCAAGCCGAGAAGCGACGCCGGGGCGGAAGTTCTCAACCACCACATCGCATTGCAGGGCAATCGCCTTGGCGGTGGCTTGGGCGGCGGGGTCCTTCAGGTCCAGCACGTTCGACTGCTTGCCCCGGTTCATCAGGGTGAACAGCGCCGATTCCCCGTCCACGAAAGGCCCAATATGCCGGTAATCGTCACCCTGTGGCGGCTCCAGCTTGATGACTTCCGCGCCAAGATCGGCCAGAAGGGCCGTGCAGAACGGCCCCGCCATCACCCGCGTCATATCCAGAATTCTGAGCCCTTTCAGCATCATAGCTGGGGAAGCTCCAACCCCGTCGCAGCCAGCAACGCGCCCGTCGCGACCAGCTTGGCCGCCGCTGCCAGATCAGGCGCCATGTAGCGGTCGTCGCCCAGTGTCGCCACATCCTGCCGAAGACGTGCGACGACCTGCGCCAAGGGCGCGGAAGTCGGCAAAGGCGCCCTGAAATCAATACCTTGCGCGGCGGTGATCGCTTCAACCCCCAGAATCACGTTCAGGTTCTCCACCATCCGGCCCAGACGCCGCGCGCCATGGGCCGCCATCGAGACGTGATCCTCCTGATTGGCCGATGTGGGCGTGCTGTCGATCACCGTGGGATGCGCCATGTGCTTGTTTTCGCTCATCAAAGCTGCCGTCGTCACCTCGGCGATCATCAAGCCGGAGTTCAGGCCCGGGCGTGGCGTGAGGAACGCGGGAAGGTCGAAGCTGAGAACCGGGTCCACCATCAAAGCCACGCGACGTTGCGCGATGGCGCCGATCTCACTGATGGCCATGGCGATCATATCGGCAGCAAAACCAACGGGTTCGGCGTGGAAGTTGCCACCAGATACGATCATGCCATTTTCCAGCACAAGCGGGTTGTCGGTGGCAGCATTCGCCTCGATCTCCAGCGTGCGGGCCGATTGGCGCAGAATGTCCATCGCGGCACCGGTCACCTGCGGCTGGCAGCGGATGCAATAGGGGTCCTGCACACGGCTGTCACCCTCGCGGTGGCTTTCGCGGATCACCGAGCCGTCCAGCAGGGCGCGCAGGGTCGCCGCCGCCTCGATCTGGCCGGGTTGGCCACGCAGGGCATGGATCTGCGGCTCCAGAGGCGCGGTCGACCCCATGATGGCATCGGTTGACAGGGCTGAGGTCACCAGCGCCGTCAGCGCGGCACGCCAGGCGCCGAACAGTCCTGTCAGCGCATAGGCGGTGGAAAACTGGGTACCGTTGATCAGGGCGAGACCTTCTTTCGGGCCGAGAACAATTGGTGAAAGTCCAGCATCGGCAAGGGCTTGCGCGCCACTCTTCACCTTTCCCTGATGCTCGGCCTCCGCTTCGCCAATCATCACGGCGGTCATGTGGGCCAAGGGGGCAAGGTCGCCACTTGCCCCGACCGAGCCCTGGGCCGGGATCACCGGAGTTACGCCTTGGGCCAGCATCCCCTCCAGCAGGGCAATGATCTCCCACCGCACGCCAGAGGCGCCGCGCCCCAGCGACAGAAGCTTAAGTGCCATCATCAGGCGGGCTACCGGGCGCGGCATCGGGTCGCCTACCCCGCAGCAATGCGACAGGATCAGGTTTCTTTGCAGCTTTTCCGTATCTTGCGGGGCAATCTTCAAGCTGGCCAGCTTGCCAAAGCCGGTGTTGACGCCGTACACGGCCGCCGTTCCGGCCGCTGCCTCGGCGATGCGAGCGGCGGCCCATTCGACGCCGGTTCGGGCGGAGGGGTCAAGCTGGGCGGCGGCCTCGGTCCGGTAGAGGTGCTCCAACTGGGCGAGGGTCGTTTGGCCGGGAGTGAGGATTTCAGGCGTCAAAGCGGCCTCCGAAGATGCGGGCGTGAAGGGGCGTAGCCCCTATTCTGTAAGACAATTCAGCGGGATGGCTTGCGTCCCAGATGCAGAGATCGGCCCGCTTTCCCGCTTGAACCACGCCGCAGTCATCCATCCCGAGGGCTCGGGCGGCGTTCACGGTGACGCCTTGGAGTGCCTCCAAGGGCGTCATGCGGAACAGGGTGCAGGCCATGTTCATGGCAAGGGTCAGTGAGGTCATGGGCGAGGAGCCGGGGTTCGCATCAGTGGCCACCGCCATCGGGACGCCAGCGGAGCGCAGGGCAGCGATGGGTGGCACCTGACGTTCACGCAGGGTGTAAAAGGCGCCGGGCAGGATCACGGCGACCGAACCGGCTGCGGCCATGGCATCGATGCCGTCTTGCGCGAGGTATTCCAGATGGTCCACCGACAGGGCACCATGCCGGGCGGCGAGGACGGCGCCTTTCAGGTCGGAAAGCTGCTCGGCATGCAGCTTGACGGGCAGGCCCAAGGCGCGGGCTGCCGTGAACAGGCGGTCCACTTCGGCGGGGGAAAAGGCGATGCCCTCGCAGAAGGCGTCCACCGCGTCGATCAGGCCTTCGGCGGCGGCCTGACGCAGCGAGGGGATGGCCACCTCGTCGATGTAAGCCTTTGATTGGCCTTTGTATTCCGGTGGAATGGCATGGGCGGCAAGGTGGGTGACCTTGATGCGGACCTTGCGATGCCGGGCGATCTGACGGGCCACGCGGAGCATTTTCAGTTCGTCCGCAATCGTCAGACCGTAGCCGGATTTGACCTCGATCACCGCAGCACCTGAGGCGATGATTTGATCTGCACGGGACAGCGCAAGCGCCAGCAGGTCAGTTTCCGAGGCGGCGCGGGTGGCGCGGACGGTCGACAGGATGCCGCCACCCGCCCGGGCGACCTCTTCGTAGCTGGCTCCGTTCAGGCGCATCTCGAACTCGGCCGCGCGGTCACCCGCGAAGACGATATGCGTGTGGCAATCGATCAGCGCCGGAGTCACAAGACGGCCGGCAAGGTCTTGTGGCGCAAGGGATTTGTAGGCCAATGGAAGGTCGGTCAAGGGCCCCGCGAAGGCGATGGTTTCACCGTCAAGCACAACCGCCGCGCCCGCGATCAGGCCATAGCCCCCCACCATTGTCGCCAGTGTCGCATGGGTCAGAAGAATCGGCATGAGCCTTGCCTTATGTCTGGGTTTATGGTTATTATGTCTATACATAATGACCTGTCAAGGAGTTGCCATGCTGCTGCACGCCGATCAAGCGCTTTTGCCGGAGGGCTGGGCGAAGGATGTCTCGGTCGAGGTCGAGGGAGGGCGGATCGTGGCGGTGGGGGCCGCGCGGGGCGGGCAAAAGGTGGGGTGTCTGCTGCCAGCGCCGGTCAACCTGCACTCCCATGCCTTTCAGCGCGCGATGGCCGGGTTGACCGAGTTTCGCACGGCCGGGCAGGACAGCTTCTGGACATGGCGCAGTCTGATGTACCGGTTTCTGGAGCAGCTTTCGCCGGATGATGTGGAGGCGATTGCCGGGCAAGTGATGGTCGAGATGGCCGAGGCGGGCTATGCAGCGGTGGCGGAGTTTCACTATATGCATCATGGCCTTGGCGGGGTTTCCTATGATGACCGGGCCGAGATGGCGGGGCGGATTTGTGCGGCAGCCGACACCACGGGTCTGGGGCTGACGCTGCTCCCGGTGCTCTATGAGCGGGGCGGGTGTGACGGGCGCGCTTTGGCGGGTGGGCAGTTGCGGTTTGGCAATGATCTGGACGGGTTCATGCGGCTGCATGAGGCGGCTGGGACGCATCTGGGCGCTTTGCCGAAGGATGCGGTTCTGGGGCTGGCACCGCATTCTCTGCGCGCTGTGTCTGCGGCCAGCCTGACGGCGGCAGAGGCGATGTCGGGGCCGATCCACATTCATGTCGCCGAGCAAGTGGCTGAAGTGGATGAAGTTTTTGCCTTTACGGGTCAGCGCCCGGTGGAGTGGCTTCTGGCTCATGCGCAGGTGGATGGGCGCTGGTGCCTGATCCATGCGACGCAGATGCTGCCCTTCGAGACCTTCGCGCTGGCGGCTTCGGGTGCCGTGGCGGGGCTTTGCCCCATCACCGAGGCGAACCTTGGGGATGGGATCTTCGACGGGGCGCGGTACGTCTCGGCGGGGGGGATGTTTGGCATCGGATCGGACAGCAATGTGCGGATTTCGCTCTCGGAAGAAATCCGGATGCTGGAGTATTCGCAGC
>CANBRQ010000105.1 GCA_947371955.1 Paracoccaceae bacterium | reverse complement strand
CGGCCCCGGCCATCTGATGGACATCGAGCTTTGCGCCCAGATGATGGCGCTGCAGGCCGGTAGCCCCGCGCGCGGCGTGGAACGCCAGCTTGGCGCGGGCAGAACGGCGGGTAACCTGTCGCAAACGGACGAGACGACCTTGCTGGATGCGTTGAGGCTTTACTGGCGGTTGCAGGCGGGCTCTCGGCTTTTGTCGGATCGGCCGCTGGACCCGGACGTGCTGGGGGCGGGGGCCAAGGCCTTCCTTCTGCGGGAAACCGGGGCACAGGATGCCGAGGCTTTGACGGCTGCCTTGGCCAAGGCGGCAAAGACGGCGTCGGCGGTGATCGACGCCTTGACACAGTGAAGGATTTGCACGTGGACAGAACCGAAGCCGACCCCAAGGGCCTTGTGCGCGAAAGCTACGCGATCGAGGGGATCACGCTGGCCGAATGCCGCTCGATCTTCATCGACTGGGCTTTGAGCTTGTCGGTCGGGGCGGATACCTCGGCGGCGATCAATGTGTTGTTGGACCAGTACGGCAAAGCGGCCCCAGATCATCCGATGACCCTGACCCTGACGGAAGGGCTTGCGACGCCCACCTCTCCGACGCGTCGTGGCGGCAGGTTGGGGCGGCAAAACGCCTGACGGGGCCGCCCAAGAATTTTCGACGAAAATTCTTGGGGTTCACTGGTCGATCCGCGTCGTACCGCGCAAGTCAACGCATGATCCGGACCCCCAGTCGTGCCGCAGGCTGCATCAAGGTGGCGCTGCGGGCGGTTTGTCGCGAAACCTCCCGACAACTCCGTACAAGAATTTTCGTCGAAAATTCTTGGGGAGCGAGGGTCAGCGATCCAGTCGCGCCATCCGGCCACCGCGCCGTTTGGCCAGACGTGGCGCGCGGGCGGGCAGGTCATCCATGACGACCTGACGTTCGGCGGGCGTCATCCGGCTCCAGCGGCCGATCTCGTCAATCGTGCGGTAGCAGCCGACGCAAAGGCGTTCCTCGGGGTGGATGACGCAGATCTTGATGCAGGGCGATTGCACCTCGTTGCGGGCCCAGATCTCGTCACTCATGCGTCTTCTCCGGGGTCCAGATCAGCGGCGCGCTGGCGGGACAGCGTGTCCAGCCGGTCGAGGGCGCCTTGCAGGATATAGCCTGCGGCGACCTGATCGATCACCTCGGCGCGACGCTTTCGCGACGTATCCGCCTCCAGAAGCGCTCGGGTGGCGGCAACGGTGGACAGACGCTCGTCCCAGAAGGTGATGGGCAGGTCGGTCAGCTTCATCAGGTTGCGGGCAAAGGCCTGCGTCGCCTGCACCCGGGGGCCGGTGGAGCCGTCCATGTTCAAGGGCAGTCCAAGGATGATCCCCTTGACCTCCCGCGCGGTCAGCAGCTTCAGCAATTCTTCCGCATCGACGGTGAACTTGACCCGGCGGATCGTGGTGACCGGAGTGGCCACCAGCCTGCGCAGGTCCGAGATCGCCACGCCGATGGTCTTGTCGCCCAAGTCCAGCCCGCAGATGGCGCGGTTGGGCGGCAGGATCGTGGCAAACTCCAGAATGTCCTGATGGATCATGGAGCGATGCCTGCCTGAACGGCGGCGGCCTGCAGGGCGGACAATTCGCCGGGATGGCCTTCGAAATCCTTCTGCGCCTTGGCAAAGGCGGCCTTGGCGCGATCGGATGCTTTCAGCACGCCCAGTGCGTTGATCAGCTTGGTCCAATCCTCGATCGTGCCACCCTCGGCCATCAGACGTGTTTCCAGACCACCCACCATACCTTCGATCATCTTCTGACGATCCTCGGGCGACATCTGCGCCGCATTGGCCATATCGCCGGCGCTGGGTCCTTTGCCGGTTGCCGGTGCTGTATAGGCAATGCCCGCCGCATCGGCCACGTCCTGAATGCGGGCTCGGATGGCGGCGATCCAGGGCGCATCCTCGGGGCCTTCGTCCAGCAAAGGCTTCCAGAGCGAGAAGGTCCGGTCCGGACGCCCGACCTGTGCCGCCATCAGTCCAAGGTAGAACCGGGCCGACCCCTCGGCAGGATCGCGCCGGACGGCATCGGCAAAGGCCGCCTCGGCCTCGGGCGTCACCAGACCGTGTGCGGCATAGACCATCAATTCGCCCAAGGCGCTGTAATCCTGTGCCGTGGCTGTGTCGCCCTTCAGGCGGATCACCTGCGCCTGCGCCTTGCGGGCCCCGGCATAGTTGCCAAGTTTCGCCTCGTTTTGCGCCAGCAGGGTCTGGCCCTGCAGATCATCGGGCCGCCCGGCCACGGCGGTGCGCAACTTGTCGATCAGGTCCAGGGCTGTCTTGTTGACATCGGCGGGCGGCGTGAAGGGACCGGCCTTGGCCTCCAGATCATCCTGTTGCGGGCGGTTCATGTATTCGGCTTCTGCATCAGCCAGACGGCCTGCGATGGGCAGATCGGGATAGCCCGGCGCGCCAAGGCTCAGGTACAAAACCCCGGCCCCCGCCAGCGCCAGCACGATCAGCGACGCCCCCCAGGCGAGACTGACCGGGCGGTTCGTAACGGCCTGCACTGGCGTGCGGTCCGCCTCCAGCATCCGGCGCTGCACCTCGATGCGCAACCGGCCCGCCTCATCCGCCGGGATCACGCCCCGGGCCAAGTCGCGGTCCACTTCCGCCAACTGGTCGCGGTAGATCGCCAGATCCTCGACCCCATCCGGCCCCGAGGCCTTGGCCTGCCGCAGTGCCTGCAGCAGCACCACAGCCACCATCACCACCATGGCGCCCGCAGAAATCCAGAATCCGACCATTGCCGCCCTCTTCTTTGCTCGCGCCTGATTAGCGGCTTCGCCTGCCCAGCAAAAGCGCAAATGCCCCGAACGACGACTTAGCGCGACATCGTGAACCGGCAAAACCCCGTGACGGCTGGACTTCCCGACCTTTTGTCGCAATTTTCCCCATTGTGCCGCTGGGAGCCGTGGCATAACTGCCGATGCCTGCCATTGAAGGCGCACGAGCCAAGCTTGCGAAGGGGCCCCTCATGAAACGCTATTCCGCTTTTGCCTTGGCGCGTGAGGCGCTGTCCAACCACATGGGATGGGAGCGGGCCTGGGCCTCGCCCGCGCCCAGGGCGCAGTATGACGCCATCATCATCGGCGCTGGCGGCCACGGGTTGGCCACGGCCTATTATCTTGGCAAGAACCACGGCCTGACCAATGTGGCGATCATCGAGAAGGGCTGGCTGGGCGGCGGCAACACCGGGCGGAATACCACGATCATCCGGTCGAACTACCTGCAGGATTCCTCTGCCGCGATCTACGAAAAGGCCCGCAGCCTATATGAGACCTTGAGTCAGGACCTGAACTACAACGCCATGTTCTCTCCGCGTGGCGTGATGATGCTGGCCCAGACCCATCACGAGGTGCGTGGCTACTTGCGCACGGCGCATGCCAATTCGCTGCAAGGGGTGGTGACCGAGTTCATCTCGCCGCAGAAGGTCAAAGAACTCTGCCCGATCCTGAACATCGATGGCCCGCGCTATCCGGTGCTTGGGGCCCTGTGGCAGGCGCGCGGCGGCACCGGGCGGCATGATGCAGTGGCTTGGGGCTATGCGCGGGCCTGCTCGGCCATGGGCATGGACATCGTCCAGAACTGCGAAGTGAAGGGTGTGACCTCGGCCAATGGCGTGGTGACCGGGGTGGAGACGACCAAAGGCTATATTGGCACCAAGAAACTCGGCATCGTGGTCGCAGGCCACTCGGGTCAGGTCGCGGACATGGCGGGCTTCCGTTTGCCGGTCGAGGCGGTGGCTTTGCAGGCGCTCGTATCGGAACCGATCAAGCCCTGCATGGATGTGGTTGTCATGGCCAACACGGTGCACGGCTACATGAGCCAGTCCGACAAGGGCGAGATGGTGATCGGCGGCGGCACCGACGGCTTCAACAACTTCACCCAGCGCGGGTCGTTCCACCACATCGAAGAGACGCTCCGCGCCCTGATCGAGACCTTCCCGATCATCTCGCGCCTCAAGATGCTGCGCCAATGGGGCGGGATCGTGGATATGACCGGCGACCGCTCGCCCATCATCTCGAAAACCCCTCTCGGCAATTGCTTCATCAACTGCGGCTGGGGCACCGGCGGCTTCAAGGCCATCCCCGGATCGGGTTGGGCGATGGCGGACCTGATGGCCAAGGGCGAGCCGGGCCCCTTGGCCGCTGAATTCGACATGTGGCGCTTCAAGGAAGGCCGCTTCATCGACGAATCCGTGGCTGCCGGGGTTGCGCATTGATGACCCGCGAGACACCCCGACCTGCAGGCGGCCACCCAATAATTTTCTCCGAAAATTATTGGGTCGGGGCAGGGCGTTGAGGGATGACCTACTCCCCACCGATCCAAAGCGGAGGCATCCGTGATCCACAAGCGCCACAGAACCCGTCTAAGCCGCTTCCTGGAGCGTCGGACAGCCGTGTTCTACAATGTGGGTTTCAGCGCCACACTCATCCTGGGATCGGTGATGGACTATTTCCTCACCGGCCTCTGGCTGCCGCGCGCCGGGGCGATCGTGGCAGGCGTTGCGGCCTATGTCTATTTCTTCGACCCGCGTACGACCGACGACTGGTGGCAGATCCGGCAGGACACCAAACGCGAGGTCCTCTTGCGCGAACCCGAACCGCCACCCAAGGACCCAGACCCGGTCAAGGCCCGCGCACAATCCCTGGCACACCGCAAGGCGATGGAACAGTTGCGCATCGCCCGCTCGTTTCATGCCATGGCCGAGGCGCGCAAGATCACCTACCGTCAGGCCAAGGAGGCGCACCAGCGCGCCCACGATATGGCGTTGCGCGTGCAGGCCTACTGGCTGTTCATCGGCACCCTGATCTGGGCCTTTGGCGACATTCCGGTGGAACTGCTGAAATGCGGGCGGGTGCCATGCTGACCCAAAAATTTTCGCCGAAAATTTTTCGTGCGAGCCCCTGGACATCTGGCGCGGATCAAAGCCGCGCTCAAGGAGGTTGCGATGCTGACGCTTGAATGCCCCTATTGCGGCGTCATGGCCGATGAAACCGAACTGAGCCCCGGCTATGAGGCGCATCTGAAGCGCTTCGGCCCCGGTTCGACGGATGAACAGTTCGAGGCCTATATGTTCGCCCGCAAGAACCCAAAAGGCGTGCATTTTGAACGTTGGCGCCATGCTTACGGCTGCGGCAAGTGGTTCCTCGCCGCCCGCGACACCGCCACGCTGGAGGTGTTCGGCACCTATGCCGCACAATCCTCTGCTCCGCCGCAGGCGCTGCAAGACAAGATCAAGGCCAAACGGCCCGACTGGAAGGGGTTCTGACATGTCCACCCGTCTCGCCAAAGGCGGTCGCCTGATCGACCGCTCCGCTGCCGTGGAATTCACCTTCAACGGGCGTCGTCTGAAGGGCTTCAAGGGCGACACCTTGGCAGCCTCGCTTCTGGCCAATGACCAGATGCTGATGGGCCGAAGCTTCAAGTATCACCGGGCGCGCGGAGCCGTCGCATCGGGCGCTGAAGAACCGAACGCGCTGATCAACCTCGGCCGGGGCGCCTTCATGGAACCCAACCAGCGCGCCACCACGACCGAAACGTTTGAGGGTATGGAGGCGCAAAGCCAGAACCACTGGCCGAGCCTCGACTTCGACGTGGGTGTGGTGAACAACGCCTTGGCGCGGTTCCTGCCGGGCGGCTTCTATTACAAGACCTTCATCCACCCCCGTGCTGCGTGGAAGCATGTCTTCGAGCCGGTGATCCGCAAGGCCGCAGGCCTTGGCAAGGCGCCGACCGAGATGGACGGCGACCGTTATGAACAGGCCTATGCCTTCTGCGACGTACTGGTCGCCGGTGGCGGTATCGCTGGCTTGCAGGCTGCACTGGCTGCGGCCTCGGGCGGGGCGCGGGTCATGGTGCTGGAGCAGACGCCGTTCTGGGGCGGGCGTGCGCCGGTGGATGGCGATGTGATTGACGGGATGCCCGCCGATACTTGGGTGAAGACCACCGTTGAAGCCCTTGAAAAGATGCCGAATGTCATGATGCGCACCCGCTGCATGGTGGCCGGCGTCTATGACCACGGCTATGTGCTGGCCGAGGACCGGATCGCCGACCACACCCCCGGCGATGGCCGCCCGAAGAAGCGTCTGTGGCGCATCCGGGCGACGCGGATCGTGGCGGCAACTGGTGCGCTTGAGCGGCCCCTGTCCTTTGCGGGCAACGATATTCCCGGCGTGATGCTGGCCTCTGCCGTGCGGGATTATGTGACGAACTGGGCGGTCTCGCCGGGCGACCGTACCGTTGTGGTCACCAACAACGACGATGCCTATCGCACGGCGATTGCGCTGAAAGAGGCGGGGCTTGTGGTGCCTGTGATCGTTGACGCCCGTACCCAAGCCAATGGCCCTCTGCCGACCAAAGCCCGCGCCATGGGCATCCGTGTGGAGACCGGCAAGGCCATCGCCAAGGTCAAGGGCGGCAAGCGTGTCACCGGCGTCTCGCTGTGCATGCAGGCCGGAGAGGGTGCCGCGCTGGAGGATATCTCCTGTGACGTCGTCGCCATGTCGGGCGGCTGGTCGCCGGTCGTCCACCTCTGGAGCCATTGCGGCGGCAAGCTGAATTGGGATGCGACCCATGCCATGTTCCGCCCCGATGCCACCCGTCCGCCGATCAGCCATGACGGTCAGGCGATGGTTTATCCAGCCGGGGCTGCCAACGGCGCATTGAAGGCGGCCGACGCTTTGGCGGATGCCGCAGCACAGGGGGCTGCTGCTGCCGGGGCCGCGCCATTCACAGCCGCGAGTGCTGAACCCCGCGAAGAAGCGGCGCTGGAGCCGGTCTGGGTCATGCCGCAGGGGGCTGGCTACAAGCTCAAGTCCAAGATGTGGCTGGATTATCAGAACGATGTAAAGGTGTCGGACGTCCAGCTTGCGGCGCGTGAAGGTTACGAATCCGTCGAACACACCAAGCGCTACACGACCTTGGGCATGGCGACCGATCAAGGGAAACTCAGCAACATCAACGGTCTGGCCATTCTGGCTGGAGCCTTGAACAGAGACATCCCGAATGTCGGCACCACCACCTTCCGTCCGCCCTATACGCCCGTCACCCTCGGCGCCTTGGCGGGCGAAGCGCGGGGCGAGATTTTCCAGCCGCTCCGCCGCTCGCCCATCCACGCCTGGCATGAGGCGAACGGCGCCTATTTCGAACCGGTGGGCCTGTGGCGCAGACCCTATTGCTTCACCCGGGGCGGCGAGAACCATGCCCAAAGCGTCGAGCGCGAGATTCTCAACACCCGCAATGGCGTGGGGCTGCTAGACGCCTCCACCCTTGGCAAGCTGATCGTCAAGGGGCCGGATGCGGGGCGCTTCCTTGATATGCTTTACACCAATGTCATGTCGACCCTTGGCATCGGCAAATGCCGCTACGGCCTGATGTGCAACGAGAACGGCTTTCTGTCCGATGACGGCGTGGTTGTGCGGCTTTCAGACGATACATGGCTCTGCCACACCACCACCGGCGGGGCGGAGCGTATCCACGCCCATATGGAAGACTGGCTGCAATGCGAATGGTGGGATTGGCAGGTCTATGTCGCCAATGTCACCGAAGAATACGCCCAGATCGCCGTCGCGGGCCCGAAATCGCGCGCCTTGCTGGAGAAACTGGGCGGCATGGATGTGTCGGCGGAAACGCTGCCGTTCATGTCCTTTGCCGATGGCACGCTTGGCGGGCTGCCGGTGCGGGCCTATCGGATCAGCTTCTCGGGCGAACTGTCCTATGAACTCGCGGTTCCGGCCTCATATGGGTTGGAACTGTGGGAGAAACTGGTGGAAGCTGGCCGCGACCTTGGCGTCATGCCCTATGGCACCGAAGCCATGCATATCATGCGGGCCGAGAAGGGCTTCATCATGATCGGCGATGAGACGGATGGCACGGTGATCCCGCAGGACCTGAACCTTGGCTGGGCGATTTCCAAGAAGAAGGCGGATTATCTTGGCAAGCGCGGGCAGGAGCGCAGCTTCCTCGCCTCGCCGGACCGCTGGAAACTGGCGGGGTTCGAGACGCTGGATGGCTCGGTCATCCCGGACGGCGCCTATATCATCGCCCCCGGCAGCAATGCGAACGGGCAGGGCAACACCCAAGGCCGGGTCACCTCGACCTACTATTCGCCGACGCTGAAAAAGGGCATCGCCATGGGGCTGATCAAGGGCGGCATGGGCCGGGCTGGGGACGTGGTGGAGTTCACCAAGATCGGCGGCGCGCCGGTCAAGGCCAAGGTTGTCGATCCCGTTTTCTATGACAAGGAAGGAGCCAACCAAAATGGCTAATCCCGTCGCCCCTTGGGGCAATGCCCAATTCGACGGCTTTGCGAGAATCCGCGAAATCGGCCCGCTTGGCATGATCACGCTGCGCGTCAAGCGCGATGTCCCCGGTCTGGCCGAGGCCTTCGCGGCCCTTGGCCTGATGCTGCCCGACCCCCGCCGCATTACAGCAGCGGGTGAGAAGTCTGCGGGCTGGATGAGCCCGGATGAATATCTTCTGATCGTCCCCTATGCCGAAGTGGGCGCGGCCCTCGCCAGCCTTGCCGCCAGTCTGGCAGGCCAGCACCATCTGGCCGCCAACGTGTCGGACGCCCGGGCGGTGTTCCGGATCGAGGGGGCCAAGGCGGATCAGGTCCTGAAGAAGATCGCCCCCGCCGACATTGACCGCCTCGCCCCCGGTGAGTTGCGCCGGTCCCGCGCGGCGCAGGTCGCAGCCGCCTTCTGGCAGGACGGCGAGGGCTATACTCTGGTCTGCTTCCGATCGGTCGCAGGCTATATGATGGGGCTTTTGAGCCATTCGGCCATGCCGGGCAGCGAGTTGGTCTGACCCGGGGCGGCCCTGTCAGGGATGGGTTGCCACGGCCTTGGCCCGCTTCAGAATCGCGCCGGACTTTGTGGCGCGGGCATCGGCGGTCTACTCAAGAACATGCGATCCGCCGCGCGGGCGGGGGCTTAAACAGGTGAAGGCGCCAGGGGCGATGGGTCCGTCCTTGCACATGGCGACCCAGCCGCCGCCCAGTTTGAAATCGGGGACGGTCTTGTTCGTCAGATGGAAATGGATGCCGCTCCCGCTTTAGGGCAGGCCCTTGACCACGAAAGTGGGCGACTTGACCGTTTTGGGATCGCCAGATGCGCAGAGCTTCAGGTCCGACCCGTCGTAGGTGAAGGAAGAGGGCTCGGTGTGGACGGCTGGTGCACGCAGTGCAGCGGAACATGCAAGACTAAACCGGCGGAATGCTGCCATTTGAACCCATTTCCGGCGGTAAGCCGGAACCTGAAGCGCGGCATCCGTGTTGTCTCACGTCAGGTGGTGGAAGCCGGTCCCCGAATGCCCGCCGGCGCGTTTGGCCTGTGTGGTCTGCGGATGCATCTGCCCTTGACCTTCGGGGGCTGCGGCCCCTTATTACGCCGCAAGACCATCACACGCGCAACGAACAGGAGTAGCCCATGGCTTTCACCCTTCCCGACCTGCCTTATGCCCACGACGCGCTGGCCTCGCTGGGCATGTCGAAGGAAACCCTCGAATACCACCACGACCTGCACCACAAGGCCTATGTCGACAACGGCAACAAGCTGATTGCCGGCACCGAATGGGAAACCAAGTCGGTCGAAGAGATCGTCACGGGCACCTATGTGGCGGGCTCCGTCGCACAGAACGGTATCTTCAACAACGCCTCGCAGCACTGGAACCATGCGCTGTTCTGGCGGGTGATGGGCACCGGCGGCAAGACCATGCCGTCCGAGCTGGAAGCGGCGCTGGTTGGCTCTTTCGGGTCCGTGGCCAAGTTCAAGGAAGATTTCGCGGCCGCAGGGGCTGGTCAGTTCGGCTCGGGCTGGGCATGGCTGGTCAAGGACGCTTCGGGTGCCCTGAAGGTCACCAAGACCGAGAATGGCGTCAACCCGCTGTGCTTCGGCCAGACCGCCCTTCTGGGCTGCGATGTGTGGGAACATTCCTATTACATCGACTTCCGCAACAAGCGCCCGGCCTACCTGTCTAACTTCCTTGAGAAGCTGGTCGACTGGGAAGCCGTCGCAGCCGCCCTGTAAATTGACGGCATGACACGGAAAGGCCCGTCGGTTTGGCGGGCCTTTCTTCATGGAACATGGGCCGACGGCCCATCCTACCTGTACCGTCGCTCAGCTTGGTGCAGCCGTCTGATCCGGCACGCCCTTGACCTGCCGGGCTGCCGTCCAGTGCCGTGGCGAAAGGCCGACCAGTTTGGTAAAGGTCCGCGTCAGGGCCGCAGGGCTTTCATAGCCCACGGCTGAGGCCACCGCCTTGATCGGCTTGCCCTCGCGCAGCAGGCTCTGCGCCAGCGTCATGCGCCAGCGCGTCAGATAGTCCATCGGCGTTGTCTCGGCCACGTGGCGAAAGATCCGGGCGAACCCGGTGCGCGACATGCCCGCCACATCGGCCAGATCCTCCAGCGTCCATATCCGCCCCGGAGCCTCGTGCATCGCTGTCACGGCGCGGGCCAGACGCGGATCGCGCAGCGTCGCCAGCACGCCGCCCGTGATCTGCCCGGACGCGATGACATGGCGGATCAACTGGACGACCAGATATTCAAAGAGCCGATCCAGCGCCACCTGCCGCCCATCCTCGGCCGCGAAAGCCTCGGCGAAGAGCAGGTCGACCGTGGGGCCGACCGTGGCAATCCGGGCCAGCGGCAGGATCACAAGACCCGGCAGGCCAAGGGCGATCGGATTGCCCTGCGTGGCTCCGATTTCGACCGTCGCACAGACCAGATCGGCGCCCTGCAGGGGATCGGGCTCAAACCTGTGGGCCAGATAGCGCGGCAACAGCACAAGGCTCGGTTCGCTCAACTCAACGGGCGCGTGGCCCGGCACAAGAACCCGGACCCGGCCTGCTTTCAGCACATGCAGATAACCCTGATTGTCCGGGTTATCAAAGCTGAAGCGGTTGCACAGATTGCCCGAGAAGAAGGCCCTCGCACTTGGGGTGAAATGTCCAAACAGGGCTGCGAGATGATCCATCGGCACGATCTGCAATGTTATTGGCACCATATGTACCAGTTAGCACGGCATAAAGGGTGCATGCAATCCAGCAGGGTTGCACAAGGACCTCAACCCAATAGACGACGCAGCGTCGTCCAAACCGGAGCCACTGTCATGTCCATCCGTTTCCTCACCCGCACCATCCACGCCTATATCGACTATCCCGTCGCAGCCAGCCTCATCGGCGCGCCCTTTCTGCTGGGCCTTGGCCAGACCAATCCCCTCGCCCTCTGGCTGTCGGTCGTGACCGGCGTCGCGGCCCTGCTGCTCACGCTGTTGACCGACCACGAAACCGGCCTGCTGCGCGTTCTGCCCTATGCCTTCCACGTCTGGGTCGACCGTCTGGTCGGCGTGGCCTTCGTGGCGGCCCCTTTTCTTCTGAGCTTCACCGGACTTGACGCCATCTACTACCTGGCGAATGGCGTGACGGTGCTGCTGGTGACCTTCGTGCTGAACGCCAAAGAGACCGACGGCCTGTTGGCTGCCGTGTGATTTGCCAAGTGCCTTGCCAACACCGCGGCCGCGCATCTTGCGGCCGCGTCTTGCTTTCCGTCTTATCCAGATGACGGCGCAAAGACGGGGGCTTTCAGCTCCAGCTCTTCGCGTTCAGGGACGCTGCGAGACTGTCCACCGACTCCATAACCGTGAAATACCCACGCAGGCTCGCATCTGCGAAACCCTCGGCAATCACATGATCCAGCAGTGCCAGCAAAGGTTGCCAGTAGCCCTCGACATCGATCAGCCAGATGGGCTTGCGATGCAGCCCGATCTGCGCCCAGGTCAGCACCTCGAAGAACTCGTCCAAGGACCCTGCGCCGCCCGGCAGCAGGGCTATGGCATCGGCGTTCATGAACATGACCTTCTTGCGTTCATGCATCGTCTCGGTGATCACAAACGTGGTCAGATCGCGCTTGCCGACCTCCATCGCCAGCAGATGCGTGGGGATCACGCCCAGCGTGGCACCTCCGGCCGCTTGGGTCGCCCGCGCCACCACGCCCATCAGCCCGACATCGCCCGCGCCATAGACCAGCCGCCAGCCCGCCGCCGCAATCGCGGCCCCCGTGTCGCGTGCCGCTTCGGCGTGGGCCGGGTTTTTCCCCATCCTCGCGCCGCAAAAGATGCAGATAGAGCGGGGGGTTGTTGCAGCAGCGGGACCTTGCGGTGACATGTGGGAAAAATCTCTGAAAACGGGTTGCGTTGGCACAGATAACGGGGAATGTGAAAAAAGGAAAGCAGAGGGCGGCAACAGCCCCGCTGACCGGGACAGTGTTATCGGGGGACGGAATGGCGGCTTGGAAAGACATGACTTCGGGGTCCAGGGCGAGTGTGATCGCGGTGGTCGTGATCCTCTTGGGACTGGGGGGCTACGAGGCCTTCAAGGGCAAAGGGCCCGGGGCCGGACAAGCCCCCAAGGACGCCACGGCTGACGCGCCCGCCAAGTCTGCGGATACGACAACCGCCACTGCGACGCCAGAGCCCGCTCCTGCGGCCCCGGCCCCGGCAGCTCCCGCGACCGATGCCACAGCCGCACCAGCGACAGACACCACGGCGGCCCCTGCCACCGATGCCGCGGCCGCGCCCGCGACGGATACTGCTGCGGCGCCAGCTACCGACACCTCCTCGGCACCCGCAACAGATACCGCTGCGGCTCCGGCTACCGAAACGCCCGCCGCACCGGCAACCGATACCACAGCGGCCCCCGCGACCGAGACGGCCACGGCTGCAACCGCCCCTGCGGCAGATGCCACGGCTGCAACCCCCCCTGCGGCAGATGCCACGGCTGCAACCCCCCCTGCGGCAGATGCCACGGCGGCGACTGCCCCTGCGGCAGATGCCACGGCCCCAGCGGCGGATGCGACTGCAACCGCCACAGCGCCCGCAGCCACCGCCGCTGACGCGATGGCTGCCACAGCGCCCGAGCCTCCGACCTTCGGCGTGCGTATCCAGACCGATGGCGCTGGCGTGGCCGATGGCCATGCAGCCCCCGGCGCGCATATTTCGCTGATGCTGGACGGGGTGGAAATCGCTTCGGCCACCGCCGATGGCAACGGCAATTTCGCCATGCTCTTCGATCTGCCGCCCGCCGGGGCAGGCCGCTTGATGACCATGGTGGCCACCATGTCCGACGGCAGCAAGATCGAAGCGCCGACCTCGATCGCTGTGGCCGCCACGACCGAACCCGCACCTGCCACGACGGCCACCGCGACCGCTGACGCCACGACCGCCACCACCGCAGCCGCTCCGGCACCTGCCACGACCGAGGCACCTGCCACGACCGAGGCGCCCGCCACGACGACAGCTGACGCCACGACCGCAACGACAGCCACCACGACGACGGCTGACGCGGGAACCGCGACCGCAGCCCCGGCGTCTGACACGACCGCCAAGACCGAGGCCCCGGCCGCCGATGCAACGGCCAGCGCCACTGCGACCACGACGGCCGCAACAACCACGGCCTCGACCTCCTCGGCCCCGGCAACCGATACAACCACGGCCGCCACAACCGAGGCACCTGCTGCGGCCGCCGTCGCCGATGCCGGCACCACCGCCGTGGCGGTGACCGATCAGGGCGCCAAGGTTCTGCAGACCGGCACCGCCGTGCCGGCCGAAATCGCGGCAAATGTCACGATCGACGTCATCTCTTACCCGACCCCCGATACGGTTCAGTTCGGCGGCAAGGGCAAACCGGGCGAGTTCGTGCGGCTCTACCTCGACAATGCGCCGCTGGGCGAGGCCGCCACCATCGCCGCCGATGGCAACTGGAGTGTCACGCAATCGGGCATTGCCCCCAAGATCTACACTCTGCGTGTCGATGAGCTGGACGCCGCAGGCAAGGTCACGTCGCGTTACGAGACCCCCTTCAAGCGCGAAACGCCCGAGGCGCTTGCCGCAGCCAGCGCCCCGGCCACCAAGCCCGTCACCGCGACCGACACCACCACGGCCACCACCGAATCGACGGCTGCAACCACCACCACCACAACCCAAGCCTCGACCCAGACGGCAGCCGCAACGCCGCCTGCGCCGGTCACGGTCACGGTTCAACCCGGCTTCACGCTGTGGGGTATTGCCAAAAGCCACCTTGGCCACGGCATCCTGTATGTTCAGGTCTACAAGGCCAACAAGGCCAAGATCAAAAACCCCGACCTGATCTATCCGGGCCAGGTCTTCACCGTTCCGCAGAACTGAAGCCACAGCGCCGCGGGTCGGTTCAAGCGGCCCGGCGGTCCGGTCTTGGTACGGAATTTCCCGATGCCCGGTTTTGCGGCATCGGGATTCTGTGCTGCGGGGCCTTTACTTCGCGGCGATCCTCCCCCAAGTCTGCCATGCCCCGGTGGACGCCCCATCTTTGGGGGCCGAGGATATTTGCATGCGCCGTCTGACCAGCACTGCCACCACTGCCGACATCTCCAAAGCCCCCGCCAGCGGTTGGCAGACCATGAAACGCGTGGCGCCTTACCTGTGGCCGAAGAACGAGCCTTGGGTCCGGCAGCGGGTGGTGGGGGCGCTGTTGCTGCTGTTGTTGTCCAAGATCGTCTCGGTCTGCACGCCCTATCTTTACAAGAAGGCGGTCGATGCGCTGACCAACCACACCGGCACCGATGTGGGCCAGGCGCTGCTGTTGGGCGCAGTGGGCATGACGGTGGCCTATGGTCTGGCCCGGATGGGGTCCGTGTTCTTTGGCGAAATGCGCGACTGGGTCTTTGTGAAGGTCGGCCAGCGGGCGCTGCGCAAACTGGCGTTCGAGACGTTCACCCACATCCACCGCCTGTCTCTGCGCTATCACATCACCCGCAAGACCGGCGGCCTCTCGCGTGTCATCGAGCGTGGGGTCAAGGGCGTCGACTTCCTTTTGCGCTTCATGCTGTT
>CANBRQ010000104.1 GCA_947371955.1 Paracoccaceae bacterium | reverse complement strand
GTTGATCCGCATGCCTTCCGCCCCGATGCGGGCACTTTCGACACGGCCCATGACGGTGATCGTCTCTAGGCTCAGCATGGCACGTTTCAACTCGATGCTGGCCTCAGTGATCTTGCGGGCAAAGCTCATGGCCTCTTCCATCGCTTCGGCGGCAAGCTTGCGGTAATTTGCGCCCAACTGGTCAAGATATGTCACTTCTGCGGCGCAATCGATGCCGGAACCGGCCAGATCCTCGGCCCTTGTGCTGCCCGCCACCTCGGTCTGCAGATGCGAGCAGGTCATCAGGAAAATCGCCTTCTCGAAACTGCCCGACATGCGTTTGCACAGCGAGGCGTCGCCTTGGGAAAACGCGCCGACCTTGCTGAAGATATCGGCGGAAATCATCAGGTAGATGTCGGAAATCGCGCCCACCGGTCCGCCGGTGGGTTCAAGGCGTGATGCGAGGATGCGCATGTTGGTGGGCAGGATGCGCAGGCGTTCGAAATCGCCGACCAGCGCCTCCTGCTCGGCAATCACGTCCGACAGGCCTTTGCGGATGCGCCCCACCTCTTCCATCGTGGCGCGGGCGTTCAGGGCCGCGCCGCGGGCGGCGGTTTCCTGCGCCAAGGCGTGGCGCATGAAGGCGCCGTAGTCGGCAAAACCCGCGTCGCGCAGCGTGGCCAGCAAACGATCCACCGAGGCGTCTATGCCAAGCCCCGCGTTCTCAGCGGCGGTGATCTGGGCGTAGACCTCTTTCACCTTGGCGAAAAGGCCCGACGTCGGCTTGATGCGCACCGAAAGATAGGTGTCGCCAAAGGGCAGTATCGTGGCCAGAACCCAATAGGGCCGGCCATCGGCCGCCCGGTTGCAGACATAGGCTACGGCGGGCTGGCCCGTCCCAATCAGTTTCCACAGGAGGCGGAAGACGGCTTTCGGCGTGACCGGATGGCGCACCAGCCGGTGCGGCGCGCCGATCAACTGGCCCCAGTCATAGCCCGCAACGCGGCGGAACACCGGATTGCCTGCCAGAATCACACCGCGCAGATCGGTGCGGGAATAGAACAGTTCCTCGATGCCGAACGGCACCTCTTCAGTGGCTTGTATCGTCCCGCTGTCGCCCGGATTGACCATTGCGCCGCCCTGTCGTGCCTGTTCCAAGCAGCATGGTTAGGGCAAAGTCTTTAAGAACGACTTAAGGGTTGTTCCAAAGTCTCACCCGCCTCAGGCAGCGCTGCGTCATCAGCCATTTGGGCGGAACGGCGCCAAGAGCTGGAGCCGGTGCCGAAATCGCGGCTAGATCGGGCGATGCGCCTTGATCTGTTGGAGGAGACGGCGTTTTTCTATCGTCGGCATCCCGGAGCCTGTGCGCAAGCGAAGACAGGCCCATCTGGTTCGTTCCCGAACATATGTTCCATAACGCTGCGAAGCGGCTTGAAGCCGCTGGTCGGAGAGGCCAATCTGGCGCCAAACCAAGGGGGCCCTGATGACCAATCTGAACGAGGCAGCGCTGATGCGGGCGCTGGAGAGCTTGCCGCAGCGGTTCAAGGGGCCGGGCGGTGTTGCGGGTGTGGTCAAGGACGGCAAGGTGATTGCCCGGCGGGTCTGGGGCTACGCCGATGGCTCTGCAAGGCTGCCGATGCAGGCCACGACGCGGCTGCCGATCTGCTCGATCTCCAAGCAGTTCACCTGCGCGGTGCTGCTGGACCAGGTGCCTGACATCGCAGCGCTGGATGGGCGGGTGGCGGAGTATCTGCCGAACCTGACCAGCCCGATGCCGACCGTGAAGCAACTGGCCGACAACCAGTCTGGCCTGCGTGACTACTGGGCTTTGACGGTGCTGCAGGGCGCGCGGCCCGAACAGACCTTTGCCCGCGAGGATGCCTTGCCGCTGCTGGCCCGGATGAAGACCGGGCATTTCGCGCCGGGCACGTCGTATTCCTATTGCAACTGTAACTACCGCATTCTGTCGGAGCTGGTTGAAAGCACCACCGGCAGGCCTTTGGGCGATCTTTATGCCGAGCGGTTGTTTGGCCCGGCGGGAATGACAACCGCGATCCTGCAGGCCAATACGCGCCATCCGGTCGACGGTGTAGTGGGCTATGAGGGAAATGACGATGTGGGCTATCTGCCGGCAGACAATGGTATCTACTGGATTGGCGATGCCGGGATCTCGGCCTCGCTGGACGACATGCTGGCGTGGGAGGCTTTCATCGACGCCACCCGCGACGACCCCCAAGGGATTTACAACCGGCTGTCGGCCCCGCCGACGTTCAACGATGGCTCGGCCGCCAGCTATGGCTTCGGGCTGAAGCATGACGTTGTGGCCGGTCGCAAGACCACCGGCCATGGCGGCGCCCTGCGGGGCTTTCGGGCGCATCGGCTGCATGTGGGCGCAGAGCGTCTGTCGGTCGTGGTGATCTTCAACCATGAGGCAGACGCCCAGGCTGCCGCCTATGGGCTTGTGGAAACCGCGCTTGACCACAAGACAGAAGCGGGTCAGGTGCCGCAGGCGGACTGGCAGGGCCTTTGGCTGGACGAGGTGCAGGGGTTGGTCCTGCGCGCCGCGCCCGAGGCCAAGACGATCCGGCTGCACTACGGCACGACCTCGGCCAGTCTGACGCTTGGGGCGGATGGCGTGGCGCAAGGCGGTGGCGTCAGCGTGCAACGCGGGCCGGATGGGCTTACGATGCTGCGCCCGTCGGAGGCGCTGACCGTAAGGCCGCGCCCGCTGACACCGGTGGAACATGCCGATGCCCTACCGCTGGCGGGGCGCTACTGGTCTGACGAGCTGGAGGCGAGCCTGATCGTTGAGACGCGTGACGGCGGTACCTATGCGGCGTTCGATGGCCTTTTGGGCGCAGGCCCGATGGAGCGGATGCATCCGGTGGCCGAGGATATCTGGGTGATTCCGACCCGGCGGTCGATGGATTCCTCGCCGCCCGGGGACTGGACGGTGCAGGTCCAGCGCGATGAGGCTGGCGCATTGGTGGGTCTGCTGTTGGGCTGCTGGCTCGCCCGCCGGATCGCGTATCGGCGCGGCACCTGACAGCGCTTCAGCAGGGGCGAACCGCTGCCGGAGCCTACCCAAGCGATCTTTTCCCCGACAGAGGGAACCGGATGGCCATCTGTGCCGTTCTGGGAACGGAGGCTTTGGCTTCTGCCCAGATTTCCGCAGTCCCGCCATAGATCGAGTGTCCCCACCGTGAAAATCCAAAGCCGTTCCGTCTCGTCCATATGGTCTGCAAAGCCAGTGGCGCTGTCCTTGGCCTTCGCATCGCTGATGGCGGCCTGTTCAAGCCAGCCCTATCAGGCGCCGGTGCTGGTCGCGCCCGTGGCCTTTGACGGGGCGGGTGCGGCGGCGGCGCAGGCGACGGATCGGCAATGGTGGACTTCGTTCCGCGATCCGGGTCTGAACCAGTTGGTGGCGCTGGGTCTGGCGCAGAACCTTACCGTGCAGCAAGCGGTGGAGCGCATCCAAGAGGCCAAGGCCAATGCGGGCCTTGCTGCCGCCACCGGCCGCCCGCAGGTGGCGCTGTCGGCCAATGCCGGGGTGACCGACCCGACTGGCGGCACCTCGATCACGGTAGAGGCTGCCAGCACCAACCTGTCCTGGGTGCTGGATCTGTTCGGCCGCGTCGCCTCGACCAAGGCCGGATCGCACGCGCAACTGGATGCGGCCTATGCCAGCGCCGATGTCGCGCGGATTGCCTTGGCCGGAGAGGTCGCGAGCGCCTATGTCGATCTGCGATACTACCATACCCGGATGGCTTTGACGCAGGAAAGCAAGGCCAGCCGCCGCAAGACCGCCGATCTGGTGCAAAGCGCCTTCACCGAAGGGGCGGCTACCAAGCTGGACACGCTGCGCGCCGATCAGTTGATTGCCATCGCTGATGCCCAGATGCCCGCGCTGTAGGTGGGTTATGCCCAAGCGCTGAACCGGCTGGCGACGTTGACCGGGCAAAGCTCTGCCAGCCTTGCGGGCGTCCTGCGACGCGGTGGCCAGCCGGTGCCGCATTACCGCGCCTCGGTCGGCGTGCCCGCCGACGTGTTGCGACTTAGGCCGGATGTGATCGTGGCCGAGCGTAATCTCGCCTCGGCCTATGCCGCAGTGGGGGTGGCGCGGGCCGATCTGTATCCTTCGCTGACCTTGGGCGGGACGATCACCGCCTCTGGGGTGGACGGCGGCAAATTGTCCACCGTGCAGTCCTTCGGCCCTTCGCTAAGCCTGCCGCTGTTTACCGGCGGCAAGGTGCGCAACAACATCTCGGCGGCGCAATCGCGGGCCAATCAGGCGCAACTTGGTTGGCAAGCCGTGGTGCTGAACGCGGTCGAGGAGATCCAGAACGCTCTGGCCGCCTATGGCCGCGATGGCCGCAACATGGCGGCACAAGAGCGGCTGATGAGCATATCGGTGCAGACGCTGGACCTCGCCCGGTCCAGCTTCCAGATCGGACAGGGAGATTTCCTGTCAGTGCTGGAGGCCGAGCGCACCCTTCTGGACGCGCGCGGCGCTTTGGCCGATGCCAACCGGGCGAGGGCCCTGAACTTCATCCGGCTGAGTGTTGCCACGGTCGACGGTGTGACGCTGCCTTGAGGGCGCTTTCTGGACGCTGCACCGGATTTGCGGTAAGGGCGCTGTGGTGCAATGCCGCAAGGAATTCCAGACGTGACGGGCCAGAGCTTTTCTCAACCGCAGACCGCGATCCCGCCTTTCGGGGCGCATCGCCTGTCTGTCGCCCCGATGATGGATTGGACGGACCGTCATTGCCGGGTTTTTCACCGGCATATGACACGGCGGGCCATGCTGTATACCGAGATGGTGACGGCCCCCGCCGTGGTGCATGGCGATCGCGGTCGGCTGCTGGGGTATTCGGATGCCGAGCATCCGGTGGCCCTGCAACTGGGCGGCTCGGACCCTGCCGAACTGGCGGCGGCGGTGCGGGCGGCTTTGCCCTATGGCTATGATGAGGTGAACCTCAACTGCGGGTGCCCGTCGGATCGGGTGCAGTCGGGGTGCTTTGGCGCGGTCTTGATGGAGCGGCCCGCCTTGGTTGCCGAATGCGTGGCGGCGATGCAGGGTGAGACCTCGGCCCCGGTGACGGTGAAATGCCGGATCGGGGTGGATGATCAGGTGCCGGCTGAGGTGCTGCCCCGGTTCATCGAGACTGTGGCGAACGCCGGGGTGCGCCATTTCATCATCCATGCCCGCAAGGCGTGGTTGCAGGGCCTAAGCCCCAAGGAAAACCGCGAGATTCCGCCGCTGGATTATCCTTTGGTGCTGGCGATGAAGCGGCAGTTTCCGGAGCTGACCATTTGCCTCAATGGCGGGGTGACCACTTTGGAGCAGGCGCAGGGGCTTCTGGATCAGGGGCTGGACGGCGTTATGGTGGGGCGGGCGGCCTATCACGATCCGGCCTCGGTCCTGATCGGGGCGGATGCGCTTTGGGGCGAAGACTACGCGCCGGACGCGTTTGAGGTCGTCACCCCCATGCTGCCCTACATTCAGGCGCATCTGGCAGAAGGCGGGCGGCTGCATCAGATCACCCGGCACATGCTGGGCCTTTTCACCGGGCGTCCGGGGGCAAGGGGCTGGCGGCGCGTGCTGTCGGAAGGGGCGAACCGCCCCGGAGCCGGGACGGATCTGCTGCTGGAGGCTTTGGCGCAGGTTCAGGCGGGTGTGCGCTCGGCGGCTTGAGGGCGGGCGACCAGCAGCGTCAGGATCAGCGTCACGGTCGCGGCAAAGGCGATGCCGCCGATCATCGGCGTGGCGCTCGCGCCCAGCCAAGGGCCAAGTGCGACCACCATCACGCCGCCCGCCACCATCTGCAGCGTGCCGCCCAAGGATGAGGCAAGCCCGGCCTTGTCGCCCTGATCATCCAGCGCCATCACCATGGTGGACGGGATGATCAGGCCAAGGAAGGCGTTGCCCAAGGCCAGACCGACGATGCAGACCCACAGGTTGACAAGCCCCATCAACGCCAGCGCGAAGAGGCCGCAGGTGCACAGCGCGAAGCCGATGCTGGACCATTTCAGCATCGGCAGGGAGCCGAACCGCATCGTGGCCCGTCCGGCCCCTTGGCTCGCCCCGATGAAGGCCATCGCATTGGCAGCAAAGGCCAGCGAGAAGCCGGTCGACGACAGGCCGAAGCCTTGCTGGTAGACGTAAGAAGCGGAGGCCAAGAAGATGAAGAAGCTGCCGAAGCCGAAGGCGCCGATGAAGGTCAGCAGCAGGAAGCTGCGGTCCATGAACAACTCGGCGCAGCCCTTCAGAAGAAAGCTCAACTTGAAGGGGCGGCGGTTTTCATGGGCCAAAGTCTCGGGCTGGCCGAAGGTCAGAAGCGCAAGGCTGGCCAGCGAGGCGACCAGCAGCGCCGCGAAGATCCCGCGCCAGCCGGTCACGACCAGCAGCGCGGACCCGGCGAGGGGCGCCAGCATGGGCGAGACAGAGAAGACCAGGAACAGCTTCGACATCATCCGTGTCGCCGCAGCACCAGTCATCATGTCGCGCACGATGGCGCGGGGGATGACTCCAAGGGCCGCCCCGCCCAAGCCTTGCACGAAGCGCCCGGCGATCAGGCCGGTGGCAGACGTGGCAGTCATGCACAGCACTGTGCCAAGGACGAACATGGCGATCCCGGCGTAAAGCGGCAGCTTGCGGCCCGATTGGTCGGCCCATGGCCCGTAGAACATCTGCGCGATGCCGAACGAGGCGAAATAGGCGGTGATCGTGCTTTGCATGATCTGCGGCGACACCCCAAGGCTGTCACCGATCACCGGCATGGCGGGCAGATACATGTCGATCGCAAAAGGACCGATGCAGGAGAGAAGCCCAAGAATCAGGGCTGGACGGGCCAGAGAGCCGGACATGATCGAATAACCTTTCGCGCGGGATGCGGCAGAGGTAGCGCTCACAGCGGCCAAGGGCAACCCATGCTCTGGCCCTTCTGCTGCGGTGCGGCTAGTCTGGTGTAAATTCAACGCGGTTTCGGGCCGGGGTCTGGGCGGGGTGATGATGGACTATGCGACTTTCCTGCCGATGCTGGCGCTTTTGCTGGCGATTGGGGCGGCGACCGGCGTGATCGCGGGCCTGTTGGGCGTAGGTGGCGGCATCGTGCTGGTGCCGGCGTTCTTCTATCTGTTCGGGCAGTTGGGCTTTGCCTCGGACCACCTGATGCAGGTCTGCATCGGGACTTCGGCGGCAACGATCGTGGTGACTTCGGTGCGGTCTGTCTTGTTGCACAACAAGAAGGGTGCGGTGGATTGGAGCATCCTGAAAAGCTGGGCGCCGTTTCTGGTGCTGGGGTCGATGCTGGGGGTGGTGGCGGCCTATTACCTGTCCACCACCGCGCTGAAGGCAATCTTCGGGGCTTTGGCGATGATTGCGGGGCTCTATATGGCCTTTGGCCGGGCAGACTGGCGGCTTGGGGCGCAGATGCCGGAAAACCCGGTGCGTGGGGTAGAGGCGACCGTGCTGGCCTTTTTCTCGACCCTGATGGGAATTGGCGGCGGCACCTTTGGCGTGCCCTTGATGACGCTTTACGGATTGCCGATCCATCGGGCCGTGGCGACGGCTTCGGGGTTCGGTGTGCTGATTTCGGTGCCGTCGCTGATTGGCTTTCTGTTCCTGTCGGTACCGGATGCGCCGCCCTTGTCGGTGGGGGCTGTCAGCCTTCCTGCTTTCGTGGTCATCATCCCGATGACGCTGCTGACCACGCCTTATGGTGTAAGGCTGGCCCATGCGATGGACCCCAAACCGCTGAAACGGGCCTTTGCGATCTTCATCACCATCGTTGGGGCCAATATGCTGCGCAAGGCAGTCGGCTGGTGACGGGCTGGCGGCGCATTGGGCCCTCGGCCGGGCTTGCGGCCTGGGCCGCCGCCGCGCTGCCTTTGGCCCGTGCCGCCCTTACAGCGTCAGACGAGCCTCTGCGATCTGGGGGCACTTGGGCTGTGGGCTTGGACCTTTTGCCGAATGAGGCTTCGGGCAGGGTCGGGGGCGTGGACTTGCCATGGGCCGATCTGGGCCTTGCGCCGGAACCCCTGCACCGGGCGCAGCTTTCCACGGTCTTTCCCGGCTATCCGCAACCGTCACCGGACGAATCCGCGCAGGCCTTCGCGTTCCGCCGCAACCGCGATGCCGCCCATCTTGACGGCCTTTTGCCCATTGGCCCCGACCGTCACCGCATGGTGAAAGAGCCGCATGGCTGGATCTTGGGCCTTCCGCTGAACGACAGCACCGGCTCGCCGCTGGTCGTGTGGGAGGGCAGCCATGAGATGCTGCGCAAGGCCTTGCTGGCCGCTCTGTCGCCGCATCCCCCTCCGACTTGGGGCGATATCGACCTGACCGAGGCCTATGCAGCCGCCCGCCGCCAGATCTTCGCCAGCTGTCCCCGCATCGAACTGCCCACCCGCCCGGGTGAGGCGACTTTGCTGCACCGCCTGACCCTGCACGGCGTGGCCGCTTGGGCCGAGGCGGCCAGTGCCCCGCCCGAGGGCCGGATCATCGCCTATTTTCGGCCCCTGCTGCCCTCGGTGCAGGATTGGCTGCTGATGCCGTAAGACCGCATGTTGTCCCTCCATAGCACCCCAAGAATTTTCGGCGAAAATTCTTGGGCGTCCCCGGTGGATCCGGGCCGGGATGAAGGCGCGCTTAACGGCGCAGCACCATCTTGTCTCCGGCAATCGTGATCTGGAACTGGCCCAGATAAGACATGCCCAACAAGGATATGTCCATCGGCGCCTCGTTGACCGAAGCGCGCAGGGCGTCATCCTGGAAAGGCCCGAAGCTGACGTTGGGCAGGGTCACCCGCGCCGTGCGCACCACGCCGTTGGCGGTGGAGGCCTGACCGATATAGACCAGCGACCCCGGGGCGATCCCGACCTTGCTTGCGTCCGACGGGGTCAGCACGACGTCAGAGGCACCGGTGTCGACCATGAAGGTCAGCACCTTGCCGCCCACCGAAACCTGCGCGTAGTAATGGCCGTCCTGCGCGCGGGGCAGGGTGACCTCCTCGGTTCCCACCTGCTGCGCGGGGCGCATGCCGCGCTGAATGTCGCCCCACAACCCGTAAACCGCCATTAGGCCGACAAAGATCATCACCCAGGCCGCGACCATCTTCAGCGTGCGGCCAAAGTTCCGGCGCAGTTCCATGAAGGCCCAGCCCGACAGGGCCACGACCAGCATGCCGACATAGACCAGCCGCATCGTGCTATCGTCCGGCATTGGCCACCAAGCCGAAATGCAAGAGCCCCGCGCCCTTGATGCCGTCGATCACGAATTGCACCGCCAACGCAGCCAGCAGCATCCCCAAAAGCCGCGTGATCACGATGGTTCCAGTGCGGCCCAGCAGCTTTTCAATCGGCGGGGCGGCCAGCAGGAACAGGAAGGTTATGGCGATCATGGCCCCCAGCAACCCCAGAACCTCCAGCTTGGCCACCCAGCGCGGCCCGGCTTGGCCCATCAGCAGGATCATCGAGGCAATCGCCCCCGGCCCGGCAATCAAGGGCGTGGCGAGGGGAAAGACAGAAGGGTCATGCTCTGGGTCGGCGTGCTCGCCCTCGCGTTGCTTGGTGCGGCGTTCAAACAGCATGTCGATGGCCGTCAGGAACAGCAGCATGCCCCCGGCAATGCGGAAGGCGGGCATCGAGATGCCTATGAAGTTCAAGAGCGTCTCGCCGAACAAGCCGAACAGCGTCAGCAGAACAAACGCAATGACACAGGCCCGCCGCGCCATGGCGGTGCGGCGCGTGGGCTGCATGCCTTGGGTCAGGGCAATGTACATGGGCACCAACCCGGGCGGGTCGATGACCACGAACAGCGTGGCAAAGGCGGTGATCAGGAAGGGGCTCATGGCCGAACCTTCGGGGTTTTATCTGCCCCGGTCAATGGCATCACGCGGCCTGCGCCGTCTCCAGCTTTTCGGTGGCGGCAAGCCACATGGCTTCTGCCCGATCGAGGGCATCCATCACTTCGGCGTATTTCTTGTTCCAGGTCTCAAGCTCACCAATGCGGGCGGCTTCGTAGAGTTCCGGGTCGGCCAGTTTCTTGGCAAGCTTGTCGCGCATGTCGTTCAGCTTGGAGAGCCGCTCCTCGCATTTGCGCACCTCGGTGCGCAGGGCCAGCACCTCGTCGCGGGAGAGTTTCTTGGGCTTTTCAACCGGCTTGGCAGCGGGTTTTTCCGTCTCGTCGCCTGCCAGAAGCTGCTTGCGATAGGCTTCAAGGTCGTCGGTATAGGGTGTTACCGCGCCGTTCTTGACCAGCCAAAGCCGGTCGGCCACCAGCCCCAGAAGGTGCATGTCGTGGCTGACGAGGACGACGGCGCCTTTGTACTGGGTCAAGGCTTCCACCAAAGCCTCGCGGCTTTCGATGTCGAGGTGGTTGGTCGGTTCGTCGAGGATCAGAAGGTGCGGGGCTTCGATGGTGGCCAGCAGCAAGGACAGACGCGCCTTCTGGCCGCCAGACAGGCGGCCCACGGCGGTTTCCGCCTGATCGGGGCCGAGGCCGAAACCCGCCAGACGGGCGCGGAGGCGGGCCTGCTGTTCCAGCGGTTTGACGCGCTGGATGTGCTGCAGGGGGGTCTCGTCGATGTGGAGTTCATCGACCTGATGCTGGGCGAAGTAACCGATCCGCAGCTTGGAGGAGCGGGTGATCTTGCCCTCCGAGGCGGCGAGTTTCCCGGCCAAGAGCTTGGACAACGTCGATTTGCCCTGCCCGTTGCGGCCAAGCAAAGCGATCCGGTCGTCTTGGTCGATCCGCAGGTTCAGCTTCTTCAGGATCGGCGGGCCACCGTAGCCCACGGCGCAGGCGTCCATGTTGATGATCGGCGGCGCAAGTTCTTCCGGTTCCGGGAAGGTGAAGACCACGGCCTTTGCCTCTTCGGGCGGCGTGATCAGCGTCATCTTCTCCAGCATCTTGACGCGGGACTGTGCCTGGGCGGCCTTCGAGGCCTTGGCCTTGAAGCGGTCAACGAAGCTTTGCAGATGGGCGCGACGGGTGTCTTGCTTGCGCGCCTCGGCGGCCTGATTGGCGCGCCGTTCGGCCAGCTGGCGGGCGAACTGGTCGTAGGGGCCGTTCCACAGGGTTAGCTTCTTCTGATCCAGATGCAGGATCGCGCCTACGGCCCGGTTCAGCAGGCCGCGGTCGTGGCTGATGATGATGACCGTGTGGGGGTATTTCTGCAGATAGCTTTCCAGCCAGAGCGCGCCTTCAAGGTCGAGGTAGTTGGTCGGCTCGTCGAGGAGGAGGTAGTCGGGCTGTGAGAACAGCACCCCCGCCAAAGCCACGCGCATCCGCCAGCCGCCTGAGAAGTCGGAACAAGGCCGCCGCTGCGCCTCGGGTTCAAACCCAAGGCCGCGCAGGATCGAGGCGGCGCGGGCTTCGGCGCTCCAGGCGTCGATGTCGTTCAGGCGGGCTTGGATGTCGGCGATGCGGTTGGCGTCGTGGGCGGTCTCGGCCTCTAGCATGAGGGCCGCGCGTTCGGTGTCCGAGGACAGGACCGTGTCGATCAGCGAGACATCCGACCCCGGCACCTCTTGGGCCACGCCCCCGATCCGCGCGCGGTTGGGCATCGAGATGATGCCGCCTTCCAGCGCCAGTTCGCCCTTGATGATCCGGAACAACGTGGTCTTGCCCGCGCCGTTGCGCCCCACGATGCCGACCTTGTGGCCGGTAGGAATGGTGGCAGAGGCGCCCTCGAACAGGGGGCGGCCTTCGACGGAATAGGTGATGTTCTCGATTTTCAGCATGGGAGGGGGAGTGCCCTAAGCGGGCGGCGGGGTCAAGCGGCCTTGCAGGGGGCGGGCCATGTGAAATTCAGGTGATTGCACGCGTGCAATGCATGGTAAGCCTATGAATATAAAATATTTTGGGAAAAACGTTAACCCTTTGTCAACTTGAGTGGCCTAGCGGGTTTTCAATTGATGCACGGACATGAGCCGTCAGAAGGGCAGATGGCATTTCTTAAGTCCCGACCATTCAATGCCCTGACCACGCAGGATGACATCTTTAAATCCGCACGGGGGGCCCCGGCACAGCGCAGAGGTGATCTTGTCAAGCCATTGGAAAGGCGCATTCTAATTTTCAGCTATTTCGGTATAAATCTGCTAGGTTGATGGAAAGGGCGGAACAGCCCTGATTGAATTGCCGATGATTTATACACTGCCTGCTGAAAAATCCGGGGGGATCAGATGGCTACCATAGACTTTACCACATATTTCGCAAACCTGCACAATTGGCAGGGGGATCTGCTGAATGCCGGAGGCGGCGATGCCAGCTGGAACGGGCATGGCACCGATATGACGGTGACGCTGGGGGCCAGCAGCCCATTTGCGGGTTACGTCATCAGTATCATCGGCACCGGCTTCAATTATGTGAACAATATCCCGGTTGAAGGCGACATGACGGGGCTGACCATCACTGATAAGGATGGGCACACCGTCCTGTCGGTTTCGGGGCTGGCTCCGGGCAGTCTCGCCAGCGACTTTTCCTTGTTCTGGTCCAACGCATTCGGCTACGACACGCCGGGCTTTCACAGCGGGTCGCAATGGATGAATGCCTGGTCAAACCTGATGTCTGGCAATGATGTGATCAATGGCACGAGTGGCAGTGATTACCGGGGTCTCGTCGGCCATGATGGCGGCAATGATGTTTACAACATGCTGGCGGGCGATGATTACGTCAATGGCAGCATGGGCAGTGACACGATCAACGGCGGCGATGGGTTTGATACCTATGCCTTTGGTCTGACAACTGAAATTGTGGGCGCAGGGATTTCGCAGGGCATCACGGTGCGGATGGATCTGCACACGGTTGTCGATTGCTGGGGCTTTACGGACCATGTCTTTGATGTCGAGTTCTTCATCGGCTCCGTGACGCGTGATACGTTCTATGGCAATGATGTGGAGAACCGGTTTGCCGGATTGCGCGGCAATGACGTGTTCTACGGCGGCGGCGGCAATGACTGGGTGGTTTACGATCAGGACGCCTCGTTCGGCGGCATGTTCGGCATCACCGCTGATCTGCGCGTCGGCATCGGCAGTGCCGGGGCACCGGCCCATGCGACCGACGGCTTCGGCAATACCGACCAACTTTACAGCATCGAGAACATCGCCGGCACCCGGTTTGACGACGTGTTCATCGGGGCTAAGGGGCAGAACAACTTTGCCGGCGGTGAGGGCAAGGACAGCTATAATGGTGGCGGCGGAGCGGATTGGATCTTCTTCTCGTGGCGCTTCTCGGATCAGGCGCAGACCGGGATTGTGGTGGATTTGACCCGCGCCACGGGCCGGATTCAGAACGACGGCTACGGCAATGTGGAGGAAGCCGTCTCGATCGAGAATATCAATGGCAGTGACCAGAGTGACCGGATCAAGGGATCGGCCGGGCAGAACTGGATTACGGGGATGGATGGCGCTGATACCATGACCGGGGCGGGTGGGGCGGACTTTTTCCAGTTCGAACAATTGTCCCAATTTGGTGATGGCGATGTGATTACAGATTTCCATGCCGGAGCCGGGGCCAATCAGGACAGGCTGCAAATCTTCACGTCAAATTGGGGCGCGTCGACGGACTTGCATCTGGTGAATGGCACGCATGCGACCGAGGCGGTCGGAAGCTTTGTCTACCGGCAGTTCAACCACACGCTTTACTGGGATGACGATGGCACCGGCAGCGATGCGATGGTGGCGGTCTGCGTGTTGAAGGGCGTGGCGGCGCTGACGGCGGCGAATTTCGATCTGGTCTGATGCGTTTCAAGGATGGGCGGATCGCCCATCCTACCTTCTACCGACCGTCGGGATATTCGGCCGGCCCCTTGATCTCCAACTTGTTGCCGAAGGGGTCGCGGATGTAAAAGCTGTGGCCCATGCCACGGGCGCCACCGTGCATCGCCTCGCGCTCGATGGCCACACCATGCGCCGCAAGGTGGGCGCGCATGGCGTCATGGGCGAAGGGCGAGGTGGCAATGCAAACGTGGTCGACGTTGCGGCCACCGGCTACGGGCGGAACCGCAGAGGCGGCACCGGGGTGGGTGGTGTCCCACAGCACGATCAGGGCAGAGCCGCACCAGACCTGCTCCATCCCCAGCGCAGGGTAGGTGTAGCCGGGTACCGAGCCCAGCACCTCGGCATAGAATTTCATGGCTTTGGCCATGTCATCGACGAGAAAGACCACATGGTCGATGCCCACGAGGGTGAAGGGTGGTTTGCTCATAGCCTCTCCTGCAATCAGGTCCTGCGGCGCGGGATTGCTGCTTTTCAAGGAAGGGCCGTCATGCTAGACGCCCGCCCATCCTTCCCGGCGCGGAACAGAGGTTCTGCGCCCTGTCCTTTGGAGTCAAGACATGGCCACTGAACGCACGCTTTCCATCATCAAGCCCGATGCCACCCGCCGCAACCTGACCGGCAAGATCGTTGCCAAGTTCGAGGATGCGGGCCTTCGCGTCGTCGCCTCCAAGCGCATCCAGCTGACGGCTGCGACCGCCGGCGAGTTCTATGCCGAGCACAAAGAGCGCGGCTTCTACGGCGAACTGGTGGCTTTCATGGCCTCCGAGCCGGTCGTCGTGCAGGTTCTGGAAGGCGAGAACGCCATTCTGAAGAACCGCGAAGTCATGGGTGCTACCGACCCCGCCGCCGCTGCCGAAGGCACGATCCGCAAGGACTTCGCGCTGTCCAAGGGCGAAAACTCGGTCCACGGGTCGGATTCGGCCGCTGCGGCTGCGCGCGAGATCAGCTTCTTCTTCTCGGGCCTTGAACTGGTCGGCTGATCTTCAACGCTTGACCGCGTCGGGTTTGACAACCCCCAGAAAATCAAGGGCCGCTTCCAGTTCGGAGCGGCCTTTTGCATGGGTCTGGGCCACAAGCGCGTCAAAACGGACCCGCAGCGCCTTTTTCTCGTCGCCCTTGCAGTCGTTCCACGGGCGGCCCTGCAGCGCCATCACCAGCACGTAATAGCCGATGAAATGCGGCGGGGTGCGGGACAGAAGGCAGCGACGATAGGCCTCGTCCGCGCCCATGTCGTGCAATTCTTCGGCCGTGGTGATGCCGGCCTTGGCGAATTGCGCCTCGGTCGCGGGGCCGAGGTTGCGGATGGTCGAGATGGCGGTCATGGCGCGGCCCTGAA
>CANBRQ010000103.1 GCA_947371955.1 Paracoccaceae bacterium | reverse complement strand
CACAATGGCCTCGTCACCGCCTGCTACCTCGCACGCGCGGGTCTGAAGGTTTGCGTCGTGGAAAAGAACGACTGGGTGGGTGGCGCTGCGGTTTCCCGCGAATTGTACCCCGGCTTCACCTATTCCAACTGCTCCTACGTAAGCTCCCTCTTCCGGCCCGAGATCATGCGGGACTTGGAACTCCCCAAACACGGCCTCCAGATCCTGCCCTACGAGGGCGGCGCGGTCTTCACGGAAGCCGGCGGCTACCTCGGCATGTTCCGCGACCATGACGCCAACCGCCGGGAATTCGCCCGCCACTCGGCGAGGGATGCCGAGGCCTACGACCTCTATTCCCGCGACATCCAGCGCTACTGCCGCTTCATCCGCCCGATGCTGTTGCGCACGCCGCCAGACCCATCCTCCTTCCGCCCCCGCGACATCATGGAACTGCTCTGGTTGGGCAAACAGATCGGCGCCCTCAGCGAAGAGCAACGCGCCGAGATGGTCCGCTTCTGGACCATGTCGATCTCGGACTTCCTCGACGAATATTTCGAGAATCCGGTGATCAAAGGCTACCTCGCCGTCAGTGCGATCATCGGCACCGCCCTCGGCCCCATGAGCCCCGGTTCAGCCTACGTCCTCCTCCACCACTACATGGGCGACGTTGACGGCAACGTCGGCGCATGGGGTTTCGCCCGTGGCGGCATGGGGTCGATCACCAAGGCCCTGACCGCCAGCCTCCGCGCCGCCGGGGGCGAAGTCCGGACAGAAGCGCCCGTCGCTGAAATCCTCGTCAAGAACGGCCGCACCACCGGTGTCGTGCTGGCCAATGGGGAGGAAATCCATGCCACCCGCGTCATTTCCAACATGGACGCCAAGCGCACCTTCCTGAAGACGGTCAAGGAGTACGACCTGCCCGCCGACTTCGTGGCCTCGGTCAAGAAGTTCAAGACGCGGGGAAGTTCGGCTAAACTGAACATCGCATTGGATGCCGCCCCCGTCTTCCCGGCCCTGCCGGAGGGAGCGCCCAACATCAAAGGTGATCTCCACTTCACCGATAGCATCGCGAGAATGGAGCGCGGCTATGACGACTGGAAGTCCGGCCACTTCTCTCGCGATCCGTTTCAGGACTGCATGATCCCCACCATGATCGACCCGACCATGGTGCCCACCGGCAAACACTTCATGTCCTGCTTCGTTCAATATGCTCCCCCGAAGATCGCAGGAAACGACTGGACCGACGCCGACCGCGACGCCTTGCGCGACACATGCCTCAACCAGATCGAAGCCTACGCGCCTGGTTTCCAAAACAAGGTGTTACATGTCGAAGTTCGCACACCACGCGAACTGGAAGCCGAGGTCGGCCTGACCGAGGGCAACATCTTCCAGGGCGAACTGACCTTCGATCAACTGCTCTTCAACCGCCCCGTCCCGGGTTACGCACAATACAAATCCCCCATCAAGAACCTCTGGATGTGCGGGTCCGCCACCCACCCCGGCGGCGGCGTCATGGGTGCCCCCGGCCGCAATGCCGCCGCTGAAATCCTGCTGGATGCCAAGCTGCCCGGAGGGATGAGCGATGCCTATGCCGTCCTCTGAGGTGATCGTCATAGGCTCCGGCCCCAACGGCCTCGCCTGCGCCACACGGTTGGCCCAGAAGGGCGCCAAGGTAACCCTGCTCGACTCCCTCTCCACCCCCGGCGGAGGCGCATCCCCAAGGGAATTCGCCCCCGGCTTCACCACGTCCCTCGCGCATCTGACCCGAGGCATCGACGCCCGCGTCGCCAAAGGCATGAACCTCGAACGCCACGGATTAAGCTTCCAAACCCTGCAAACCACCCTCCTCGGCGCCAATCCGATTACGGTCAGCCGTGGCAAGACCTCCTCGCAAGACACTGAATACGCTAGACTTCACGACCGCCTGACCCACTTCGCCCGCGTCCTCGCCCCCTTCCGGGCCCTGCCGCCGCCGCGCTTGGGCAAAGGCAACGACTGGCTGACCCTCTCGCGCCTCGGCCTCGGCATCCGCGCATTGGGCAAGACCGAATTCCGCGAACTCCTGCGGATGCTGCTGATCAACGCGGCGGATGTGGCCGAGGACGACCTGACCGACACACGCCTGCAAGGCTTCCTCGCCTTCGAGGCGACCCTTGGGTCATGGCTCGGCCCAAGATCGCCCAACTCTCTGATTCTGCTTCTAAATCACCTCGCCATCGGCCCCGACCCCTTGGCACCCAAAGGCGGCATGCAAGCTCTGGCCGCCGCCATGGCCAAAGCCGCCGTTGCGGCAGGCGTCACGATCCGGCAGAACGCCAAAGTCACGCGCATCCTGACAAAGGACGACCGCGCCACCGGTGTGCAATTGACCGACGGAGAAACCCTGACCGCGCAAGCCGTCGTTTCCACCTTGCACCCCGGCCTGACGCTGCGAACTCTTGTCGGTCCCCGCGCGCTGGATGCAGGCCTTTACACCCGCGCAGGCCATATCCACAGCCGGGGCGGCACCGCAAGTTTAACTCTGGCGCTCAAGGCCTTGCCGAAGCTGGACAATCCCGGAAACCGCCTGATCATCGCGCCCTCTGTCACCGCCGTGGAGAACGCCTTCAACCCGGTCAAGTACGGCCAAGTCCCCGACGCTCCGGTGCTGGAGGCCTATATCCCCACCACCCTCGATCCCCGCACCGATAGCCACCATATCCTGACGGCCAACGTCCAGTTCGCCCCCCATGCACCGGAGAACCCCGACCAAGCACGGGCGCAGATGCTGGAGAACACCCTTCGCGTGCTGGAAACCCATATCCCCGGCCTGCGCGCCCTGATCCTGCATCAGGACCTGCTGATGCCGCAGGACGTGGCGACGCTGTACGGCAATCCCGGCGGCAACTGGCATCATGCGGAACTGGCGGTGGAGCAGATGCTGTTCCTGCGCCCGCTGCGCGACCTGTCGCAGTACCAGACGCCCCTTGACGGGCTGTGGCTGGCCGGTGCGGGCAGCCATCCGGGCGGTGGCATCACGGGTTCATCCGGCTGGAACGCGGCGGAAGCGATGGAGCGGACGCTATGACCCTGCGGTTTGATCTGACCCCTTTGCTGCCCACCGCTTTCGCGCCGCGCACAGAACCGCTCAACAAACTGATGCGCTTCGGGGCTTGGGCGGGGTATCGGACGGCCTTATGCTATGGCGATACGGAAATGGAATATGCCGCCATCCGCAACACCGCCATGCTCTACGACCTTTGTCCGATGACGAAATACCGGATCAGCGGAGTTGAGGCGGAGGATTATCTTCAGCGTCTAATGCTCCGGCATCTCAGGAAACATTCGGTCGGCGGGGTGCAATACTCGCTCTGGTGCGATGACGCGGGCAAGGTGCTGGATGACGGCACCCTGTTCCGGCTTGGCCCCCAAGAGTTCCTGCTGTTCTGTCAGGAGCGCCACATGCCCTGGCTGCTGGATTCCGCCATGGGCTTCGATGTTCGCGTCGAGGATCAGACAACCGATCTTGCCGGACTGTCGCTGCAAGGTCCGCTGGCTGCGACCATTCTGGCCAAGGCCGGGCTTGAGGTCTCCAGCCTCAAGCCCTTCCGCCTGACCCATCTGCCGCTTGGGGCGGGTCAGGTGATGATCTCGCGCACCGGATTCACCGGCGATTTGGGCTATGAACTGTGGGTGACGCCGGACCATGCGCTGACGCTGTGGGACCGGTTGATCGAGGCGGGCGCTGCTTACGGCCTGCGGCCCGCCGGCAGCGATGCCTTGAACATCGCGCGGATCGAGGCGGGGTTTCTGATTGCCACCCTGGACTTCATCCCGGCGCATCATGCGCTGCGCGAGCACCGGGCGCGGTCGCCGTTTGAACTGGGCTTTGGCTGGATGGTGGACTTTGACAAGGGGCCGTTTACCGGACGACGCGCGCTTCTGCGGGAACGCGAGACCGGGTCGCGGTGGGCGCGGGTGGGGTTGGACATTCCGGGCAATGTGGCGGCCGAAGGGGCGCTGTTGTATCACCTGCGGAAGCATGAGGTGGGCCATGTCACCTCGGCCGTCTGGTCGCCCATCACCAAAAGCTCGATTGCCTTGGCCGAGGTTCAGGCGCGCCATGCGCGGGGGCATGATGTCTGGGTGGAAATCTATGCCGAGCGCGAGTTGCAATATGCCAAGCTGATGCTGCCAGTGACGGCGGTCGAACGCCCCTTCTTCAACCCCGCCCGCAAGCGCGCCACACCGCCGGAGAGGTTCTGATGATCACATCTCCGCTGCTGGACCGTTGCCCGGAAGGCCTTCCGCGGGTGGCCTATGTCTCGGCCGACTGGTTTGCGCGGGAGCAGGCGACGGTCTGGGCACGGAATTGGGTGATGCTGGGGCGGGTAGCCGACTTGCCCAAGGGGCGGATGCGGGCGGTGACGGTGGCGGGGGTTCCGGTGCTGATTGCGCGCGATGCAGAGGGGTTGGTTTCAGCCTTTCACAACGTCTGCCGCCATCGTGGGGCGGAACTTTGCAAGGGTGAGCGGGAGATCGGCCGGCTGATCACCTGCCCTTACCACGCTTGGGCCTATGCCACTGACGGGCGATTGGTCTCGGTGGGCCATGCCACGCCGACAGAGGATTTCGTCAAGGAACAGAATGGTTTGCTGCCGGTTTCTCATTTGGTTTGGAATGGGCTTTTGTTCGTCAATCTGTCTGCCACGGGGCCTTTGCTGCCGGATGTTGGCGTGGAGGCTTTGGACAACTGGCCGATGGACAGCCTTGTCACCGGGCATCGGCATGAACGCCTGTTGAACTGCAACTGGAAGGTCTTCTGGGAGAACTACTCCGAATGCCTGCATTGCCCCGGCATCCATCCGGAACTGTGCGACATGGTTCCGGTTTATGCCAAGGGAATCATGGCGTTGGAGGAGGTTCCTGAACCTTCCGAAACCGGAACTCGGCTGAAGGCGGGGGCGCAGACCTGGACGCCCTCGGGGGCGCCCTGTGGGCCGGTGTTTGACGGGTTGACCGACCGGCAAAGGCTGGTGGGGGCGAATTTCGCCACGATCTGGCCCACGGGATATGTCGTCGCCCATGTCGACTACGTGCGGGCGGTATGGCTGGAGCCCGTCAGCGCCACGCAGACAAGGCTGGTGGCAGAATGGTACTTCAGCCCCGAAACTCTCGCCCAACCGGGGTTCAGCGCCGCCGGGGTCGCCAGTTTCGCGTCGCTGGTGCTGGATCAGGACGGCGACGCCGCCGAGATGAACCAGCGCGGGCTGGCCTCACCGGCTTTCACCCGTGGGCGGTTGATGCCGCAGGAATATGAAATCCACCGCTTTCACCAATGGGTTCTGGCCCAGATGGAGGACCAATGAACGACCTTCCCTTCCGCACCGTGCCCGTGCCCAACCAGTGGGACCGCAGCGGGCTGCCTGCCTGGACCTATCACTCGCACGCGATGTTTGCGCTGGAGAAGGAGGAGATTTTCCTGAAAACCTGGCAGCTTGCGGGTCATACCTCAGACATTCCGGCACCGGGGGACTGGCTGTCGTTTGACATGCTGGGCGAGCGCGGGCTGGTGATGCGGGGGCAGGATGGGATCATAAGGGCGTTCCACAACCTCTGCCGGCATCGTGGTGCGCGGGTGGTGGACGGGGCGCAGGGCCATTGCAAGGGGGCGATGGTTTGCCCCTTTCACGGCTGGGTCTACAACACCGACGGCAGCTTGCGGGGTGCGGCGCAGCCCACCAGCTTCGGCCAGCTTGACCGCAGCCAGTTTGGCCTGAAGCCGGTGGAGTTGGAGGTCTTCCACGGCTTCCTCTTCATCCGCTTCCATCCCGGCCCACAGCCCTCGGTGGCGGACCTGCTTGCCCCCTATGACGCCGATTTCGCGGCCTATGATCTGGAGAACATCCTGCCGGTGCCCATGCCGAACTGGGCGACGGATCTGCCGGTCAACTGGAAATCGGTGCGCGATGTCGACAACGAGGGCTATCATGTGGCGATGGCCCATCCCGGCTTGCAGGACCTTTATGGCCGCACCTACCGTGATCACACGCTGGAGGGCGGGCTTTCGGTCAGCTTGGGTTATTTCGGCGATGCGCCGGGGCGGCTTTGGTCGGTGAAGAACTATGTCAAGCTGGCCCCGGACGCGCCGCACCTGCCCAAGCATCTGCAAAAGGCGTGGAGCTATTACGGCCTCTGGCCCAATGCGGTGTTTTCGTTCACCCCGGAAGCCGTTCAGTTCTATCAGGAAATTCCGATTTCCCCCGGCCTGACCCGGGTCACCGGGCGGCTCTACCGGCGGCGCAATGAAACACGGGCTCAGCGCGTGGCCCGCTACCTCGCCTACCGGATCGACCGGGAAACCTCGGCCGAGGATCAGCAGCTGTCGATCTGGTCAAACGAGTCGATGAAATCCACCGCGTTCGAGGGCTTCCATCTGTCCGATCTGGAATACGGTGTGCGCCGCCATCACGACGGCCTGCGCAGTCTTCTGCCGGTCATGACGCTGCCTCAGGCACCGGAAGAACAGCAAATCGCCGTGATCAACAAGGAAATGCTTGGCAGCGGCAGCACGATATCGCAGGCTTAATCAAAATCAGGCCAAAGGCCAGCAACGGGGAGATTATCATGGCACTTACACGCCGCCGGCTTCTGGCTGGGCTTGGCGCAGGCATGGCCGCACCTTGGGTGCGACCGTCCTATGCGGGCTCTGGCAATCTGAACCTGTACAATTGGTCGGATTACATCGGCGAGACGACGATCGAGGATTTCCAGACCGAAACCGGGATCTCGGTGGTTTATGACCTTTATGCATCTGCCGAAGAGATGCAGGCCAAGATGCTGGCGGGATCAAGCGGTTATGACGGGGTGATCCATTCCGGGCTGGCTCTGCCACAGTTCATCAAGGCGGGGATCTATCAGAAGCTGGATCACAGCCGGCTGAAGAACTGGGGCAACCTGGATCCGGCGATCGTAAAGATCGACGAGGGCTTTGATCCGGGCAATTCCTACGGGGTGCCCTATACATGGGGCACCGTGGGGTTTGCCTATAACATGGACATGATCAAGGAACGGCTGCCCGACGCCGACCTGTCCAGCATGGACACGATCTTCAAGCCCGAGAATGCGGCGAAGCTGGCCGATTGCGGGATCAGCCTTTTGGACAGCCCGCAGGACATCGGCTTCATGGTGCTGTCCTGGCTCGGGATCGACCCGTCGAACGCGGGGCCGGACGATTATGCCAAGATGGTCGAAGCATTCAAACCGATCCGGCAATATGTGACGACTTTTGACAACACCAACTACATCACCGCCCTGCCCAACAAGGAACTTTGCGTGGCCAATTCGTGGTCGGGTGACTATGCGGTTGCCAAGGCACGGGCGAAGGATGCCGGGATCGATCTGAACCTGAAGTATTTCGTGCCGAAAACCGGGGTTCCGGCGTGGTTTGACCTGTGGTGCGTGCCCGCCGATGCGCAGAACGTCGACAATGCCTATACCTTCCTTGACTACATGCTGCGGCCCGAGGTGATTGCGAAATGCACCAATTTCACCGGCTATGCCAATGCCAACAAGGCGGCCACGCCGCTGGTTGACCCGGCCATCGCCGCCGACCCCGCGATCTATCCCGATGCCGAGACTCTCTCCCGAATGTACACGCCCAAACCACAGACCGAAGAGCAGGAACGCGACCTGACCCGCGCCTGGGCAGAGATCAAGGCAGGTTGACGTGACAGAACCCTTGGTCCGCATCGAAGGCGTGTCAAAATCCTTCGGGACGTTTCAGGCCGTCAAGAACGTGAGCCTGGAGGTGGCCAAGGGCGAGATCTTCTCGCTTTTGGGTGGCTCGGGCTGCGGCAAGACCACCTTGCTGCGGATGCTGGCAGGGTTCGAGGCGCCAACCGCTGGCAAGATCTTCATCGACGGGGTGGATATGGGCGCGGTCCCGCCGTGGGAGCGTCCGGTGCATATGATGTTCCAAAGCTACGCCTTGTTTCCGCATATGTCGGTGGAAAAGAACGTGGGCTACGGGCTGAAGCATGAGAAGATGAGCGCGTCCGAGCGGCAGGACCGGGTGCGCCAGATGCTCGATCTGGTGCAGTTGACGCAGTTCGCGACCCGCAAGCCACATCAGATTTCGGGCGGTCAGCGGCAGCGGGTGGCCTTGGCCCGGGCTTTGGCCCGACAACCGAAATTGTTGTTGCTGGACGAGCCTTTGGCGGCACTTGACAAGAAACTGCGCGAACATACGCAGTTTGAATTGATGAGCATCCAGGAACGTACCGGGGTGACTTTCATCGTCGTGACCCATGATCAGGAAGAGGCGATGACCCTGTCGGACCGCATTGCCGTGATGGATCAGGGCGTGGTCAAACAGGTGGGCAAGCCGGGGTCTGTCTATGAATTCCCCAACTCGCGGTTTGTCGCGAACTTTCTGGGCTCGATCAATGCGTGGGAGGCGAAGGTCGTCTCCATCGGCGAGGTCATCACGGTCGATGTCCCCGCCTTGGGGCAACAGGTTCAGGCGCGGTTCATTGAAGGGCTGGCGGTCGGGCAGACCGTGACGCTGGCGCTGCGGCCCGAGAAGATCACCATTCACCGCGCCCCGGTGGAGGGGGCCAATGTCATTGCCGGAGAGGTCAAGGACCTCGCCTATTTCGGCAAGGACAGCCTGTACCGCATCGCCCTGCCCTCGGGCCAACTGGTGTCGGTCCATGCCGTCAACGCCAATCGCGGGGCCGAGAAGGACCGGCTGGCCGACTGGTATGACAAGGTCTGGCTGACCTTTGCCCCCGCCTCTGCCATTTTGCTGACGGAGTAGGCGATGGGTCGCTGGTTTCACCGTCGCGGCTGGTCGGACATCATCATCGGGGCGCCCTATGTCTGGCTGCTGGTCTTCTTCCTGATCCCCTTCCTGATCGTGGTGGCGATGAGTTTTGCCACCCGTACCTCCACCGCACCCCCTTTTGGCTATGGCGGCGAGAACCCGATCTTCAACCTGACCGGCTATGCGCGGCTCTTCACCGATGCGCTGTATATCAGGGCCTTTGTGACCTCGCTTCTCAATGCGGCGGTGGCGATGGTCTTGTGTCTGGCCGTGGGCTATCCGATGGCCTTGGGCCTGACGCGGGTGGAAAAGGGCTGGCGGAACATCCTGCTGATGCTGGTGATCCTGCCGTTTTGGACCTCGTTCCTGCTCAGGGTCTATGCGTGGATGGGGCTGATGGGGGCCAATTCCTGGTTCAACCGGCTGATTTCGGGCGCGTGGAACTGGCTGGTGCCGCAAGCCTGGGCGGTGACCTCGGTGCCCTTGATGCACACGAACTTCGCGGTCGTGCTGGTGATGGTCTATACATACCTGCCCTTCATGATCCTGCCCCTCTACGCCAATCTGGAACGGCTGGACCCGACGCTGGACGAGGCGGCGATGGACCTCGGGAGTCGCCCCTTCGCCGTGTTCCGCGACGTGACCCTGCCGCAATCCATCCCCGGCATCATCGCGGGTGGGATGCTGGTGTTTATTCCGGCGGCCGGAGAGTTGGTCATTCCGACGCTGGTGGGCGATAGCAGCTCACCGATGATTGGAAGGGTGATTTCCGACGAATTCGCCTCGGCCCGCGATTGGCCGATGGCGTCTTCGGTGGCGGTGGCGCTGCTGATCCTGATGGTGGGGCCGATGATGGTCTATTCCCACTTTGAGGCGCGGGCGCAGACCAAGGAGAAATCCGAATGAAGCGCCGCAGCCCCTTTCTTTACACCATGCTGGCGTTCGGGTTTGCCTTCTTCTACGTGCCGATCCTGTCGATGATCGTCTATTCCTTCAACGCCTCGCGGTTGGCGACCGTCTGGGGTGGCTTTTCGACCAAGTGGTATGGCACGCTGATGTCCAATGGGCAGGTCGGGCAGGCGCTGCGGCTGTCTTTGGAAATCGCCATCATTTCCTCGACCTGTGCGACGATCCTTGGCACGATGGCGGGGATCGCCTTGGCGCGGTTCACCAAGTTCAGGGGGCGGACGCTGTTCTCGGGTTTGGTGACGGCACCTTTGATCATGCCAGAGGTGATTACCGGCATCTCCTCGCTGATCTTCTTCATCCTGATGGCGCAGTATGTGGGCTGGCCATCGGCCCGAGGGTTCACCACGGTAACGCTGGCGCATATCACCTTCTCGATGGTGTTCGTGACCACGATCGTCCAGTCAAGGATGCTGTCCGCCGACCGGGCCATTGAAGAGGCCGCGATGGACCTTGGCAGCCGCCCGTGGCAGGTGATGAAGGATGTGACCCTTCCGGTGATCTCGCCCGCGATCCTGTCAGGCTGGTTGTTGGCCTTTACCATTTCGATGGACGACGTGGTCATCACCAACTTCACCACCGGGCCGGGGACGACGACGCTGCCGATCCTGATCTGGTCGAAGGTCAAGCTGGGGGTGACGCCGGATATCAACGCGCTGGCCACGCTGATCGTGCTGACGGTGGGGGTCTGCGTTCTGACCGCAGGGGTCCTGATGAACCGGGCCGAGATCAAACGCGAACGCGACCGCCGCATGGCATACAGGACAAACGAATGAGCAATATCTCGCTTCCCCTCGGCGCCAAGGGTACCGGTCGCGCCCGCTATGCAGCGGCGATGGATCTGTATCAAGCGGGACAGATCAGCCCTCAGGTGCTGGAAATCTACCGCATCGCCTCGGCTTTGGACGGGCAGGACCCGGCGCCGATGCTGGCTGAACTTGGCCTGAGTGCTGTGGCCGAGCCTGCATCGGGTGAGGAGATCTTCCGCCGCCTGATCGAGGAAGCCGACCGCTACCTTGCCACCCTGCCCGGTCCCCCCTCTACGCTGAGGGGTGTGGCCGAGGTGCGGGCCAAGCTGAACCAGTGGCGCGGCGGCCCGGTCACCCTGCGGCCCCGCGCCAATCCGGTGATTGCGGCGCATCTGGGCGATGCCTTGGCGGCAATGGCGGAGACCCATCTGGCCCTGGCGCAGGCGATTGCGGCTGCGGCGCCCTACCTGACCTGGCATCCTTACGATTCCTATCCGATTGACCAGATTGGCGAGGCCTTCGCCCATGGCCAAGCCTATGCCTCGCTGATGGGCGTGGACGCGACCATTCCGGCCTTGGACTATGACCTTGGCATCTTCCTCATCGCGCCGCATCTTCTGTACCGCGACCACCACCACGCGGCCCCTGAACTCTACGCCCCCCTGACCGGCCCGCATGGCTGGCGCTTCGGTCCGGGCACGCCCTTGATCGTCAAGCCCGCCCATCAGCCGGTCTGGAACGACCCGCACCGCCCGCACATGACCAAGGTGGGGCCGGTGCCCTTCCTTGCCCTGTTCGGCTGGACGGCGGATGTGACAGAAGCGGCCGTGGTGATCCAAGCAAAGGATTGGCCCGAACTGGAGGCTTTGCGCCTTGGCTAGCCTAGTACGCCTGACGGGACCGGGGCGGGCCGAGGTAGAAGGCACTGAACTCCACCTCCAGCCCCGCGCCCGAGGGCGAGCAGGTGGCGGGGCCGGCCTGAACGCTGAGGTCCGGCGGGAACCAGGCCAGCCGGAACATGACCCAGTCCTGATCCAGCCGGTACTGCACCCAGACCGCATCGCCCACCCGTGTCAGTCGCAGGCCAAGCTTGCCCGAGAAGTCCGGCAGCGGCATCTGCGACCAATCGGACTTGCCCACCGTGACCACCGTGGCAAGGTAGGGCTGGCCGTTCACATACTCGACCCCCGCCTTGATCCAATGCGCCTCATCGGCGCGCAGCATCAGACCGGCCTGATCGTATTGCGCCTGATAATCGGCCGAAAAGTCGACCTCGCAGGAGAATTCGGCTTCGGTGGGCGCAAGGCAGGCGTGGCCGTTGTCATGCCGAAAGGCATAGTAGGTGTCGCGCCAGAAATCGCCCCTGTCGCCGGTCACCACCCGCAGCGTGCCGGCATCGCGGACCACGGAGGCGGGCGGGTTGAACCATGTCATCGTGTCGGGCCACATCATCACTCTCCCCCATGCCGTGTCAGAATGACCGCTGACGGGCGGCGGATCAACTTAGATCTGGGCACCTTAGACCCCTGACACACCCCTGCCCTCCAGACCCCTCATCCCTGACCCAAGCAAGCCAAGCTGCCCAAAGGAACCATCATGCGCGACATTACCGAAGCCGACCGCAAAGTTGCCAATATCCACACAGCGGGTTTCACGCCCTTCGTCTATCCCGATGGCCGGGCCTTTGGCGACGCCGTGCTGCAACTGAACCCGGACGAGCCCTTGGGGATCGGCTTTCACGTCTACCGCATGCCCGCCGGCATGACGACGCTGGGCCACCGCCACAACGGCCACGAACAGTTCCTGATCCTTGAAGGAGAGTTGCACGAACCCGATGGCACCGTGCTGAAAGCCGGCGATCTGGTGTTTTATCGCAACGGGTCCGAGCACAACTCTTACACGCCGAACGGCTGCCTTCTGGCGGTGCATATCGCCGGCCCCGAGGTCCTCGTCGACTGACGGGGACAGGTCTTGTCGCAAGGTCTTGTCGCAAGGTCTTGTCAGGGCGCAAGACTGGCGCTATGACACCCGCACCTTGAGGCGGCGAGTTGGCGGAGAGGTTACGTACCGGATTGCAAATCCGTGTAGACCGGTTCGATTCCGGTACTCGCCTCCAAACTTCCCCATGAGTCCATGGTTGTTCGCGGTCTTAACCGCAAGATCAGTCGTGACGTGCCGTCCGACCTCTGATCGATTTTGCGCGCAGGTGCTGCGCCCTGCGTGGCGGCGGCATGCAGAGGTGTCTCAATCTTGGGTCGGCGGCCCTGACCCGCGATCCCATGGCCCTAATGCCGGCGGGTGCTTGGTGTGGCGCAACGGCCATTAAGACAGCTGCTGCGCCTGTTGGCATCAAGGCTGGGGGAAGGCCTTACAGCACGGTGAACTCGGTCTCGTCAAAGCCCACGAGGTTGGCGGCCAGTTTGGCGAATTGCACCGCAGCGCTGCCATCCAGACCGTCGCTGTCGTAGAACAGGAAGCCCGTCGTTGTCTGATAGATGATGTGCTGATCGCTGGTAGTCGCAAGACCCGTCGCGTTGGCGGTAAAATTGGCTGCGGCCAGGGCGCCAGCGGTCATGACGGTGAAGATGGCGTGATCAAGGTCGATCTGGTCCTCGCCCGCGACGAAATTGTCGATCCGGTCGATGTTGCTGGCCCCCAGTGCCGTGTCAAAGACAAAGCTGTCTGCACCGCTGCCGCCGTCCAGAATGTCCTTGCCGCCAAGTCCGTCCAGCGTGTCATTGCCGCCAAGGCCGAACAGGTGGTTGATCCCGGCATTGCCGATGATCCTTTGGGCCAGATCGTTGCCGGTCAGGTTGATCGCCACCAGACCGGACGCGGCGATGGTTGACAGGATTTCGATGGCGTCATCCGCCGCCAGCGTGAAATCGACTGACGCCAGAACGCGGTCGGCGCTGCCTTGGCCCACGCCCTCGACAATCACGTCAAGGGCGCTGTCGACATAAAGCATATCGTTGCCCGCGCCGCCCGCCAGCGTGTCATTGCCGGTGCCGCCGTTCAGGATGTCATTGCCGCCCAGCCCGCTGAGGGAATCATCGCCGCCGAGCCCGGACAGCTTATTGGCCCCGGCGTTGCCGATGATCTGCTGCGCCAGCGCGTTGCCTGTCAGGTTGATCGCCGCCACGCCGGCGTTCGCCAGGGTCGAGAGGATCTCGATATTGTCGTCTGCTGCCAGCGTGAAGCTGACCTTGGCTAGCACATGGTCGGACGTGCCGCCGCCGATGCCTTCAACGATGATATCGGTGGGGCGGTCGACGACGTAGGTGTCGTTGCCGGTCCCGCCGATCAGGCTGTCGGTGCCGGTGCCGCCGTCCAGTGTGTCATCACCCGCCCCGCCGTCCAGAATGTCGGAGCCGCCCAAACCGTTCAGGATGTTGCTGCCGGCATTGCCGGTGATCCTTTGGGCCAAGGCATTGCCGGTGAGGTTGATGGCCGTCACGTCGGCGTCAGAGGTTGTCGACAGGATTTCGATCTGGTCCTGCGCCCCAAGCGCATAGCTGACCGAGGCGAAGACGTGGTCCGCCTTGCCGCCGCCCGCACCGTCGACGACATCATCGGCGGCGTTGTCGACGATGTAGGAATCGTTGCCCTTGCCGCCGATCAGACTGTCGGCTCCGGTTCCGCCATCCAGCGTGTCGGCCCCGGCCAGACCCACGAGCGTGTCATTGCCGCCGTTCCCGGCAAGAAGGTTGGCGCCGAAATTGCCGGTGATCGACTGGGCCACCCCGTTGCCCGTCAGATTGATCGCCGCCAACCCTGTCGAGAGGGTGGTCTGCAGAAGTTCGATATCATCATTCGATGCCAGCGCGAAGTTGGAGGAGGCCAGAACCTTGTCGGCATTACCCTCGCCGCCAATTTCCACGATGTTGTCGGCAGCGGTGTCAACGAAGTACGTGTCGTTGCCGACGCCGCCCGCCAGTAAGTCAACGCCCAAGCCACCATTCAGCGTGTCCGCCCCAGCCAGACCGACAAGCGTGTCACTGCCGGCCCCACCGTTCAGCACGTTGGGCCCGAAGTTGCCGGTCAGGCTGTCATTGTCATGCCCACCGGTCAGGTTCTCGAAATTTGCAAAGCTGTCGCCCGTTGCGTCGCCCCCGCTGGCCGCACCGGTGAACAGGTTCACCGTCACGCCGTGCACCGAATTCTCGTAACTCAGCGTATCGAGTCCCTGCTCACCGTTCATCGTATCGGCACCGTCGCCGCCCTCGACCGTGTCGGCGAAGCCCGTGCCGATCAGCTTGTTTGCCCCGGCATTGCCGCGCAGCACGATGCCATTGCCCAAAGCACTGGCGTTCACGTTCAGCGCCACCGTGCCAGACCGGTCGCCGCCAACGCCGCTGATCAGCACCTCTTCCACATCGGTGACCGCTGCGGTCAGCAACAGCGTCTCGTTCGCGGTGGCCGAGGTGAAGCGCAGACTGTCGCGCCCGTTGCCGCCGTCGATCACCTCTCCAGCCGCGAAATGGGTGGCGCGCTGGATTTCGATGACGTCGTCGCCCTCGCCGCCGTAGATCGCGTCCACGCCCTGACCGCCGTTCAGCGTGTCATTGCCCGCGTCGCCGGATATGTTGTCGCCATCGGCACCGCCGAAGATCAGGTCGGCATTGTCGCCGCCAGACATCTGATCGGTGCCAAGATCGCCCACCAGCGTGTCATTGCCCGCCTCGCCGTTCAGGAAATCGCCATCGGTGCCGCCCAGCAGGCTGTCGTTGCCATCGCCGCCCTGCAGGTTGTCGCTGCCCTCGGCGCCGACCAAGGTGTC
>CANBRQ010000102.1 GCA_947371955.1 Paracoccaceae bacterium | reverse complement strand
GGGGGTGGGGGCGTCTCCGTTTGCGCTGAAGTTTGACGCGGCGGAGATTGAAGAAGGGCCGATGGGCTATATGGTCGAGGACCGGCATTTGTATGCGGGGTTTTTGGCGGCGATGGCGGCGGAGCCTTTGGTGACGTTGCTGTCCGGCGAGACGGTTGTGGCGCAGGGGGCGGGGTCGGTGACGCTGGCCTCGGGCCGGGTCTTGACCGGGCGGGTGATTGTGGGCTGTGACGGGCGCGCGTCGGGGACGGCGGCGCGCGCGGGGATCCGGCGGCAGGGCTGGGGCTATGGGCAGACGGCGCTGGTGACGGCGGTCGCGCATGAGCGCCCGCATGGTGGGGCGGCGCATCAGTTCTTCATGCCGGGCGGGCCTTTGGCCATTCTGCCGCTGGCCGGGGGCTACCATTCCTCGATCGTGTGGAGTGAGCGGGATGCGGCGGCGGCAGAGATTGCGGCGCTGGATGATGAGCGGTTTCTGGCGGCGCTGCGGCCCCGGTTCGGGGATTATCTCGGCGAGATCAGGCTGGCGGGGGTGCGGTTCAGCTATCCGCTGAGCCTCAGTCTGGCGGAGCGGTTCGTGGCGGAGCGGCTGGCTTTGGTGGGCGATGCGGCGCATGGCGTGCATCCTTTGGCGGGGCAGGGGCTGAACCTTGGCCTGCGGGATGTGGCGGCTTTGGCCGAAGTGCTGGTGGGTGCGGCGCGGCGGGGTGAGGATATCGGGGCTATTGACGTGCTGGAACGGTACGAGCGGTGGCGGCGGTTCGATGTGACGGTGATGGCTTTGGGGATGGACGGGATGAACCGGCTCTTCTCCAACGACAACCCGGTGCTGCGCGGCTTGCGGGATCTGGGACTGGGGCTGGTGAATGCCATGCCCGCCTTGCGGCGCGGCTTCATCCGGCAGGCGGCGGGGCTGACAGGGGCGCAGCCGAAGCTGCTGACGGGACTGCCTTTGTGATTTCATTCTGGTCCAAATATCCCCGCCGGAGGCTTTTGCGGCCGGGGACCGGAGCCTCCGGCGGGGATATTTGAGCAAGTATGAAAGGGGGCGGGGTTGACTTCGCTGGATGGGGCGGTTCTATCGCGGGCAGTTCCAACAAGCCTCGAAAAGGGGATGCCGATGCACGCCTACCGCAGCCATACTTGTGCCGCACTCAATACCTCCAACGTCGGGGAGACGGTCCGGTTGTCGGGCTGGGTGCACCGGGTGCGCGACCATGGCGGGGTGCTGTTCATCGATTTGCGTGACCATTACGGGATCACGCAGGTGATTGCGGACAGTGACTCGGGCGCTTTTGCTGACATTGAAAAGGTGCGGTCGGAATGGGTCGTGCAGATTGACGGGCGGGTGAAGCAGCGGGATGCGGCACTGGTGAACGCCAAGCTGCCGACGGGGGAGATCGAGGTTTATGCCACCGGGCTGACCGTGCTGGGTGAGGCGGCTGAACTGCCGATGCCGGTGTTTGGCGAGGTGGATTATCCGGAAGAGACTCGGTTAACCTATCGGTTTTTGGACCTGCGGCGGGAGAAGCTGCACAAGAACATGATGTTGCGGTCGAACGTGGTGCGGCATCTGCGCAATGCGATGTGGGATCAGGGGTTCAACGAATTCCAGACGCCGATCATTACGGCTTCGAGCCCTGAGGGCGCGCGGGACTTTCTGGTGCCGAGCCGCCTGCATCCGGGCAAGTTCTACGCTTTGCCGCAGGCACCGCAGCAGTTCAAGCAGTTGATCATGGTGGCCGGGTTCGACCGGTATTTCCAGATTGCGCCGTGTTTCCGGGATGAAGACCCGCGCGCCGACCGCAGCCCGACCGACTTCTATCAGCTGGACGTCGAGATGTCGTTCGTGAAGCAGGAAGACGTGTTTGCTGCCGTGCAGCCGGTCATTCAGGGGCTGTTCGAGAAGTTCCGGCCGGAGATGAAGGTGCCAGCCGAGTGGCCGCTGATTGCTTATCGGGACAGCCTGCTGTGGTATGGCTCGGACAAGCCGGACCTGCGCAACCCGATCAAGATGCAGATCGTGACGGAGCATTTCCGGGGTTCGGGCTTTGCGGTGTTTGCCAAGTTGCTGGAGCAGGAGGGCACGGAAATCCGCGCCATTCCGGCACCCAAGGGCGGCAGCCGCAAGTTCTGTGACCGGATGAATGCTTTCGCCCAGAAGGAAGGCCTGCCGGGCATGGGGTATATCTTCTGGCGGGAAGCCGAGGATGGCTCGGGCATGGAGCCTGCCGGCCCCTTGGCCAAGAACATCGGGCCGGAGCGGACCGAGGCTATTCGTCAGCAACTGGGTCTAGGCTTGGGCGATGCGGCGTTCTTCCTTGGGGGCAAGCCGGATGCGTTCCAGAGCTTTGCGGGCAAGGCTCGGAACGAGATCGGGCGGGAGTTGGGGTTGGCCGAGACGGACAGCTTCCGCTTTGCCTGGATCGTTGACTTCCCGATGTATGAGAAGACGGATGAGGGCAAGATTGATTTCAGCCACAACCCCTTCTCGATGCCGCAGGGGGGCTTGGAGGCGCTGATGGGCGATCCTCTGAGCGTTTATGCCTATCAGTACGATCTGGCGTGCAACGGGTACGAGCTGATCTCGGGCGGTATCCGCAACCACAAGCCGGAGATCATGTACCTGGCGTTTGAACTGGCGGGCTATCCGAACAGCGAAGTCGACAAGCGGTTTGGCGGCATGGTCAAGGCGTTCAAATATGGCGCGCCGCCGCACGGTGGATGTGCCATGGGGATCGACCGGGCGGTGATGCTTTTGGCGGATGAGGCGAACATCCGCGAGGTCATCATGTTCCCGATGAACCAGCGTGCCGAGGATTTGCTGATGGGCGCGCCGTCAGAGCCGATGAACGAGCAACTGCGCGAATTGCGGCTGCGCGTGGTGCCGAAGGACTAGGCTTTGACAAGTGGGCGGGGGGCGGTCAGTCTGACAGTGTCGGAGGGACCATGCTGCCTGCCCATTTTCATTGTGTGAGCCGGGGATGAACCCCGCACTTTACAACGCCTCGGTGCCGGTGTTTCGGCATTACCTTGCCCGTGTGCAGGAGATGGTGGAATTGGCCGGACCCGAGGCTTTGAAGGCGCGGGTGGCGGATGCCTTTCCGGCGGGTCGGCAGTTTGCCACGGCGGCGGGGTTTGCCTTGCGGATCGCTTGCCCCTTGGCCGGGCGCGAGGTGCCGGATATGCCGCAGGCTTTGGCGCCCAGACTGGCGGTGGTGCGGGCGACCTTGGGCGCGATGCGGCCGGAGGAGTTTGCCGGGGCTGAGGCAAGGCGGATCAGGCACAAGGCGGGGTTTGCCGAACTGGAGCAGGCGGGGGAGCAATTCCTGTACCTGTATGGCCTGCCGAATTTCTTCTTTCATGTGACGATGGGCTATGCCGCCTTGCGCGCTGCGGGCGTGACGCTGGGCAAGGCGGATTTCGACGCTTTCCACCTGTACCCGCCGGACTTCAGGTTTAAAGCGTGAGCGCTTTGAGGCTTGAGGGGGCCCCGGCGGCGGGGCATATTCGCGGCGCAAGAGGTGTGACATGGCTTTGAAGACATTCGGGACTCCGCTGCCCAACTGGAAATCTCCGGTGCGTCCGGTGGGGGCGACCCTGACCGGGGCCTATGTGCAGCTGGAATTGATGGACCCCGATACCCATGCGGCGGACCTGTTCCGGGCCTATGTGGGCCATGATGAGGTCTGGGACTATCTGCCTTATGGGCCGTTCTCCTCGGCCTCGGCCTATCATCGCTGGGCGAAGGAAAGCGCCTCGGGCGTGGATCCGATGTTTTATGTGCTGCGCAACCTGAAGACCGGGCATTGCGGCGGGGTGGCGTCGTATTTGCGCATCACGCCGGAGGCGGGGTCGATCGAGGTGGGGCATATCAATCTGGCACCCGAGATTGCCGGGAGCCGGGCGTCCACGGAAGCCATGTATCTGATGATGGACTGGGCGTTTGCCGCGGGATACCGGCGGTATGAGTGGAAGTGCGATGCCTTGAACATACCCTCACGCAGGGCGGCGCAGCGGTTGGGGTTTTCCTATGAGGGGATTTTCCGGCAGGCGACGGTCTATCGGCAGAGGAACCGGGATACGGCGTGGTTTTCAGTGATCGACGGCGAGTGGCCGGCGCTGCGCGAGGCCTACAAGGCCTGGCTTGCGCCGCGCAATTTCGATGCCGAGGGGCGGCAGAGGGAGCGGTTGGGCGATCTGACGCGGCTGGTGCGGGCGGCGTCTGATCCGGGGCTATAGGATCAGGTCGGCGGCGCTGAGTTGCGCCAAGGTCAGGCCGGTGATGGCGATGCTGTCGCTGGCGAGGGTGAAGAGCAGACCGCCGGTTTGGGTGGCAAAATGGCTGGCGGCGGCGTCGAAGCTGGCGAAGTGGAAGGCGCGCAGGTCCAGCCGGTCTATGGCATGTTCGAAGCCGGTGAGTTGATCGTGGCCATCGGTTGGGGCGAAGACGAAAGTGTCCTTGCCCAAGTCGCCATTAAGGCTGTCATCGCCCGCCCCGCCGTTGATCAGGTCATTGCCCTTGCCGCCAAAGATCACATCCGCGCCATTGCCGCCGAAGAGCCGGTCGTTGCCCTTGTCGCCATACAGCAGGTCCGCGCCCCTGCCCCCGTAAAGGCGGTCAGCGCCGCTCCATCCTGCGATGGTGTCATTGCCCACGACGCCGCCGATCGTGTCGTTGAACGTGGTGCCGACATAGGTGGCAGCCAGCGCGTTTCCGGTCAGATGAATGGCGTGATCGCGGGAATCGAGGATCTGCGTCTCGACCTGGCCGCTGTGCAGCCAACTTGCGGCAATGCGGCCATCGGCAAGTGCGGCAAGCAAGGGCGAAAGCATGTGGCCATTATCCTCGCCCAGACTGTAAAGGGCGCTGTCCGTGGCTCCGGTGGCCGAAAAGATCCGAAGCAGGAAAGATTCGGCGTTACCAGACCCGCCCAGCGGGGTCGAGGCGTCCCACCCTATGGCAAACCTGCCATCGGGCAGGGCTGTGAGTGACACATTGTAGACATTGGACGCGCCCGTCTGGTCCGAGATTGCATGATCCACGTTGATCAGCGCAGACCGCGCGGTGCCATTGGCGTTGAAGACTTGCATCTTTATCGCGATGATCTGCGTGCCCGCTGTCTCGTCATCGACAGTGGTGTGCCAGGTCAGGACAAAGCCGCCATCGGCAAGGGCCGCGATCTGCGGCTGGTTCACGCCGACGCTGGGTTGCTCGTCGACGGTGACGATGCCGGACACCGTGGAGCCATCGGTGGCGAGTACCTCTGCCTTGAGCGAGTAATTGGCGGTGGAGCTGTCGATCCAGACCTCGGCCACATGGCCGTTGTTCAGCATGGTGACGGCCGGGCCACCCTGATCGCCGTCACCACCCCGGGTTACCGCGGAAGAGGTGGCATGGCCCCTGTTGTCGAAGGTCTGGAAGCGGACCTCCCAGCCCAGGGTGGGATGCGCGAAATCATACTGGTTCCAGCTGACCAGAAAGCCGCCGCCCGTCAGGCTTTCCACCTGCAAGTAGTCGGTGCCCCCAGACATGTCAGTCCCGATCTGGACCGCCGGGCCAAGCGCCTTGCCGTTCGCGTTGGTCAGTTGGAATAAATAGTAGGACGACAGGGAGGTTCGGTTGAAGCCATGGGCGACCTGTACAAAACCGCCGTTCGATAGCTGATCCAGATCGAACTGGTAGCTGAATTGCCCTCCGGTTTTCGGCAGGGACAGCACCGCCCCCACGTCGCCGTCGAGCGTCGCGATCCGCTGTAGCGACATGCTGTCGAGGATGGAGACGAAGTTTGGCGGGTTGTAGTGGAGCTTTTCGACGTGAAGCCCATAGCTGCCATCGAGAAGGGCCGTCAGGGCAATAACCTCGCCCAAGTCAGAGGTGTCGGCGGCGATGATATCGGAATAGGCATAGACTATGACCAATTGAATGCTCCGCAACATACTGAAAATCAAATATTTACGCTAATTGGATAACCGTCGAGGTCAATCCAGCCGGAAGACCTTGTCGCGGGCCGTGGCGCCCTTGATCAGCGTGAGGCGGGACTTGGCGACACCAAGTGCGTGGGCCAGCAGTTCGGCTATGGCGGCAGTGGCTTTGCCGTCCTCGGGGGCGGTGGGGGTGGTGGCTTTGATCGTGCCGTCGGGCGTCTCGGTCAGCGAGGTCTGGCGGGCGCGGGGGGTGACGTGCAGGGCGAAGGTGGCGCCGGGCAGGGCACGGGCGCTCCATTCGCCTTTGGCGGGCAGGGTCATGTGGGGCCTTTCGCTTTGGGGCAGGCTAGCGCGGGGGATGGGCGACGGAAAGGGGGGAGGGTGGCGTTTGCGGGATGCTGACTTGACGCCGCGCTTGGGCTGGGGGAAGCCTTGACCCAAAGGAGATTTCCATGCCCGTTGCCAACCCTGAAGCCTTCGCCTTCCTGTCCTCGCGTCGGTCGCATCCGGCGAAGTTCTTTGTGGCGGGCGGGCCGGTGCCTGACCGCGCGGCCTTGGAGCCGATCCTTCAGGCCGCCTTGCGGGTGCCGGATCATGGCAAGCTGGAGCCGTGGCGGGTGCTGGTGGTGCGGGGGGCTGCGATGCGGCGGCTGGGTGATCTTGCGGCGGCGCGGGCTGCGGCCTTAGGCGGCGATGCCGAGATGGCGGGCAAGGGGCGGGCGATCTATGACACCTCGGGCCTTGCGGTGGTGGTGATTTCGTCGCCGAAGGAGTCGGGGAAGGTGCCGGAGGTGGAGCAAAGGGCCTCGGCTTCTGCGCTGTGCATGAACCTTGTCAATGCGGCGGAGGCGAGTGGCTGGGGGGCCTGCTGGCTGACCGGTTGGCCGGCGCATGATGCGGCTTGGGCTTCGCAGGCGTTTGGCTGCACGGGGGCGGAACTGGTGGCGGGGATCGTGCATATTGGCACAGTGGGGTCAGAGGCGGCGGACCGGCCAAGGCCTGATCTGGCGCGGGTCGTGGAATGGGTGGAGGCGTAACTGGTCTTTTCCTGCTTCTTTGCGGCCTTGGGCCAACTGTCTGACCCGCGCTTTCTGCGGGTGGTCTGGCAGGGTGTGGCCTTGGCCTTGGGCCTGCTGGTGGCGGTGTTTGTGGTGCTGCTGGGGCTGCTGGAATGGTGGGTGCCGGGGCAGATCGCCTTGCCCTTCATCGGGCCGATTGGCGGGATTGGCTGGGCGGCGGGGATAGGGCTTGGCGTGCTGATGCTGGCGGCGTCAGTGTTTCTGATGGGGCCGGTGGCCTCGGCCTTCTCGGCGCTGTTTCTGGAGCAGGTGGCAGAGGCGGTGGAGGTGGTGCACTATCCCGGGCCGCCGGGGCGGATCTTGGGGATATGGGAGGGGCTGGCGGAGGGCGTCGGTCTTCTGGCGCTGATGGTCGTTATCAACGGCGTGGCGCTGGCGCTGAGTTTTGTTCTGGGGCCGTTCGGGCCGGTGCTGTTCTGGGCGGCGAATGGCTGGCTTCTGGGGCGGGAGTATTTCCTGCTGGCGGCCTTGCGCCATATGGGCCGGGATCAGGCGCGGGCCTTGATGGCGCGGCACATGGGGCAGGTCTGGCTGGCCGGGACGCTAATGGCGGCCCCACTGTCACTGCCGTTGATCAGCCTGTTCGTGCCGGTGCTGGGGGCCGCGACCTTTACCCATCTGTTCCAGAGGCTTAGGGCCGCTTGAGAAGGTGGAACACATCCGTATCGCGGATGCTGATCCAGCCCGACAGGATGATGCCGCACATGATGACCCACAGGACCAGCGTGATCCAGGTGGTCAGCTTGGCCTTGCGGCCAATCTGCGGATCGGTGGGGGCAGAGGCTGCGGAGCCGGGGACGATCTCGCCCGCGGCGGCTTGGGAGGTCTGGCGGGTTGGCAGGATGCAGAGGAACACCATGAACCAGGTGACCGAGAAGAGGACGATGGCGCCGGTGATGGTCATGCTTGTTCCAGTTCGATCAGGGTGCCGGTGAAGTCTTTCGGATGCAGGAACAGGACCGGCTTGCCATGCGCGCCGATCTTGATGTCACCCAGCACGCGCGCACCTGTGGCTTGCAGATGGTCGCGGGCGGCGTGGATGTCATCCACCTCATAGCAGATGTGATGAATGCCGCCGGAGGGGTTTTTGGCAAGGAAGCCTGCGATGGGAGAGTTCTCGCCCAAGGGGGTCAGAAGCTCGATCTTGGTGTTGGGCAGGGTGATGAAGACGACGGTGACGCCGTGGGCGGGTTCGTCCTGTGGGGCGGCGACCTCGGCCCCGAGCGTGCCCGCGTAAAGCGCGCTGGCGGCGGCAAGGTCGGGGACGGCGATGGCGACGTGGTTCAGGCGACCGATCATGGAAGGCTCCAAGCTTTCGGGGGTTATGGGGGGCGGAATGGCGCGGGGCAAGTGCGGCATTAACGCGCGCTTAGGGATGATGTGCTCAAGTGGTGGGGAAGTGCCCAAATCTGCGGGAAATCCCTTAGAGCTTGTTATGCCGCACAGTCTGACCTTGGAGTTGCCCGCACCCGGGGCGCAGGCCGATGATTTGGGAAATGACCTGCCATTGCGGGGGGTTACGGTTCTGGCGGTGGAGGACAGCCGCTTTGCGTCAGATGCGCTGCGGCTGATGTGCCGGCGGCTGGGGGCGCGGCTGCGGCGGGCTGATTCGCTGATGACGGCTGTCTCACATCTGAAGCTGTATCGGCCTGATGTGGTGATCGTCGATCTGGGCTTGCCGGATGGACGCGGGGAGGGGTTGATTCAGGACATGGCAGCGCGGCGGCCGAAGCCGGTGGTGCTGGGCATGTCGGGAGATGCAGGCGGACGGGTGAGTGCCATGGCGGCGGGGGCGGATGGCTTCCTTGACAAGCCGCTGGAAAGTGTGGCGGTGCTGCGTGACATGCTGCTGCGGCATCTGCCGGAGCGGGCGTGTGGCGGGCCTTTGGGCCCGGAGGCGGTCTTGGTGCCGGATGTGCTGGCGCTGCGTGACGATCTGGCCCATGCGGCGGCCTTGCTGGAGGCGGGAACGGGTGAGGGCGGGGCCTATGTGGCCGGGTTCGTGCGCGGCGTGGCGCGGCATGCCCGCGACCGGGTCTTGGCGGAAGCTGCGGGGCTGGAGGAGATCCGCGCGCTGTTGAAGGAACGGCTGACGGGGCCGGATCATGCCTTTGACGTGACGGGCTAGCGCCTATTTGCGGCGGTAGATGCCCTCTGGCAGGTTGAGCGCGGCCGCAAGGTCGTCGACCTGGCGGAGCGACAGGGTGATGCGGATGGGCTGGTCCGACTCGGGGTCAAGCTGTTCCAGGACGACGCAATCCTCATAGGCCTCAACGATGACGTCTTCAGCCAAAGGGGCAGCCCCCTCGTCGATGAGGGTGATCAAGGTCGCGTCAAATTCATGCTCGATGGTAAACATGGCACCATCATAGGCGGAGCCGCGCCGGGCTTCAACAGCGCTGGTTGATCTGGATCAATGAAGCAAGGCGCGGTCCGGGTGAAGGTGGGCGAAGGTTGGGCAACGACGAGAGGTCGGCATGATGGGTTACATCGAAGCGCCAAAGGCCTGGGCGCTGACGCGGGGGATGGCGCGGGTTCTGGGCCTCAATCTGGTGGAGGCAGTGACGGAGGGCTGGTTTGCGCGGACGGAGCTGGCGCAGATGGTGGACGCCTGCGTCGCCTGCGACCAGTCGGACCGCTGCACGGCTTTTCTTGCGGCGACGGCGCGGACGGAAAGCCTGCCGGGCTTCTGCACCAACAAGGCGCAGATCGAGGCGTTGCAGCCCTGACGGGCAGACCGCAGTGACAAGGTCAACAGCCGCAGAAGCCGTCATGCCTGTGCATGGCGCCATCGGGGTGGTCCGGGTCTGCGCTTTTCAAATCGGAAAATCGGGCATCTGTCCGCCCGTTTGAGCCGGCCCTGCCGTGAAAAGACTTTGACGGGATTCTGGATTGCCCGGCAGTGGTCCAGAACAGGACCACTGCCGGAGCAGGGTGCGGTCAGTTGGCGGGCGAGGCGGCCAGCACATCCACCTTGTTGTTGTAGTTGGTTTAAGTGATCGACACGGTGTCGCCGGGCAGCACGCTGCCAGCCATGTCGGTCCCGACCGAGAACTTCACGCCGTTGTCCAGCCAGATAGTGCCATAGGCGGGATCGACGCGGGTGACTTTGCCCGTCACATGATCCGCCGCGAAGGCGGAGCCGGCGGCGAGGATGAAGGATTTGCGGTTCATTTAAGCTTCTCCGGTGCACGCAGCCCGGTTCGGGGCTGCCTGTATCAGCGCGGTCTGGACCTTGTCGCGTCAACCGGGGGTCCGGTCCGGCATGTCCCTGCGCTGTGCCTGAGATTTGGGGTGGGGTGACCCGAAAGCCAAGGGTCTCTCACCCTCCCGTGTAAATCATTGAAATCGTTGAGATCAGTCTGGGCCAAACCGTGCCAATCACTCAAGGGTGTGCGACGGAGTCAAAGGACACGGTCGTATCAGCACCTATGGATGAAGCGGCGCGGGCGGGCTAGGTTGGGCCGATGTTGAAGATCATGGATACGGTGCGCGACCGCGGGTCGCGCTATGCGGCCTCGGGTGGGGCGGCGGCGGATGCGGCGGGGGTGAAGGCCTTTGTCGCAGGGCTGAAGCGTGAGAAGAAGTTCGCCAAGGCCACGCACAACTCTTGGGCGGCGGTACTGGCGGATGGCACGGCACTGAAAGATGACGACGGTGAAAGTGGCGCGTCGGCGGTGATCCTGAAGATGCTGGAGCGGGCGGCGTTGCGCGGCCATGTCGTCGTGGTGACGCGCTGGTATGGCGGGGTCAATCTGGGTGGCGACCGGTTTGCCCATATCGTCACCTCGGTCCGGGCCTATCTGGCGGCGCTGCAGACATGAAAAAGCCCGACCGGGGGACCGGCCGGGCTTTTCCGTGGAAGAGTAGATTACTTCACTTTGGCTTGGGTCGACGCCAGAGCCGGGTCAACGACCAGGCCGTAAGCCGACAGCGGACCGCCTTCGCCAGCCATGTCATCCGACACGAAGAACTGGACGAACTCTTTCAGGCCGGGGATCACGCCGATGTGCTGGGTCTTGACGTAGAGGAACAGCGGACGCGAGATGTGGTAGGTGCCGTTTGCGACGGTGGCCTTCGACGGCGTCACGCCCTGGAAGGTGGCGACGCGCAGGGTGTCGGTGTTGTTTTCGTAGAACGACAGGCCAAACACGCCGACGGCTTGCGGGTTGGATTTCATGCGCGACAGGGTCTCGGTGTAATCGCCGTCGATTTCGACGACTTTGCCGTCGGTGCGCAGATTCAGGCAGGCATCAGCCTTGCCGTCACGTGCCTTGAACGCCTTGTCGGTCTTGAAGACGGTGCAGCCCTTGGTGATGACGTTCACGTTGAACACTTCACGGGTGCCGTGCTTGGAGCCCGGGATGTAGGCCAGAATGTCTTGTGCGGGCAGCGACGGGTCGATGTCGGACCACTTTTGGTAGGGGTTCGGCACCAGTTTGCCACCGATCAGAACTTCAGCGGCCAGAGCGTTGAACCAGTTGGACGGGGTGAAGGCGAATGCCGGGCCGTTAACGGCCGAGGCGAAAACGACGCCGTCATAGCCGATGCGCACTTCTTGAACGCCGGTCACGCCGTTGTTGCGGCAGGTGTTCATTTCGCCCGACTTGATCTTGCGCGAGGCGGTGGCGATGTCGGCGGTCGACTCGTCCGAGCCTTGGCAGAACTTGGCGATGCCGGCACCGGTGCCGCCGCCTTCAACGACCGGGGTCTTGAAGGAGGTGTTCTGGCCAAAAGCTTCGGCCACGATGTTGGCATAGGGCAGAACGGTCGAGGAACCGGTCAGCGTGATTTGATCGCGGGCGAAGGCGGCGACCGGAAGGGTCAGGGCAGCGGCGAGTGCGGCCACGGCGAGGGAGGAAAAGCGCATAGGTGCTCCTGAGCAAGTAGGGTCGCGGAGTGCGACATGGCGCAGGGGCTAGGCATCTTGCGTAACGGAGAGCCGTAGGTTGGGTAACAGTTTAATGATTGTTTGACGTCAGTTTTGTAACGTTTTCACGTAGGGGGCGGTTTTCCGCCTGTAAATTCCCTTGATTTCAAGGGCAAGGCGGCTTGGCTCCGCCTTGCGTATCTTTCGGGTCAGGCCTTGGCCAAAAGGTTAGGCGCTTCTGACCACGTTGACGGCCCAGCAGGCCATGCCGAGGAAGACGATGATTTCAGACACCGGCATGATCATGGCGGCGGTGCTCTCCGGCATCTGTTTGCTGAGCAGAAGGAACAGGCCGACCAGCAAGACCAGCCCGCCAATCTGATGCAGCCAGAAATGCGCCGTGGCAAGACGGCTGGCGGCGAGGCCCGGCATGACGCGGTAGGCGATGCCGAATACCGTCATCAGGGTGAAGCCCACAAGGTTGATATGGGCGTGAACCGGGGCGAGGGTAAAGTCCTGCGTGCCGCCCATGTACATGCCGAGGAAGACCCCGACCAGAAGATACAGAGACCCGATGACCAGATACAAACGCGATATATTCATGATGTCCCATCCTTTGCCGCGCTCTGATTTGAAATTGGCGCGTTGGGATAGATTAACACAACTTTCGATTTTCGCTCAAGAAGTAGGCATGTAGTTGCAAAATGACGGCCTCGGGGGCCGCCATCCATGATTTTGGTCCAGGGTAGGGGTCAGAGCGCCTTGTGCGAGCCGTCGCAGAAGGGGGCGTTCTGGGTGTGCTTGCAGCCGCAGAGATAGGCGGTCTTGGTGTCTTCGGCGGTGAAGGCCAAGGGGGTGAAGGACGAGCCCTTGTGGCTGCCGTCGCAGAACGGCTGGTTCTTGGACTGGCCACAGGCGCACCAGTAATAGGTTTTGCCAGCCTCCACCGGAACGGCATAGGGGGCTTTTTGGGCGATGATCGGTGCGTCAGACATGGGGAACTCCTTCTATGATCGGGTGGAGCATGACGTGCTGCGAAAACGGATCAATAACCTGTGTTGTGCGCTGGCGCACGATCGCTGTGTGATGCGGACCTTAAGTCAGACCAACCGGCCCCAAAGGTCGTAGTCGCCCGCTTCTTCAACCTCGACCGTGACGATGTCGCCGACCGAAAGGCCGTCGAAATCCTCGTCAATGAAGAGATTGCCGTCAATCTCGGGCGCGTCGGCCTTGGTGCGGCAGGTGGCGCCTTCCTCGTCGACTTCATCGACGATGACTTGCAGTGTGGTGCCGACCTTGGCTTGCAGCTTGGCTTCCGAGATGGCTTGGGCCTTTTCCATGAAGCGGTCGAAGCGTTCCTGCTTCAGTTCGGCTGGGACATGGTCTGGCAGGGCGTTCGACCGCGCGCCGGCGACGTTTTCGTACTGGAAGCAGCCGACGCGGTCGAGTTGGGCTTCGTCCATCCAGTCGAGCAGGGTCTGGAATTCCTCTTCCGTCTCGCCGGGATAGCCGACGATGAAGGTGGAGCGCAGGGTGATGTCGGGGCAGGTGGCGCGCCAGGCGGCGATCTCGTCCAGCGTGCGGGCGGCGGCGGCCGGGCGGGCCATGCGGCGCAGCGTCTCGGGGTGGGCGTGCTGGAAGGGGATGTCGAGATAGGGCAGGACGAGGCCTTCGGCCATCAGCGGGATCAGGTCGCGGACATGGGGGTAGGGGTAGACGTAGTGCAGGCGGACCCAAGGCTTGGCGTCGCCGCCCAGACGGCCCAGTTCGCGCGCAAGATCGGTGATATGGGCGCGGACTTCGCCACCCCTCCAAGGGGAAAGGTCGTGCTTGCGGTCAACGCCGTAGGCTGACGTGTCCTGCGAGATGACCAGCAGTTCCCGAACCCCGGCTTCGACCAGCTTCTCCGCCTCACGCAGCACCGCATGGGCGGGGCGGGAGACCAGTTTGCCACGCATGTCGGGGATGATGCAGAACTTGCACTTGTGGTTACAGCCCTCGGAAATCTTGAGGTAGCTGTAATGGCGCGGAGTCAGCTTGACGCCCGTTGCCGGCAGCAGGTCGACGAAGGGGTTGGGGGAGGGCGGCACGGCCAGATGGACGGCATCCAGCACGGCTTCGTACTGGTGCGGGCCGGTTACGGCGAGGACTTTGGGATGTGCACCTGTGATATATTGCGGATCGGCGCCGAGGCAGCCGGTCACAATAACGCGGCCATTTTGTTGCAAAGCTTCGCCAATTGCCGAAAGGCTCTCGGCTTTGGCCGAATCAAGGAAGCCGCAGGTGTTGACGATGACGGCATCTGCGCCTTCGTAGTCAGGCGAGATGGCGTAACCCTCGGCGCGCAGACGGGTCAGGATACGTTCAGAGTCGACCAGCGCCTTGGGGCAGCCAAGCGAGACCATGCCGATGGTCGGCTGACCGGAGCGGCGTTCGTCCGGCACCATGGCGCGGGCGAGGTCGGGGCGAAGGCTGGGCGGGTTCTGCGACATGGGGCCGGTCTTTATAAGGAAAGCCCCACCGGAGAGGTCGCCGGATGGGGCTGAGGGGTTTTCAAGCGGCGGTGCGTGAAGTCACGCACCCTAGCGGCGGCGGTCGCGGCGGGCGCTCATCGGTTGGAAGGCCACGCCAACATGGGCCTCGCAATAGGGTTTGCCGGCGACCGAGGGCAGGCCGCAGAACCAGAAATCTTCCGTGGCCGGGTCGCCGATCGGCCATTTGCAGGTCCGCTCGGTCAGTTCCATCAGGGTCAGCTTCTTGGCGCGCTTTTCGACTTCGCGGACGGAGGCCAAGGCTTCGGGGCTGATTTCATTGGCGGAAGGCTGCGGCGGCAGGGGTTGGCCGGCCGGGATGATCGCCTTGCGCAGCGGAATGGGGGCAGGGGCGGCAGGGGTCGCTGCGGCAGGTTGGGCTGCGGCGGGCTGCGGGGCGGCAGGGGCCGGCGTCGGGCGGAGGGGTTCGGCCGCAGCCACGGGCTCGGCCGCCGGACGCGGGGCCTCGACCGGCTTGGGTGCAGGTGCAGGCTCGGGCGCAGGTGCCACGGGGGTGGCTATCATCACCTCTTCGGCCTCATCTTCGCTGGAGCCGCCGGGGCCGACGCGGTTCGACAGGCCAAGCCGGTGTACCTTGCCGATCACGGCATTGCGCGTGACGCCGCCCAGTTCCTTGGCAATCTGGCTGGCCGACTGGCCTTCGGCCCACATCTTCTTGAGCGTCTCGACGCGCTCATCGGTCCAGGACATGGGTAATCTCCGCAATAGCCGCTGTGGCCCACAGGTGAGCCATTCTAGTCGGGACGGTGGTGGATACTAGCTTGAGGGGCGAAGTTCAAGGGCTGCCGACGATATGGACGGTCAGCGGCATTTCCAGCGGGCTTGGGCTTTGCTAGGCTGCGGCCATGTGTGGACGCCTGACCCTGACCCATCCGAATGACGCGCTGGCGGCGCTGTTTGCCGCGGTGCCGGACAATGACCTGCCGGAGGTGCCGCAGTTCAACCTGTGCCCGACGCAAGCAGTGCCGGTGGTGACCTC
>CANBRQ010000101.1 GCA_947371955.1 Paracoccaceae bacterium | reverse complement strand
CGCTTCGCAGATCAGCGCGGCCAACTGGCCTGACCCCCTCGCCTCACCCAAAATCCCCCGTATAATGATCTGAAACCGGAGATTTCCATGCAATTCATGCTTATTCTGAACGAAACGCCCGAGGATTTTGCCCAGCGCCTCGACCCCGTCCAGGCCGGCCCCTATTGGGGCGGCTGGAACGCTTTCATCGGCGCCATGGCTCAGGCCGGCATCATCGTGAACGGGGACGGGTTGCAAGGCCCGCAACTGGCCACAACCGTCCGCATCCGCGATGGCCAAAGGCTGGTCGAGGATGGCCCCTTCGCCGAAACCAAGGAACAACTCGGCGGCTATTTCGTGATCGAGGTGCCGGATCTGGACACCGCCCTCGACTGGGCCGCCAAAGCCCCCTCGGCCCTGACCGGCTCGGTCGAGGTGCGCCCGGTGCTCGTCATGGCTCCTCCCGCTTGACCGCCGACGCCAAAGAAGCCGCCGAAACAGCCGCCCGCATCTCTTACGGGCGGCTGATCGCGATTCTGGCCGCCCGCAACCGCAACATCGCCGGGGCCGAGGACGCCCTGTCCGAGGCTTTGCTGGCCGCCCTGCGCCTTTGGCCCACCGAGGGCGTGCCTGCTAACCCGGAAGGCTGGCTGCTGACCGCCGCCCGGAACCGCATCAAGAACACCGCCCGTCATGCCCAGATCGCCGACCGCGCCCTTCCAGACCTGATCCCCCTGCCGCCCGAAGAGGCCGATCTGCCGGACCAACGCCTTGCCCTTCTGTTCGTCTGCGCTCACCCCGCCATCGACCCCGCAGCCCGCACGCCCCTGATGCTGCAAACCGTGCTGGGCCTCGATGCCGCCCGCATCGCCGCCGCCTTCCTCGTGCCCCCGGCCACGATGAGCCAACGCCTTGTCCGCGCCAAAACCCGCATCCGCGACACCGGCCTGCGCTTTGCCCTGCCCGAGCGTGAGGACCTCGCCCCGCGCCTTTCTGCCGTGCTGGATGCGATCTACGCCGCCTATGGCCGTGGCTGGGATGACCTGTCCGCCAACCCTGACGACCTGACGACCGAGGCGATCTACCTCGCCCGTCTGCTCCACGCCCTGCTGCCGCAAGAGCCTGAGGCCGCAGGGCTGCTGGCCCTGATGCTGTACACCCAAGCCCGCCGCCCTGCCCGCCGTGATGCCGAGGGCCGTTTTGTGCCGCTGTCCGCCCAGAACAGCCGTCTCTGGTCCCGCGACCTGATCATCGAGGCCGAGGGTCTGCTGACCGCCGCCGCGCGTTATGCCCGCTTCGGCCGCTATCAATGCGAGGCGGCGATCCAGTCCGTCCACATCCAGCGCCCGATCACCGGCCAGACCAACCACGCCATCCTGCTGACGCTCTACGACCTCCTCATCCAGCACAGCCCCGGCCTTGGCGCCCAGATCAGCCGCGCCGTCGTTCTGGCTGAAGCGGGCCGGCCCGACGCCGCCCTCAAGGCGCTGGATGACCTACCGCCCGATCGCATCACCCATTATCAACCCTACTGGGCCGCCCGCGCCAAGGTGCTGGACCTTGTTTCACGCGCGGCCGAGGCACGTGCCGCCCGTGACACGGCCATCGCCCTGACCGACGATCCCGCCATCCGCGCCTATCTCGAGTCTCTGTAGCCGCTGATCTTGCGCTTGTGTTCGACCTGATTGATCCGGATCTGCCGCAGGGATTCGATCAGCAAAGCCGTCATGAGTCCGAAGTTCAGAAAGCCATTCGCCGCCTCCATCCCTGCCAGAATCCGCCATTCCGACGCCGGAACGATGTCGCCCAAGCCCAGCGTCGTGTAGGCGACCAGACTGAAATAGACGGATTCCTCCAGCGTCGGAAAGACATGCAGCGCCTCATAGGCCATGGCCCAGACCCAGGTGCCCGTGGTGATCACCCCCAGCACCCAGATCGAGACGCCCATCACCAGCACCACCAGCTTTGGCCGGTGCGGCTCAACCAGCAGCCAGCCGTGCGCGCGGGCGAAAATCACCTCCAGCACCATGGCCGCAATGGCCGCCAGCGTGATATTGACCAGAAGCAACCCGCTTCCCACCGCGATCTGTACGAACATTTCCCCTCCGCATATGGACTTGGGGGCCCGGCTCGCCTATTTCGAGGCGATCATGGTAGAGAAATCCGACCCCAACTCGAAACTCATCGCAGAAAACCGCCGCGCCCGGTTTGACTACCACATCGAATCCGATCTGGAAGCCGGGATCATGTTATTCGGCTCCGAGGTGAAGTCGCTGCGGCAAGGTGGCTCGAACATCGCGGAAAGCTACGCCTCGGTCGAACAAGGCGAGTTGTGGCTGATCAACGGCTATATCGCGCCCTACCTGCCCGCCAAGACCTTCGGCCACGAAGAACGCCGCCGCCGCAAGTTGCTGGTGTCGCGCAAGGAACTCTCGCGCCTCAATCAGGCCGTGGGCCGCGAGGGCATGACGATCGTGCCGCTGAAACTGTATTTCGACGACCGCGGCTTTGTGAAGCTGAAACTGGGCGTCGCGAAAGGCAAGAAACAGGCCGACAAGCGCGAGACCTCGGCCAAGTGCGACTGGGAACGCCAGAAAGCCCGCATCCTGAAGCATGGCGCGCGCGGGTAAGGCAGTGGTTCGACTTTGGGCGATTTGCACAGAATTTTAGCTGTGCACGGTGGGATTAACCATTCCGTTCTAGCGTGAAGGTGGACCGCGAATCCCCTCACCCTTGAATCGGAAGCAAAGATCGTGTCTGAAACCCCTCGCTCTCCGCTGGCGCAACGGCTCAGCTTCTATGGAATAGACCCGAACGACAGCAGTTTCGCTGCCATTGGCAAGGCTCTGGACAAACACGCGGACAAGGCGCTCGACAGCTTTTACAAGAATGTGTCGGCCACTCCCGAAACCTCGAAGTTCTTTTCCAGCAAAGCGGCGATGGACCGCGCCTATGGCGCGCAGGCCAAGCATTGGCAGAAGGTCTTTGCGAATGGGATCACCGAATCCTACTACGCCGCCTCGAAAGTGGTCGGGGATGTGCATGCCCGCATCGGGCTGGAACCCAAATGGTACATCGGCGGCTATGCCAACATTCTGGAACAGGTCATCACCGGCATCCTGACCTCCGGGGCCTTCGCCCTGCCCGGGCGCCGCAAAGCCGATGCAAGGATGATCAGTACGCTGGTCAAGGTGGCCTTGCTGGACATGGACATCGCCATCACCCGCTATTTCGAGGTCGAGGAGGAAAAGCGCCGCGAGGTGATCGCCGCCATCGGCAAGGCCCTCTCCGACGTGTCTGCGGGTGATCTCACCACTGCCCTGCCGCCTCTGCCGAAAGACTATGCCCAGATCGAGAATGACTTCCGGCACGCTTTGGCCCACCTGTCCGAAACCTTTGCCAACATCCTGCAAGGCTCCGGTCAGATCGCCTCGACCGCCACCGAAATCCGGGCGGCGTCCGATGACCTTGCCCGCCGGTCCGAACAGCAGGCCGCCAGTCTGGAGGAAAGCGCTGCCGCGATGGATGAACTGACCGGGGCCATTTCGACGACCACAGCGGCAATGAACAACCTCAGCACGTCCGTCACCCGTACCCACAGCGCCGCCAAGGGCGGGGGCGAGGTGGTGCAACAGGCGATCCTCGCCATGGACCAGATCGAAAAGGGGTCGGGAGAGATCGCCAAGATCATTGGCATCATCGACGACATCGCCTTCCAGACCAACCTTCTGGCCCTGAATGCCGGGGTCGAGGCGGCGCGGGTCGGCGAACATGGCCGGGGTTTTGCCGTGGTGGCCAACGAGGTGCGGTCCTTGGCGCAAAGCTCGGCAGAGGCGGCGGAACAGATCAAGGGCCTGATCAAGAACAGCGTCTCGCAGGTGTCGAACGGCGTGCGCATGGTCAATGACGTGGGCAAGGCCTTGTCCGCCATCATGGCGCAGGTGTCCGAAACCAGCGAAGTGGCGGTCAAGATCACCGAATCCAGCGCCGCGCAAAGCCTGAACCTGAAACAGATCAACTCCGCCATCACCGAGATGAGCGAGACCACCCAGCGCAACGCCGCGATGGTCGAGGAAAGCAACGCCGCCGCCCACAGCATGGAGGAAGAGGCCAGCCGCGTCGCCGAAGCTGTCAGCCAGTTCCGCGTCCGCGAGAAACGACGGGTCTGGGCCGCCGCGTAAGGTCAGCGCCACAGCGCAACGCGGGGAACGCCGCTTCCGCCGGGGGCCACGCGCAAGGTCGGGAACCTTCTGCAAAATCGGGGCCACCATGCGATCAGCAGGCCAAAGCAGCACAACGAACTTGCCTCGCGCGCCGCCCCGGTTTAGGTGCAAAACGTTGCCCGAGCTGGAGCGTTTGATGACCTCGCCCGCCCTTCAAGACGACCCCAAGACGCTTGTTTCGACAGAATGGCTCGCCGCCCATCTGAAGGACCCGGACCTGCGCGTGCTGGATGCCTCGTGGTACCTTCCCACCTCGGGCCGCGATGCCAAGGCGGAATATGCCGCAGCCCATATCCCCGGCGCCCGCTTCTTCGACATTGACGAGATCACCGACAGCCGCTCCTCGTTGCCCCATATGGCCCCCCCGGCCGAGAAGTTCATCTCCCGCATGCGGGCGATGGGCGTGGGCGATGGCCATCAGGTCGTGATTTACGACGGCGCCGGCATATTCTCCGCCCCCCGCGTCTGGTGGACCTTTCGCCTGATGGGCAAGCTTGATGTCGCCGTGCTCGACGGTGGCCTGCCCAAATGGCAGGCCGAGGGGCGCGAGATCGAGGATATGCCGCCCATCGTCAAAGACCGCCACATGACGACGATGCGGCAGAACCAGATGGTCAAGGACGTCACGCAAGTCGCCCATTCCGCCAAGCTGGGCGAGGCGGTGATCGTCGACGCCCGCTCGGCTGCCCGTTTCGCCGGTGACGCGCACGAACCCCGCGCCGGTCTGCGCGCGGGCCACATCCCCGGCTCGCGCAACGTGCCATACACGACGCTCTTGAACGGCGACGGCACGATGAAACCCGCGACCGACCTCGCTGCCGTCTTCAAGGCCGCTGGCGTTGACCTGTCCAAACCAATCATCACCTCCTGCGGCTCCGGCGTCACCGCCGCCATCCTGTCGCTGGCGCTGGAGCGGATCGGCCACAAGAACCACGCGCTTTATGACGGATCCTGGGCCGAATGGGGCATGTACGAAGACCTTGCCGTCGAAAAAGGCCCCGCCCGCTGACGTGTTTCGCAAGACGTGGGAACCGTTTTTTGGATGAGAAACACGCTGAATATGAACGGCAAGGAGAAACCATGCTGGAAGCCCTGAACCCACAGCCGCAGGACAAGATCCTGCAACTGATCGCGCTCTACCGCGACGATCCACGCCCGACCAAGATCGACCTTGGCGTCGGCGTCTACAAGGACGCCACCGGCCTGACCCCGGTCATGCGCGCGGTCAAAGCCGCCGAGAAGAAGCTGTGGGAGACGGAAACCACCAAGACCTACACCGGCCTCGCCGGTGAACCCGCGTTCAACGCCGCCATGGTCACGATGATCCTGGGGTCCGGCTACGCGGACCGCGCCGCCTCTGTCGCCACACCCGGCGGCACCGGCGCCATCCGTCAGGCGCTGGAGCTGATCAAGCTGGCCTCTCCCGGTGCCACCGTCTGGCTCTCCAACCCGACATGGCCCAACCACCCCTCGATCATCAAATATCTCGGCATGAAAATGGCCGAGTACCGCTATTTCGACGCCGCCACCCGTGGCATCGACTTCAACGGTCTGAAAACCGACCTCGCCCAAGTCGCCAAAGGCGACGTGGTCCTGCTGCACGGCTGCTGCCACAACCCGACCGGCGCCAACCTCGACGCCGCCCAATGGGCCGAAGTTGCCGACATCCTGACCGCCAAAGGCGCCATCCCCTTCATCGACCTCGCCTACCAGGGCTTCGGCGACGGTCTTGAGGAAGACGCCGCCTCCACCCGACTGATCGCCGCCCGCTTCCCCGAGGTGCTGATCGCCGCCTCCTGCTCGAAAAACTTCGGCATCTACCGCGAACGGACCGGCGTCCTGATCGCCCTGACCGACCCCGCCCGCAGGGCCGTTGTCCAAGGCAACCTAGCCTACCTCAACCGCCAGAACTTTTCCTTCCCGCCCGATCATGGCGCGCGCCTTGTGACCATGATCCTCGAAGACGAGGCCCTGAAAGCCGACTGGAAGGCCGAACTCGAAGACGTCCGCCTCAACATGCTGTCGCTGCGGACCCAACTGGCCGAGGAACTCCGCCGCGCCACCAACTCCGACCGCTACGATTTCGTGGCCCACCACCGCGGCATGTTCTCCCGCATCGGCATCACCGAGGCGCAGGTGAACCAACTCCGCGAACAGCACGGCATCTACATGGTCGGCGACAGCCGCATCAACATCGCCGGCCTGAACGCCGGCACCGTGCCCATCCTCGCCGCCGCCATCGCAGCCGTCGGCGGCTGATCTTCACCGAGGCGCAAATACTCCACAGGGGCGCGGGGGTGTGAAACCCCCGCTCCCGTCGATAAGCGCAGGAGCACATCCCTCTCTCCCACGCGGCAATTCAACGCGCCCAACCGTCGTTTTCCCGCTACTCTTGCGCTGCCCTGCATGATTGACTGCCCCCCGCACGATGCGGAACAGTATCGGCATCGAAGGGGAGGTTTCATGATGACGCGGAAAGCCAAACGGATCACGGCGGATGAGGCGGCAGCGCTGGTCCGCCCCGGCATGTGGCTCGACTACGGCGCGGTTCTGGGCCAGCCCGATGCTTTCGACACCGCGCTGGGGCGCCGGATCGGCCCGCTTTCCGGCATCAAGATCCGCTCCTGCATCGCCCCCCGCCCCCGCGCCGTGCTGGAGGCCGACCCAGAGGGCAAACATGTCCACTGGTTCTCCACCCATTTCGGCGGCTACGACCGCAAGAAGCATGACGCCGGGATGGCGCATTACCTGCCGGTCAATCTCGGGGAAATCCCGGATTATTACCGACGCTTCATCGACCCGGTCGACATCGCCATCGTCAAGACCGCACCGATGGACGCCAACGGCTATTTCAACTTCGGCCCTGCCAACCTCTGGCTGCGCGCTTTGGTCGAACGCGCCAAGGTCGTGATCGTCGAGGAATGCGCCGCCATGCCCTATGTCATGGGTGTTTCCACCGGCGTCCACATCTCGGAAGTCGATTACATCATCCCCGGCGACGGTCAGGCCATGCCCGAACTGCCCAAAGGCGCGGTGACCGATGTCGACCGCGCCGTGGCCCGCCTGATCGCGGGTGAGATCGACGACGGCGCCTGCTTGCAGATCGGCATCGGCGGCATGCCCAACGCCGTCTGCTCGCTTCTGGCCGAAAGCAGCATCTCCGATCTCGGTATCCACACCGAGATGATGACCGACGGCATCGTCGACCTCTACCGCGCCGGCCGCATCAGTGGCAGCCGCAAACAGATCGACACCGGCAAGATTGCCTGCACCTTCGCCATGGGCTCGAAATACCTCTACGATTTCATCGACCACAACGCGCAGGTCGAATTCCACCCGGTCGACCACACCAACCTGCCCCACGTGATCATGCAGAATGACAATGTGGCCGCCATCAACAACACCACCCAGATCGACCTGCAAGGTCAGGCGGCCTCCGAGTCGGACGGCTTCCGCCACATCTCGGGCACCGGCGGCCAGTTGCAGTTCGTCCGCGGTGCCTATGCCTCGCGCGGGGGCAAAAGCTTCATCTGCCTCGCCTCGACCTACGACAAACGCGGCGAACGGCGCAGCCGCATCGTCACCGCCCTCACCCGCGGCAACATCGTCACCACCCCGCGCACCGACATGATGTATGTGGTCACCGAATATGGGCTGGTGAATCTGAAAGGCCGCACCGTGGCCGAACGCGCCAAGCTGCTGATCTCCATCGCCCATCCTGATTTTCAGGAAGAGCTGGAACGCGATGCCCACCACCACAAGCTGATCCCGCAGGGCTATTTCTGACGTGCAGGATGGGCGATCCGCCCATCCTCCCTATCCGCATAAGAAAAACGGCCCGATGCAATTTGCACGGGCCGTTCGCAGATTGCCGGAGCGGGGAGGAGGAACGCTCCGGTCTGTCCGCAGGATTACATGTGGTAAGCGGTTTCGCCGTGCGACGCCTGATCCAGACCTTCGCGCTCCACATCGGCTTCGACGCGCAGGCCGAACACGACATCGGTGATCTTGTAGGCAACGAAAGCCACGACCCCCGACCACACCAGCGTCAAGGCAACCGCCTCGAACTGGATCAGGCTCTGCGCCGCGATCGAGTAGGTGTCGTCCTTCACGCCACCCAGCCAGCCCGCCGAGAACACGCCGGTCGCCATGGCACCGACAATCCCACCGACGCAGTGCACGCCGAAGACGTCGAGGCTGTCGTCGTATTTCATCGCATTCTTCACGACTGTCACGAAGAAGTAGCAAACCACAGAAACGATGAAGCCCAGCAGGATGGCCCCCATCGGGCCGATCGTGCCGCAGGCCGGGGTGATGGCCACAAGACCCGCCACCATGCCCGAGGCCGCACCCAGCATCGAGGCTTTGCCGCGCTGAAGTGCTTCCACGCCAGACCAGGTCAGCGCGGCGGCAGCGGTAGCCACGAAGGTATTGATCATCGCCAGACCCGCACCGCCATTCGCTTCAAGGTTGGAGCCGACGTTGAAGCCAAACCAGCCGAACCACAGCATCGAGGCGCCAATCATTGCCATGACCATCGAATGCGGTGCCATGTTTTCCTTGCCATAACCGACACGCTTGCCGATCACGAGGCAACCGACGAAGGCTGCGATCCCGGCGTTGATGTGCACAACCGTACCGCCGGCGAAGTCGATGGCACCCAGTTTGAACAGCAAGCCGCTGGCATCCCAGACCATGTGGGCAATCGGGAAGTACGAGAAGGTCGTCCAGATCGCCATGAACAGCAGAACCGACTTGAACTTCACGCGTTCAGCCCAGGCGCCGATGATCAGGCCGGGGGTGATGGCGGCAAAGGTCATCTGGAAGCAGATGAAGACATATTCCGGAATGACATAGCCCGGCGAGAAGGTCGCCGACATGCTGCTGGCGTTGACCCCCTTCAGGAAGATCTTGCCCAGACCACCCCAATAGGGCGAGGTGCCGCCGCCGAAGCTCATCGAATAGCCGAAGGCCACCCACATCACCATCACCATGCAGGCGATGATCGTGGTCTGCATCAGGATCGACAGCATGTTCTTGGCGCGCACCAGGCCACCGTAGAACAGCGCCAGACCCGGGATCGTCATGAACAGCACCAGCGCCGACGACGTCATCATCCACGACACGTCGCCCTTGTCCATCACCGGAGCCGCCACGGCGGCGGCCGTGGTGGTCGCATCCTGTGCAAAGGCGGGCAGTGCTGCGGCCACCGCCAGCATCAGGGCCGCTAGGCCGGTTGTCTTGAGCATTCTGTCCATCAGTTCGTCCCCTAACCCAGTCGCTTACAGCGCATCGTCATTCGTTTCGCCGGTACGCACCCGCACGGCATGGCTCACATCGATCACGAAAATCTTGCCATCGCCGATCTTGCCGGTGCGGGCGGTCTTGGTGATCGTATCGACCACCTGATCCGCCAGACCGTCCGACACCACGATCTCCAGCCGCATCTTCGGCACGAAGTTCACGGCATATTCCGCACCGCGATAGATCTCGGTATGGCCCGATTGCAGGCCAAATCCCTTGATCTCGGTGACCATCATGCCGCGCACGCCGATCGCCGTCAGCGCCTCGCGCACTTCCTCAAGCTTGAACGGCTTGATCGCCGCTACGATGAGTTTCACGTTGCTCCCCTTTTTCCTTGAAGCGGCAAGACCCACCTCCGTGGCGTTATCTTCTGGTCCGATGCGGCAGTATCCGCAGTTTTGGTTTCACCACTCTATGCACTTTAGTTGACGCAAAATGGAAACCTTCGCGAGCGCAGCACCGGGCCTGACGGCCCGAAAGCCCGCCACAGCCGGTGTGTTTGCCCTATTTTTAATCTATATTTCATAATTGCGTAATATTTGATCGTTTCATAGCCCGAATCGGGGCAAGCGGTGGCTCCACATTTCCTTGCACTCGGGTTAGTCTGAGGCACAACAAGCCCGGAATGGGCAAGCGCCTGCGGGCGTCGGGCAGGCGAGGGTGGCAGATGGCATCGACAGGCAAGGGACGGACGCTCGTGGCCGACAAACGCTACGCCGGGTCCCCCGGCGGCAGCGCGTCCGGCGGCGGCCGGTCGTCAGGCGGGGGCTCCGGGGGTGGCGCTGCCCGCCGCAAGCCAAGCCCGCGACCCGCCGCCAAGCGCAGGCCTGCCCCACGCGGACATGGGCTGATCACCCGGTTCGTGCTGTTCCTCTGGCGCATCTTCTGGAGCTTAGTCTGGCGCGTCTGTGCAATCGGGGCAATGATCCTCGGCTGCGCCGTCCTGTACTTCTACGTCCAGCTTCCCCCCGTCTCGGCCCTGATCGACGGGCGGGCGCGCGGCTCGGTCACCATGCTGGACGCCAACGATGCTGTCTTCGCCTGGCGCGGCGAGACCTTCGGCGGTCTGGTCACCCCGAAAACCGTCTCGCCCAACCTCCTTCACGCCGTCATCGCCACCGAGGACAAGCGGTTCTACCAGCACTTCGGCGTGAGCCCGCGTGGTATCATCTCTGCCGTGGCGATCAACCTGCGCGCCGGGCGCGGCGCATTCGAGGGCAACGGCGGCTCCACCATCACCCAGCAAACCGCCAAACTCCTCTGCCTTGGCGTGGCCTATGACCCCAAGCAATGGAAATCCGAAAGCGCTTACGAGGACGACTGCCGGTCGGGCGGGTTGACGCGCAAGATCAAGGAGGTGCCCTACGCCATCGCGATGGAGGTGAAGTACACCAAGGATGAAATCCTGACGGTCTACTTCAGCCGCGCCTATCTGGGGGCCGGCACACGTGGGTTTGAAGCCGCCGCGCAACGCTACTTCGGCAAATCCGCTGCCAACCTGTCGCCTGCCGAGGCTGCCATGCTGGCAGGCCTCTTGAAAGCGCCATCGAAATACGCCCCCACCAACAACCTGCAACGCGCGCAGGACCGCGCCGCCGTCATCATCGGGCTGATGCAGGACCAAGGCTATCTGACAAAGGCCGAAGCCGACGAGGCGCTGGCCCATCCCGCCGTCCTCTCCGGTGCCGCCGCGCAGAACGCGGGCGGGGCCTTTGCCGACTGGGTCATGGAAAGCACGCCCTCCTACCTCGCCAAGGACACGACCGAGGATGTCATCATCAAGACCACCCTCGACCCCCGCCTGCAAAAGGCCGCCGAGGATGCCTTGACCGCCGTCTTCACCACCAAGCTGAAAGAAGGCTCCAACGCCCAAGCCGCCATCGTGGTGATGTCCGCTGACGGTGCCGTCCGCGCCATGGTCGGCGGGCGCAACCTGCCGCAGGCCGGCAATTTCAACCGCGCCACGCAAGCCCTGCGCCAGACCGGGTCCAGCTTCAAACCCTTCGTCTATGCCGCCGCTTTGGACCTTGGCTGGAGCCCGATGGACTATGTCGACGACAGCCCGCTGACGATCAACATCAAAGGCTCCGGTCCCTGGACGCCGGAAAACTATGACCACCAGTTCAAGGGCATCATCACCATCGCCCAGGCCATGAAGGAAAGCCGCAACATCCCGGCCGTCAAAATCTCCGAGGCTGTGGGCCGCAAGGCCGTGCGTGCGGTTGCCCAAGGTTTCGGCATATCGACCGACCTCGCCCAAGGCCCCGCACTGGCGCTTGGCGCCTCGGAAGCCACCCTGCTGGAGATGACGGGCGCCTATGCCGGCATCCTGAACGGCGGGTCCTCGGTGACACCCTACGGGTTGCGCGAACTCAGCCTGAAGGGCGAGGCCGACCCGCTGATCGGCGCAGGTGGCGGCATCGGCGAGCGGGTGATTTCCGAAACCGCCGCCAAGGAACTGACCTGGATGATGACCCAAGTCGTACAAAGCGGCACCGGCGGGCGGGCCAAACTGGGCGACAGGCCCGTGGCGGGCAAGACCGGCACCACCTCCGAGGCGCGGGATGCTTGGTTCATCGGCTTCACTGCCGATTATGTCACCGGCGTCTGGATGGGCTACGACAACAACACGCCGCTCAAAGGTGTGACCGGCGGCGGCTTGCCCGCGGAGATCTGGCACGAGGTGATGACCCGTGTCGAAGACGGCCTGCCCATCACCGACCTGCCGATGATCGTGCCGGAACCCAAGGCCCCCCCGGTGACCGAGCCCAAGGCCCCGCCGCCCGACACCAATCAGGACCCGATCTCCTCGATCATCGAAGACCTGCTGGGCAAGGGGAACTGAAACGCAAAAGGCCGGGGAAATCCCCGGCCCTTGCCCATTTCAGCCCGTTCAGATCGCGTTCAAATCCGCGATCAACTTGTCGACGTCGCCGCCGTTCTTGTCCAGAATGGCCCCCACCTCGGTGCGTTCCGACGCCAGCATGTTCACGCCTTCAATGATGATGTTGAAGAACAACTGCCGACCCGATTTGTCGCCCACCCACCAACGCAGATCGAACGGCGCCTCGCCCTGCAGCGTGGCGGTGGACACAACCTCGTAGTAGCTTTTGTACGGCTTGGCGTCGGTCACTTCGATCTTGCCGCCAATGAACTCGCGGAAGCGGCGGCCGTATTTGCGGCTGATATAGCCCTGATAGGCCTTGGTGAAGGCCGTCATCTGCGCGGGCGTTGCCTTCTTCGAGACCGTGCCCAGCGCCGATCGGGCAATCGTCGCCACGTCAGCATAGGTGGCGAAAATCCGCTCGAAATCGCTGAACATCTGCTGTTCGGACTGACCCGAGTTGATCGTGGCATTCACCTCGCCAATCGCCTTGTCGATCAGCGCCTTGGCCTGTTCCACCGTCAAAGCGCGCACCGGCAGGGCAAAGGCCAGAAAACCCGTGCCCGCCACAAGCCCCGCACCAAAGGCGCGGCGCGTCAGATGCTGCGATGTGCTGCCCTCGTGGTCCGTCTTATTGCTGCTGCGCATAGGGATCCTCAAACTCGCTGTCGGTCGTGGCCTGACCCAGAGCATGGCGGCGGTGTTCCAGATACAAAAGCCGTGCCTGAGCATAGCTGTCTGCGCTTTCATATAGGATCGAATCGTAGGTATCGGAATAGCGGCCCCGATCACCAATCTTTGCAAAGACCTGCGCAAATGTGTCGATCCAAGCCTTGTTCTTCGGGATCAGCACGCGCATCGGATCAAGCCCGATATCGACCACCTTGCCCAATGCATCGCGCCGGGTCGACGGACCATACAGCGGCAGTTCCAGATACTCGCCCTCGCCCACACCCCAGACGGCCAGCGTCTCGCCGAAATCGGTGGGCTTTTCGGGCGCGCCCATCGGCGTTGCCGGGTCGAACAGACCGCCGATGCCGATTGTGCTGTTGATGGCAAAGCGCAGCGTGTTGTGCACGGCCTTGCCCGGACGCAGTTGCAGCAGATCGTTCACCACCTCACCCGGCAGGTCGAGGTTGCTGGCAAAGTTCGTCACCCCCTGCACGACGGGCTTGGGAATGATCTTGTTGGCGCTGCGGGCGATCGGGCGGATCACATTCTTGTCAAGCGCCAGGTTCAGATCGTGGGTTGCCCGGTTCTCCTTCTCGTACGGATCGCTGATTCCCTGCGGTGCGGGGCCCGGCCCGCAGCCAGAAAGGCCAAATAGCCCGGTCAAACCCGCTATAGCGGCCATTCTGAAGCAAAATTGGGTCACTGTCTGGGCCATGATAATCTTTTCGATCTGGCCAACGCGTGAGGCGTGGCTTTAACTTTCCGGCGTCAAGCCATATGCTGCCAGCCGAGGCAAGACAACGGGCAAGCGGTGTGATCTATACGTCCAAGTATTTTCCCGCCGAGCCGCAAAAAAAGTCACAGGAGCCATAAATTGGCGCAATTGGAATTCAAACGTGGTCGCGACGAGCTTGATGCCTCCCGCAAGGACATGCGCGGTCTCTTGTTCGCCGCGTTCTTCTTTTCGGTCTTCGTCAACCTGCTGATGCTGACCGGTCCGCTCTACATGCTGCAGGTCTATGACCGCGTGCTGGGCAGCCGGTCAGAACCAACGCTGTGGGCGCTTTCGGGGCTGATGGCAATCCTCTACCTCGCCATGGGGGTGCTCGATTACTCCCGTGGGCGGATCATGGCCCGGATCGGGGCACGCATGCAGGAACGGCTGGACCGCAGGGTCTTTGCCGCCGCGATGAAGCGCATGGGCCAGATGCCCGGCGACCCGCTGGCCCTTGCTGCCCAGCGCGATCTGGAGGCCGTGCAGCGGCTTTGGGCCTCGCCCGTGCTGATCGCCCTCTTCGACATTCCCTGGGCGCCAATGTTTCTGGCCGCAATCTTCGTGTTCCACCCGATCCTTGGCTGGATGTCGGTCGCAGGCGGCGTGATTCTGGTCATCATCACCGTGATGAACCAGACGATGACCAAAGCCCCCCTGCAAAAGGCCAACGCGGCCACGATGCGCGGCGAACAACTGTCCGACGGCATCAAGCAAGAGGCCGAGGTGGTGCAGGCGCTTGGCATGACCTCTGCCGCGTTTGACCGCTGGCAGGTCGCCCGCCGCTTTGCGCTGGAGCAAAGCATTTCCGCCTCCGACCTTGGCGGCGCTTTCGGCACGGTGTCGAAAATCTTCCGCCAGTTCCTGCAATCGGCCATGCTGGGGGCCGGTGCCTATCTGGTTCTGAACAACGAGATGGGCTCGGGCGCGATGATCACAGGATCAATCCTTCTGGGCCGCGCCCTGCAGCCGATCGAGATGGTCATCGGCCAGTGGGCCCTCGTCACCCGCGCGCAGGAAGGCCGCGCCCGCCTGTCCGAACTGTTGTCGAAAGTCCCGCCCGAGCCGCCACACACGGAATTGCCACGCCCCCGCGCGATATTGGAAGCCCAAAACCTGACCGTCGTGCCGCCCGGGGAAAGTCAGGCCGTGCTGCGGATGATCAGCTTCCGGATGGAGCCGGGTCAGGCCTTGGGCATCATCGGCCCGTCGGGTGCCGGCAAATCCACCCTCGCCCGCGCCCTGATCGGCGCGTGGAAGCCCGCAGGTGGCAAGGTCCGTCTCGATGGCGCGGCACTCGATCAATACGACCCCGACCGGTTGGGCAGCTACATCGGCTATCTGCCGCAGCGCATCACTCTGTTTGATGGCACGATTGCCGAGAACATCGCCCGCCTGCAATCCAACCCCGACGGTGCCGCCGTGGTAGATGCCGCCCGCAAGGCTGCCGCGCATGACATGATCACCAAACTGCCCGACGGCTACGACACCCGCGTGCAGGCCTTGGGAGGCCGCCTCTCCGGTGGCCAGATCCAGCGCATCGGTCTGGCCCGCGCGCTCTATGGCGACCCCGTGCTGCTGGTGCTGGATGAACCCAACT
>CANBRQ010000100.1 GCA_947371955.1 Paracoccaceae bacterium | reverse complement strand
ATAAAGTCAAGCTCATTATTTAATCTATTTTTCTTTTGCTTACCTTTCAGAATGGCGGGATAGCCAAAGTTCCAGACCGGGAAGGAGAGGATCAGCGCATCGGCGGCCTTCAGGCGGTCGACATAGGGCTGCACGGCGCTTTGGTTGGTGGCGGTGTCGTGATAGGCGCGGCGTTCCTCGGGCGTGAGCACGGGGTTGAAGCCCTCGGCGTAAAGATCGCAGTCATCAACCTGCCAGCCGCGCCCTGTCAACGTGTCCACCACCTTGCAGTGCAAGGCTGCGGCAAAGCTTTCGCCGCAGGGATGGGCATAGAGGACCAGCGCCTTTGTCATGCCCCGGCCTGCATCATTCCGCCGCCTTCATCATGCCGGGCCAGGCGTATTTTTGCTTGTAGGCCCAATCGGGGTCATGCCAGCCGATCATCTTGCCGGGGTTCAGCAGGCCTTTTGGGTCGGCCTCGCGCTTGAAGGTCAGTTGCACGTCGTCAACCTGCTGGCGGCCGCCTTCTTCCAGCGTGTAGCGGTGCGGGTTGAAGATCGGCGCGCCCATGGCTTCGTGGAGGCCGACAATCTCATCCAGCCGTGCTTCGGTGGTGAATTTCACCAGCGACAGGCCGCCCATCGCGACCTTGCCGTTCTGCCGCGTGACCTCGACATGTTGCAGCACCTCGGGCGATAGGCGGGCGCGGACCTGTTCGACAAGGCCCACCGGGTCATCCGTGCCATAGCCCACCTGCAGATAGGTGATTGAAGGGTCCACCTTCAGCGCCCGCAGGGTCGTATGGTTCCAGCCGTATTCGAAGATGCGGCCGGGATCACGCTCCCACTGGGTCTGGTGGGACCGGTAGATCACCTCGGCCCCCGGATAGCGGGCGGTGAAGGTCTGGAACGCACCCATCGCGTGGGGCGCTATCATGAAGGTGCCGGTGGCTTGGCCGGGTTGGACGTAAGGGGAGATGCGCTGGAAGTAGTCTTGCGCGATGGGGGCCTCGAACAGCGTGGCGAGTTTGATCAGGATGCCGTCTTGGGAGGCCAGATCATAGCCGAAGCGGAGGGCGTCGGGGAAATCCGGGAAGGTCATGATGACGCCTACCCAATCATAAGCGGGGGCAAGCGGGATCTCGATTTCGGTGATGATGCCGTTGGTGCCATAGGCGTGGCTGACGCGGTGCAGTTCCTCGCCGGTGAATTCCAGGGCGCGGGGTTCGGCCTCCATCGTCAGAACTCGCAGGCGGATGATGTTGCCAAGGTCGCGCAACCCGCCCCAGCGGACCGACCCCACGCCGCCCGAGCCGCCCGCGATGAAGCCGCCGATGCTTGCCGTGGCCCAGGTGGACGAGAACATGCGCAACTCCTGACTGGACTGCGCGATGGTGGCCTCATCTATGTCTTTCAGCAGGCAGCCCGGTTCCACGATGGCGCGGCCCGGATGGATTTCCTTGACGCGGTTCATTTTGTGCAAATGCAGGATGCAGCCGCCTGCCAAGGGCATGGCCTGGCCATAGTTGCCAGTGCCAGCGCCGCGCACGGTCACCGGGACATCATGGGCGTGGCAGACCTTCAGAACCTCGATCACCTCGGACTCGGTCTGCGGCGTCACGACGAAATCGGCGCTGACATGGTCGAGAGCGGCCTTCAGGACGGGGGAGTACCAGAAGAAGTCGCGGCTTTTGGCTTTGACCGAGACCGGGTTGCTGTCGATTTCCAGATGAGAGAGCGCGGCCTTGGCGGCCTGAATGTTGGCGGTCATGGGGTCTCCATCAGGGGGTCAAGTTCGGCATAGTCGGGCAAGGTGCGGTCGATGACGCGGCCATGGCGCAGAACGATGCGGTCCGATTGCGGGCGCGAGAACAGTTCGGCCCATGTGCGGGCGCGGGTGATCACCAGATGGGCAGGGGCACCGGGGGCGAGGGAGGGGGCTTGGAAGCCGCAGGCTTTGGCGGGGTTGGTGAGGTAGGCGTGGGTCCAGTCGGGGTCGGAATGGTCAAGGTGGCCGATCCGTGTCGCCTCTCGCATCACCTCCAGCATGTCCATGTCGCCATAGGCGTAGAACGGGTCGCGGGTGTTGTCAGAGGCGAAGCTGACCGGGATGCCCCTCGCCTTCATCTCGTGCACCAGGGTTAGCCCCCGGTTGCGTGGGGTGCGCTGGGCGTGGCGGTCTTGCAGGTAGAGGTTGCACATCGGCAGGCTGACGACATGGATGCCAGCCTTGGCGACAAGATCGAGCGTCGCCAGCGCCTCCGCCTCGGGCATGGTGGAGAGCGAGCAGAGGTGGCCCACGACAACGGGTGCGTCGAAGTGCAGGTCGAGGACCTTCTGGGCCAGGACTTTCAGGGTGTTGACGGTGGGGTCCAGTGTTTCATCGACATGGAAGTCGACGGGAAGGCCTCGGTCAAGGGCGAGCGCGAAGAAGTCGTCGACTTGGCGGTGCAGGTTGGCGGTGGGGTAGGTCACCGTGCCAAGCACGCCGCCAGAGGCTGCAACGATGTCGGCGGTTTGGCGGAAGTCTCCATCCCGGCTGACATTGTCGATGCTGACAAGACAGGCGGCTTGCAGGTCGATCTTGCCCGCCCAGTCGGCGCGGACCTCGCGGAAGACGCCCCATGAAATGGCGTCCTGCGGCGGGGCGCTGTCGAGATGGGTGCGGATGGCGCTTGTGCCGTGGGCATAGGCGGCGCGGAGGGAGAACTCCATCCGGGTGCGGACATCTTCGGCGGTCCAGCTGGCGCGGGAGTCGGCGCCGACCGCCCCGATGGCACCCATGAAGCTGCCGTCGGGGTTGGGGCTGCGCGGCCAGATGTGGCCCTTGTCGAGATGGGTGTGCATGTCGGTGAAGGTCGGGAAGACCATCGCGCGCTTCATGTCGATGGTCACGCCGGGATCGCCGCCAGTCACGATCTTTCCGCCCTCAAGCGTCAGGGACAGAGAGACCAGCGAGCCTTCGGCCCCGATCAGGCAGGCGGGGACGGTCAGGTTGGCGAGGGTCAGGCGCGGCGCGTCGGGCAGGGTCAGGAAATCGGTCATTCGCGTTTCACCGCGCTTTCGTGCCACTTGCGCAGCAGAAGGTGGTTCAGCGTCGTGGTCACCATGAAGATCACCACGCCGGTGGCGGCGATCAGCAACAACGCGGCATACATGCGCGGGATGTTCAGGCGATAGCCCGCCTCAAGGATACGGAAGGCGAGGCCGGAGCCGACGCCACCGGTGCCTGCCACGTATTCGGCCACGACGGAGCCGATCAGGGCGAGGCCTCCGGCAATGCGCAACCCGCCGAGGAAATAGGGCAGGGCCGAGGGCGCCTGCAGGAAGCGCAGGCGTTGCCAGCGGCTGGCTTTGTAGATCGTCATCAGGTCGCGCAGGTTGTGGTCGGTGGATTTGAGGCCAAGCGTGGTGTTGGCAAGGATCGGGAAGAAGGCCACGATCCAGGCGCACAGCAGCAGGGCCGCCAGTTTGGAACTGACATAGATGAAGATAAGCGGGGCGACCGAGACGATCGGCGTCACCTGCAGGATCACGGCGAAGGGGAAGAAGCACATCTCGGCAAAGCGGCTTTGGGTGAATAGCACCGAGAGGCCCACGCCTCCCAGAACCGCGACACCAAGCGCCATGAAGGTGATCTTCAACGTCACCAGCAGCGCCGGGTACAGGATCGGCCAGTCTTGGATCAGCGTCTGCACCACCAAGCCGGGGCCGGGCAGGATATAGCGAGGGATCGCGTTGATCACCACGATCCTGTCCCATCCGAAGATCGCCAAAGCCAGCACCACGGCGGGCAGCAGCCATTTGGCCACCCCTTCGATCCGCTTGGCGCGGGCGTGGCGTTCTTCCTCGGCATCAAGCTGTGGCGCGTCCGCCTTGGTCATGTTCCGCACATCGGTGGCAGCCATCATTCGCCCTCCATCAGCACACCGCCCATCGCTGTCATCAGCGCCTCGGAGGTTTCGCGCGCTTTGGCCGCGTAGTCGGTGGACGTGCGGTAGTCGAGCCCGCGAGGGTAGGGCGCATCGACGGTAATCTCTTGCAGGACGCGACCGGGCCGGGGGGCCATGATCAGGATGCGGTCCGACAGGAAGACGGATTCAAAGACCGAGTGGGTCACGAAGATCACCGTGCTGCCCATCCGGGATTTCAGCGCCAGAAGGTCGTCGTTCAGCTTCTGGCGGGTGATTTCGTCAAGGGCTGCAAAGGGTTCGTCCATCAGGATCAGGCGCGGTGCAGTGACCAAGGCGCGGGCGATGGAGACGCGCATCTTCATGCCGCCAGAGAGTTCACGGGGATAGGATTTGGCAAACCGCTCCAATCCCACCAGCGATAGCGTTTCTTCGACCCGATCCTTGACCGAGGCGTAGGATTGGCCGCGCAGGCGGAACGGCAGCCAGACATTCTGCCCCACGGTGGCCCAAGGCATCAGGGTTGGTTCCTGAAAGACAACGCCGAAGTCGTCGCGGCCCTGACCTCCCTCCCAGACGATGCGCCCGGCGGTGGGGCGCATCAGGCCCGCGATCAGTCGCAGGGCGGTGGATTTGCCGCAGCCGGAAGGTCCCAGCAACGAGATGAAATCCCCGGCATGCACCGTCATGTTCAGACGTTTCAACGCCACGACGCCGCCCGAGAAGGATTTGTCGACATCGACAAGGCTCAGCACTTTGGTGCGCTGGCCCAAGGGTTCGGTCTGATGCTCGGACGGGCGCAGCGCGGCGTTCATGGGCTTTTCCTTCTAGATCGTCGGGCGCAGATGCGCCCGACGGAATGTCTTCGCATCGTGCGGCTCACTTGGGCTTCAGTTCCAGACCCACGCCCTTGTCGACGAAAGCGGTGGTGTAGGATTGCGAGATGTCCACGCCATCCGGAATCACCCCGGCTTTCACCATTTTGGCATAGAAATCCTTCATCCGGTCATCCGTGATTGCGCCGATGCCCATGGTCAGCGTGTCGCCCGAGTCAACGATGCCTTCGGATTTCAGATGGGTGATCGCATAGTCGATCGATTCCTGCGTCATGTCCGGGTTTGCCGCGATGATCGCCGCATTGGCCGCCTTGTTGTCGCCGTAGAGGTAGGTGTACCAGCCCTTGATCGAGCTATCGACGAAGCATTTCACCACCTCAGGCTTCTTCTCCACCGTGTCTTTGGTGGCCTGAATCGTGGTGGAGTAAGACGTGTAGCCCTGATCGGCGAGCAGCCAGACATCCGGCTTCCAACCCGCTTCCTTTTCCACCGAGAAAGGCTCGGAGGTGAGGTAGCCCTGCATGGCCGAATTCTCGTCAGCGATGAAGGGGGCAGAGTTGAAGGTATAGGGTTTGCGCTGTTCGTCAGTGAAGCCGTAGGCCGATTTCATCCATTCCCAGTAGGCGGCACCATCGGCGGTGAAGATCGTCGACAGACCCTTCATTCTGGCAAAGTCCGGGATCTTGCCGGGATGGGTCAGCAGCACCTGCGGTTCCTTCTGGAACATCGCGGCCACGTTGACCAAGGGCAGGCCCTGCTGCACGCCGAACATCGCGTCCAGCGTGCCGCCCATGTAGAAGTCCAGCTTACCGGCCAGCATCAGGGCCTGGTTGTTCACCTGCGGTCCGCCCGGCACGATGGTCACATCCAGCCCGCAGGCCTTGTAGGTGCCATCGGCGACGGCCTGATAGAAGCCGCCATGCTCGGCCTGAGCCACCCAGTTCGTGCCATAGGTGACGGGGATCAGATCCTCGGCCAGCGTCGGGGCGGCGAAGGCGGCCGTGAGGCCCAAGGCCAGCCCCAATGGTCCAAGGCGCGCGTAATCGGACATGCTTTCCTCCAAATTGATTCGACTTGTCCCATCTGAGACCCCGGAGATTTGCGGATAAACCACGAGTATCTTTAGCGCCTGTACAACAGTATCAACCGCTCATTTTATTGGCACATGCACCATAAAGTGCGAAATATAGCGGCATAGTGTCAATCGGGCTAGACAGTTGGGTGGCAAAACCCTGTAGAAGGCTGCAGTCTGGGGCGGTGGATCAGACCGGGAGACGACATGCGCGCCTTGAACCCAAGCTCTGGCCCCGCACCCTTTGCGCGCTATTCCCATGGGGTAGAGGTGCCGGCGGGTGCCCGGCTTGTGGTCACATCAGGCCAGCTTGGTCTTGATGCGGCGGGCCAAGTGCCCGAAGGGGCCGCGGCGCAAGCGCGGGTGTGCTTTGCCAATTGCGCCGCCATCCTTGCCGAGGGCGGGATGGGGCCGCAGGATGTCATTCGCATCAACGCCTTTGTCACCGACCGCGCCCATATGGCGGCCTATATGGCGGCGCGGGATGCCTGGCTTGACGGCATCACGCGCTTGCCCGCCTCGACGCTGGTGATCGTCTCGGGCTTCACGAGGGCTGAGTTTCTGGTCGAAGTGGAAGTGACCGCCGCCAAGGTTTGACCCGCAAGGACGGGATTGCTGCCATGCGACGCAAGGCCCTGTCGGACCGGGATTTTGCGCTATGTCTGGACTGTATCCCTGACCCCAAGGCCATCATGTCCCCGCTGTCGAAACCGCCCGTCTCTTCGCCCGTTCCCAGTTCCAGCCTGTCACGGCTGGCGGGTCTGGGTGGCATGGCGGCTGGCATCGGCGGGCGGATGGTGCTGGGGGCGGCGCGACAGTTGGCCTCGGGGCAGAGGCCCAAGCTGTCCGATTTGCTGCTGACGCCCGCCAATGCGATGAAGGTGAGCCAGCAACTGGCCCAGATGCGGGGGGCGGCGCTGAAGGTCGGGCAGCTGATGTCGATGGACACTGGCGATTTCCTGCCGCGCGAGTTTGCCGAGGTTCTGTCGCGTCTGCGCGCTGATGCCGACCACATGCCGCCGCAGCAGTTGCGCACGGTGCTGGACCGGGCCTGGGGCAAGGGCTGGATCAGCCGGTTTGCGCGGTTTGATGTAAGGCCCATCGCCTCGGCCTCCATCGGGCAGGTGCACCGGGCGCAGACCAAGGATGGCCGCGATCTGGCGATCAAGGTGCAGTACCCCGGCGTGCGGCAAAGCATCGACAGCGATATCGCCAATGTCGCAGGCCTGTTGCGGCTGTCCGGCCTTGTGCCCAAGGCGCTGGACATGGCGCCCTTGCTGGACGAGGCCAAGTCGCAGTTGCATGAAGAGGCGGATTATCTGCGGGAGGGGGCGCAGTTGGCCCGCTTTGGGTCGCTGCTCGCCGACCGGCCGGAATTTCAGGTGCCGCGCCCGCATGAAGACCTGAGCGGCCCGGATGTTCTGGCGATGGATTTCATCGAAAGCCGCCCCATCGAAGAGCTGTCCCAAGCCCCGCAGGCGGAACGGGACCGGGTCGTGACCCTGCTGATCCGTCTGGTGCTGGACGAGCTTTTCACCTTCAACCTGATGCAGACCGATCCGAATTTCGCAAACTACCGCTACAACCCCAAGACGGCGCAGATCGTGCTCTTGGATTTCGGTGCGACCCGAGCCTTTGACCAAGGCATTGCCCTTCAGTACCGTGCCCTGATGAACGCGCCGGACCGTCCGGCAATCCGGCAGGCCGCGATCGACATCGGATATTTCGACGCCGCCAACCCGGTCGCCATTCAGGATGCTCTGCTGGACATGATGGAGGTCGTGCTGACCCCGCTGCGGATGCAGGCGCCCTTCGATTTCGCCACCACGGACCTGCCGCAGAAGATGCGCGACATGGGCTTTTCCATTGGCATGGAGCGCGAGTTCGCTCATGTCCCGCCGATGGACGTGCTGTTTCTGCACCGCAAGGCCGGCGGCCTGTTTCTTCTGGCGCAAAAGCTGCAGGCCTGCATCAGCCTTGCCCCCTTGCTGGAGGTTCACGCCTGATCAAGGTCGTGAGATTGGTCGGGTCGCGGCGTGGTTGACGCAGGATCAGACGATCTCCCCGGCGGCCAGTTGGGCCAGCACGGCATCCGCCTCGGTAAGAACCGTGCTGCGGTGGCTTTCCGCCATCTTGTCCCATGTCCGGTACATCTGCGCCATCCTTGGGTTGGCTGCGAAGCGCTGACGGTGGCGGTTCAGGAAATGCCAGTACAGCAGGTTGAACGGGCAGGCCCTTGGCCCGGTGCGGTCCTTGACCCGGTAGTGGCAGCCAGCGCAATAGTCCGACATCCGGTCGATGTAAGCGCCCGAGGAGACATAGGGTTTGGACGCCAGCAGACCGCCATCGGCAAACTGGCTCATGCCCAGCGTATTGGGCGCTTCGACCCATTCGAAGGCGTCGATGTAGACGGCCAGATACCAGTCATGCACCGCCGCAGGGTCCACTCCGGCCAGCAAGGCGAAGTTGCCGGTCACCATCAGGCGCTGGATGTGGTGAGCATAGGCAAGGTCGCGGGTCTGGGCCACGGCTTTGGACAGGCAGTTCATCTTGGTGGGCGCGCCCCAATAGGCGGGCGGCAAGGCGGCTGAGTGGTTGAGCGCGTTGCGGGTCAAGTAGTCCGGCCCGGTGATGGCCCAGATGCCCCGGACATATTCCCGCCAGCCGATGATCTGGCGGATGAAGCCCTCTACCGCCGCCAAAGGTGCCTTGCCCGTAAGGTACGCCGCCTCGGCGCGCTGGCACACCTCCAGCGGCGACAGAAGGCCAAGGTTCAGGCAGGGCGACAGCAGCGAGTGGCTGAGGAAGGGGTCACTCTCCAGCATGGCGTCCTGTTCATCGCCAAAGCGCGGCAGGCTGTGAGTGATGAAATGATCCAGCGCCTGCAGGGCCTGGGTGCGGTCGGTTGGCCAGTGAAACGGTCGAAGGCGCCCGAAGTGATTGGGAAAGCGGGTCTCCACCATGTCCAGCACAGCTTCGGTCTCGGCATCCGGGGCGAAGCGCAGGGGCGAGGGGCGCATCAGGTCGGGGGCTGCAGGCTTGCGGTTATCGTGGTCGAAGTTCCATTGGCCGCCGGCAGGTTCTGCCCCGTCCATCAAAAGCCCGGTGCGGCGGCGCATGTCACGGTAGAACCATTCCATCCGCAGGGACTTGCGCCCCTCGGCCCATGCGGCAAAGACCTCGGGCGGGCACAGGAAGCGGTCATCGGGCAGGAGGCGGATCGGCAGTGGAGCGTCTTGCAGCGCCTGAAGCAGGCGCCAATCGCCAGGAGAGGTCACGATGATCTCTGCCGCCCCCGTGTCGGCCATCCGGCGCAGCAGTTCGGTGGGCAGGCTTGGCCCGGTGTCGGGGTCATCGAGCTTTGAATAGAGGACGCGGAAGCCGTTGGCGCGCAGGGACGTGGCAAACTTCCGCATCGCTGTCAGGACCAGGGCGATCTTCTGCGGGTGATGTGGCACTGCGGTCGCCTCGGCCATCACTTCGGCCATGACCACGACATCTTGCGAGGGGTCAGCCTGCCGCAGCGACGACAGGTCAGGTGACAACTGGTCGCCCAGCACGAGAATGAGGCGCATGTGTTGACCCTTTGACTTTCAACCCGCACTTAGCGCTGCTGGATGGCTTTCAAAGGCATCAGGTGCCGCTATGTGTGGCAGCGGTGGTTGCCCCGCGTCCAGTGGCCGCTAAATCTGCAGGATGCAAGGAACAAATCTGATCAACATCGTCTGGTTCAAGCGCGATCTGCGGGTGCAGGATCACGCCGCATTGGCCAAGGCCGCAGCGGCGGGCCCGGTGCTGCCGATCTACATCGCTGAGCCCGGGCTTTGGGCGCAGCCTGATGCCTCCGCCCGGCAATGGGACTTTGCCGCCGAGTGTCTGGTGGAATTGCAGCGCGATCTGGCCGCTTTGGGTCAACCTTTGCGGGTCTTGGTGGGCGAGGCGGTGCCGGTGCTGCAGGCGCTGTCGCAGCGCCACAAGATCGCCGCCCTGTGGAGCCATGAGGAAACCGGCAACGGCTGGACCTTCACCCGCGACAAGGCCGTGGCCGCCTGGGCGCGGCAGCAGGGCATTGCGTGGCATGAGATGCGCCAGACGGGCGTGGTACGGCGGTTGAAGTCTCGCGATGGCTGGGCGCGGGCTTGGGATGCCGATATGGCGCGGGCGATCACGCCTGCCCCCGCCGTCCTGTATGGGCCGGGCCATGACGGACCCTTCCGCATCCCGTCGGCCCGGGATCTTGGCCTGCGCCCGGACCCTTGCCCGCAGCGCCAGCCGGGTGGACGTAGCTTCGGCCTGCAGACCCTCGACAGCTTCCTGATCCGGCGTGGCCGGGCCTATCGCTATCAGATGTCCAGCCCGGTGACGGCCTTTGATGCCAGTTCTCGGCTGTCGCCACACATCGCCTGGGGCACGGTGTCACTGCGCGAGGTGGCGCAAGCGACGTGGCAGAGGATGCGGGCGCTGGGCGATACAGAGGACGGTAAAAGCTGGCGCGGCTCTTTGATCTCCTTTTCGGGCCGCCAGCACTGGCACTGCCATTTCATGCAGAAGCTGGAAGATGCCCCGCGGCTGGAGTTTGAAAACCTGCACCGCGCCTATGACGGCCTGCGCCCCTTGGTGCCTGACCCTGTGCGGCTGCGGGCCTTTTGCAACGGGGCGACGGGGTTTCCGTTCGTCGACGCGTGTTTGCGGGCTTTGGATCAGCATGGCTGGCTCAATTTCCGTATGCGGGCCATGTTGATGTCCTTTGCCAGCTACCACCTTTGGCTGCCGTGGCGCGACACCGGCCTGTATCTGGCGCGGCAGTTTGTCGACTACGAGCCGGGGATTCATTGGCCGCAGGTCCAGATGCAATCGGGGACAACGGGCATCAACACGATGCGAGTCTACAATCCGGTCAAACAAAGCCATGATCAGGACCCGACGGGCGGCTTCATTCGTCGCTTCGTGCCTGAACTGACCGAGGTGCCGGACAGCTTCCTGCATGAACCGTGGACATGGCATGGCGCGGCGCGGCTGGCCTATCCGGTGCCCATCGTCGACCACCTCGCCGCGGCCCAAGCTGCGCGTGAGGCACTGTCAGCTTTGCGCAAGAGTTCCGGGCACGGCCCTGAAGCGGACAGGATTGCCCAGAAACACGGCAGCCGAAGGGCGGGTCTGCCGATGACGGGCCAGAAGCGCAGCGCCAAGCGCAAGCGGCCCGACGTGCCGGACGATCAACTTTCCTTCAATCTTTAAGCAGCGAGCACCGATGGCAAAGATGATCAAGAAGGCCGATTTGCCGCAGAAGATCTGCCTCACCTGTGGCAGGCCCTTTGCTTGGCGCAAGAAATGGGAGAGGGACTGGGCCACGGTCAAATACTGCTCGGACCGGTGCCGCGAGGCCAAGCGCGGTTGATCAGACCTACACCTGCACGCTGCGCGAAAGCTGTTCGGGTGGCAGGTGGCAGGCCAACGCGTGATCCGGTGCCAGATCAATTTGCGAGGGTGCCACGCGGTCGCAAAGCCCCTCGATCTTGCGCGGACAGCGGGTGTGAAAGACGCAGCCCGCCGGCAGATTTGCGGTGCTGGGTAGTGTTCCCGTCAGCCGGACGCGATCTTCCGAAGGCCCGCTGAGGCTGGGGGCCGAGGAGAGGAGGGCGGCGGTATAGGGGTGATGCGGGCCGGAGAAGACAGCCTCTGCCGGACCGGTTTCCAGCACCTGACCCAGATACATCACGGCAATCCGGTCCGACAGATAGCGCACCACGCCCAGATCATGGCTGATCAGGATATAGCTCACCCCCTTGGTGGCCTGCAATTCCGCCAGCAGGTTCAGGATCGCCGCCTGAACCGAGACATCCAGCGCCGAGGTCGGCTCGTCACAGATCAGCACCTTGGGCTCGCTGGCAAAGGCACGGGCGATGGCGACGCGCTGCTTCAACCCGCCCGACAACTGGCGCGGTACGGCGGACAGGTGCCGCTCTGTCAGGCGGACCGAGGTGGCGAGGCTTTTCACCCTTGCATCCCGCGCCGCCCCACGCAGGCCGACCAGAAGGCCCACGGTGCGCGACAGCATCCGGTAGACCGAATGCGCCCGGTTCAGCGCGGAGTCCGGGTTCTGGAACACGATCTGGATGGATTTGACCTGATCCCGGCTGCGTTTGGCGGTGGTTCCAGCCAAGGATTGCCCGTCAAAACGCAGTTGGCTACCCTCGTCTGGCGTCAATAGCCCCAGGATGCAGCGCGCCAGAGTGGTCTTGCCGCTACCGGATTCGCCCACAAGGCCAAGAGTTTCCCCGGCCCGCAAGGACAGGTCGACATCTCGCAGCACGCGTTGTCGCTGCGACGGTTTGCCGAAGCTTTTGGCGAGCCCCTCCACCTCCAGAATGGCAGCGCCGCTTTGTTGGGCTGCCATGAAGGGCGCCTCCGCCTTGGCCTCGATTTCTGCAATGCGGTCGGGGTAGTGGCATTTGCTGGCGCGGCCGTCGACGCGCGTGAAGGCGGGGTCTTGGCTGCGGCAGGTTTCATCGGCCAGTCCGCAGCGCGGGGCGAAGATACAGCCGGTGATTTTGGAGCCGGGGCTGGGCAGGAAGCCGGGGATCGTAGCCAGCATCGCCTTGTCCTTGCTGCGCCCGGCTTGCGGCAGGCAGCGCAGCAGGCCTGCGGTGTAGGGATGGCGGGGCGAGGCGAAGATCTGATCCGTCCGCGCCTCCTCGACCAGCCGACCGGCATACAGCACGCCCACCCGGTCACACATCCGAGCGATGACGGCGAGGTTGTGGCTGATGAACAGGATTGCCGTCGACAGTTCACGGCGCAGATGCTGGATCAGGTCCAGCACCTCGGCCTCGACGGTGGCATCAAGGCCGGTGGTGGGTTCGTCCAGCACCAAGAGGGTGGGGTTCGACGCAATCGCCATCGCAATCGCCACCCGCTGCTGCATCCCGCCGGAAAGCTGATGCGGATAGCGCTGCATCACCAGACCGGGATCGCTGATCTGCACCTTGGCGAGGATATCATGTACCCGCGCCGGCCATTCCGCCCGGGGCACTCCGGCCAGTTCAAACACCTCCGCCACCTGCGCGCCGATCGGCAGCGAGGGGTTCAGGGCGCGGCCCGGGTCCTGATAGACCATCGACACCGAAAACTGCCGGAGCTTGCGCAGGTCCGGCCCCGAAAGTTGCCCGATGTCCTGCCCGTCAATCAGGATGCGGCCCTTGTTGACCAGACCGTTGCGCGGCAGATAGCGCAGGGCGGCGAAGGCGGCGGTGGATTTGCCGCAGCCGCTTTCGCCAACCAGCCCGTAAGCCTCGCCCTTGGCGACGGTCAGGGAAACGCCGTCCAGCACCTGCCTCAGCTGGCCCTTGACCCGGTAGGCCACGCCAAGGTTCTCAAACGTCAGCGCATCGAAGGCGGGGGCGTCAGTCATTCAGCGTGCTTTCGATGCCATCGGCGACAAGGTTGATGCCAACGACAAGGCTGGCGATGGCAAGGCTGTCGAACAGCACCGTCCACCAGAACCCGCCGCCGATCATCCCGTAATTGGCCGAAATCGACAGGCCCCAATCCGGCGAGGGCGGCTGGATGCCAAAGCCGATGAAGCTGAGAGTGGCGACGGTGAAGATGGCATAGCCGAGTCGCACCGTGGTTTCGACAAGGATTGGGGGCAGGACGTTTGGCAGGATCTCGACGAACAGGATGTAGAAGGTGTTCTCCCGCCGCAACTCGGCGGCGGCGACGTAGTCGAGGCCCACCTCGGTCAGCACGGCAGAACGGACGGTTCGGGCGATGATCGGGGCAAAGCTGAAGGCGATGACGAAAAGCACGGTCAGGGTCGATGTGCCAAGTGCCGTCAGCGCCAGCAGGGCCACGATGACGGTGGGCAGGGCCAGCACGGCATCGACAAGGCGGCTGAGGGCCTCGTCGATGAAGCCGCCGAAATAGCCCATCGTCAGGCCGAGGGCGGTGCCGAGAAGGGTGCTGAGAAGGGTGGCAATGGGTGCCACCGTCAGAATATCCCTTGCGCCGACGATGACGCGGGAGAACACGTCGCGGCCCAGTTGATCGGTCCCGAACCAATGATCGGAGGAGGGCGGCAGCAGCGAATTCAGCAGGTCATCGGCGAAGGGGTCGTGCGGCACAAGGCTTGGCCCGAAGATCGCGCAGCCGACCCAGAACAGCACGATCACCGCGCCGATGTCGAAGGTGACGGATCGGAACAGCCGGCGCAGGTCATCCCGCCAGGTGTGGTCTCGGGCGGATATGTCGGTCATTCGCGGCCCCCATAGCGGATTCGGGGGTTGAGGCGGGCATAAAGCAGGTCAGCCAGCAGGGTGGTCAGGGCGAAAAGCGCACCAATCGCCATGACTCCGGCCTGCAGCATGGGAAAGTCCTTCTTCTTGGCGGCGGTGTAGATCAGGCTGCCAATGCCTTGATAGTGGAACAGAATCTCGATCACCACCAGCCCGCCGATCAGATAGACGGTCTGGGTGGCGATGACCGAGATCGTCGGCAGCAGCGCATTGCGCAAGACATGTCGCCAAATGACCTGAGGATAGGACAGGCCTTTCAGCACGGCGGTGCGGGTGTAGTCGGCATCCAAAGCCTCGATCATGCCGGCGCGCGCCATGCGGGCGATGTAGCCGAACAGGATCAGCACCAAGGGGATGGAGGGCAGGATCAGGTGATAAAGTTGTGTGAAAGGCCCGGCATCCTCTTTCCAGGTGGCCGAGATGGGGAACCAGCGCAGCCAGACGCCGAAGATCAGGATCAGCACGATGCCAGAGACGAACTCTGGCACCACGGTCGCCGACAAGCCCGCCACAGACAGGATGCGGTCTGCCGCGCGGCCTCGGTACAAGGCCGCCACCACGCCGCCGAAGATGCCCAAGGGCACCACCAGCACGAAGGCCACCGCCGCCAGCTTGGCGGAGTTCGCAAGGGCAGTCAGCAGGAACGGAGCTACGGGCGCGCGGTAGGCATAGCTTTCGCCCAGGTCTCCGGTCAGAAAGCCCGCGATCCAGTCGGCATATTGCACCAGAACCGGGCGATCAGTGCCCATCTTGTGGTTCAAGACCTCAACCGCCGTTGGATCTGCGAAGGGGCCCAGCATGGCGCGGCCGACGTTTCCGGGCAGCAGATGACCGCCGGCAAAGATCAGCACGCTCAGCAGCCACAGCGTCAGCAGCGCCAGAACAAGGCGCCTCAGGACAAATCTGGAAATAGCACTTCCCCTTCAGGCTTTGGGTTCGGGGACGCTTGGGGCGGCCCCGGTCCGGTTCAAAGGCTTGCCTGACCCAACATCAGATGGCCCATCGCCGTTGAGACGACACCGCCCAGACCGGCCTTGGTCACGGTGATGAAGTCGTAGAAATAAGTCCACAGCACCGGGGTTTCGTCGAGGAGAAGCGTCTGGATCTTGCCAGCCGTCGCCTTCTGCGATTCCAGGTCCAGGGAGCCCACGAAGCTGGTCACCAGCGCATCATAGTCCTTGTTGTTGAAATGCGCCGAGTTCCAGGTGCCGGTGGACAACAGGGGTGCCTGCAGGAAGACGTTTGGCACGCCGCGATGGCCATAGTCGGTGATGCCCATCGTGCTGTCGAGCCATTGCGACTTGCCCGGCACGGCGTCGCCGTAATAGGCGCCCTGATCGAGGATGTTCA
>CANBRQ010000099.1 GCA_947371955.1 Paracoccaceae bacterium | reverse complement strand
GCTGCTGCAGGTTCTGCTCCGGTTGAGGCTGCCCTCGAGACGTCAGCTTCGGGCGAGTCGGTCAAGCCGGTTGGGCTTGCCGCGCCGCGCGGTGGCAAGGCCGACGCTTTGCAAGAGATTGAAGGCGTCGGCCCCGCGATGGAAAAGCTGGCGCATGAGTTGGGGATTTACCACTTCGACCAGATCGCCGCTTGGGGCGAGGCCGAGATTGCCTGGATGGATGGCAACCTCAAGGGCTTCAAGGGTCGGGTGACCCGCGACAAATGGGTGGCGCAGGCCAAGATCATCGTGACGGAGGGTGTCGAGGCCTTTCGCATCCGCGCCAAGACCAACGATTACTGAGGGCGGCATGGCAGGTCCGGATCACAGCGAGGCGCGACAGGCAAAGGTGATTGCCATTGTGCTGGTGCTTGCGATGGGCCTTTGGCTGTTTGTCCTGTCGGTGGGCGACCAATATGGCTGGCCGCCGAAGGTCTTCTTTTTGGCGGACTTGTCCGCCGGGGCCGCGTTCCTTTGGACGATGGTTGCAACTTACAGGCTCTGGCGCAAGCGTCAGGCGTAACGGGCCCAAGGGCCGGGATTGAAGGAACGGGCAGATGCTCAAGGATCAGGACCGCATCTTTACCAACCTCTACGGCATGCACGACCGCACGCTGGCTGGGGCGCGAAAGCGCGGCCATTGGGATGGCACCGCAGGTATTCTGGCCCTGGGGCGTGACAAGATTGTCGAGATCGTCAAGGCAAGCGGTTTGCGGGGCCGGGGGGGCGCTGGTTTCCCGACCGGCCTCAAGTGGTCCTTCATGCCCAAGCAGTCGGACGGCCGGCCCTGCTATCTGGTGATCAATGCCGACGAATCCGAACCCGGCACCTGCAAGGACCGCGAGATCATGCGGCACGACCCCCATACGCTGGTGGAAGGTGCCCTGATCGCCTCCTTCGCCATGGGCGCGCATGACTGCTATATCTATATCCGGGGTGAATACATCCGCGAACGCGAAGCGCTGCAGGCGGCGATTGACGAGGCCTATGATGCGGGTTTGATCGGCAAGAACGCGTCCGGCTCGGGCTATGACTTCGACTGCTACCTGCATCACGGCGCCGGCGCCTATATCTGCGGCGAAGAAACCGCCCTGCTTGAAAGCCTTGAAGGCAAGAAGGGCATGCCCCGCATGAAGCCGCCGTTCCCGGCGGGCGCTGGCCTTTATGGCTGCCCGACCACGGTGAACAACGTCGAATCCATTGCGGTTGTACCGACGATCCTGCGCCGTGGGGCGGAGTGGTTTGCCGGCTTCGGCCGTCCGAACAACACCGGGACCAAGCTGTTCGGCATCTCGGGCCACGTCAACAACCCTTGTGTCGTTGAAGAGACCATGTCGATCTCTCTGCGCGAGCTCTTGGAAGAGCATTGCGGTGGCGTGCGCGGTGGCTGGTCGAACCTGAAGGCCGTGATCCCCGGCGGCTCCTCGGTTCCGATGCTGACCGCGGCGCAGTGCGACAATGCCATCATGGACTTCGACTGGCTGCGTGATCAGAAATCGGGCCTCGGCACGGCGGCGGTGATCGTGATGGATCAGAACACCGACGTGATCAAGGCGATCTGGCGGCTATCCAAGTTCTACAAGCACGAAAGCTGCGGCCAGTGCACGCCCTGCCGCGAAGGCACCGGCTGGATGATGCGCGTGATGGAGCGTCTGGTGCGCGGTGACGCGGAACTGGAAGAGATCGACATGCTGTTGTCTGTGACCAAGCAAGTCGAGGGCCACACGATCTGCGCTTTGGGGGATGCGGCGGCCTGGCCGATCCAAGGTCTGGTCAAAGCCTTCCGCAACGAGATCGAGGACCGCATCAAGTACAAGAAGACCGGCCGGGTCAGCGCCATCGCTGCCGAGTAACCCGTGATGGGTCCGGTTGCCCATATGAACCTCGCCCGCCTGCTGCACCCGGCAGGCGACCCGCGCGTGGCGGAATTTGTCGATGCCATCGACGCGGTGAACCGGGTTGCCGAACGCAGCCCGGGTTTTATCTGGCGTCTGACCGCGCCGGTCAGCCGGACCGAGGCTTCGGGGACGTTTGAGGCGATTGACGCGGATGACCCGCTGATCGCGTCTTCCGTTTCGGTCTGGGAAGACCCGGAGTGCTTGCGGTTCTTCGTCAACAAGACCCTGCACGGTGTCTTCCTGCGCAACCGGGAAGCTTGGTTTGAACCGCTCAACGGCCCGGTCTACGTGATCTGGCCTGTGGAGCGCGAAGCGCAGCCAACGATGGCTGAGGCGAAGGTCAAGCTGGCGGAACTGGCGGCGAATGGGCCCTCGGCGGCGGTCTATGATTTCAAATGGCTCGATGCACAAAGGGGTGTTGCATGAGGGCAGCGTGGGTTCTGGCGGCGGGTGTCTTGTCGGCCTGCGCAGCGCCCACGGCTCCGGCCCGCGCGCCGATGACATTGCCGCCGCCGGATGGCCGGGGGCAGGTGGTCAAGGTCGGCCTGCAAAACTTTGTGGTGAGCCGTCAGACCAATGACCTCATCGCTTTGCGCGTGACCCGCATTGATGGCCGAGATTTGGACTATTCCGAAGGTGCGCTGGCCAAGACAGCAGCGGAGGCCTATTGCGCCGGATACAACCGGGGCCTTGACCCCGCGGCGATGGGCAGATTTTCGCTGCCCAACGCCTGGGTCTTCGGCGGAGATTGCCTGTGAAACCCGGACTTTATCCCATAGCTGCGCCTTGTTATGGCATTTCAGGCCAAGGTCGGTCACCCTCCATGCTGCCGCTTCCTTCCAGCACCCCCTTAGCGGCCGGGGTGCCGTCAGTCCGGAACATCACCATGTCCTTGATCCGCTATGCCTTGCTGGCCCTGTTGCTGGCCACCCCCGCTTTGGCCACGCCGCCGCCGATGGCACAGGAGCAGCACATCAACGACGAACTGCGCGCTGGTTTCGCCGGGGATACCCTGCGCAAGACCTGCCCCACGCTGGAGGCGCGGATGCTGGTCGTGATGGGGCGTCTGTGGGACCTGAAATCCTATGCCGAAGCGCAGGGCTATACCTCTGGCGACTATGACGCCTTCCGCAAGGACCCGGTGCAGAAGAAACGCCTGAAGGATGAGGCGGAAGCCTATCTGGAAGCCGCAGGTACCGTGCCCGGCGATGTGGAAAGCTATTGCAAGGTGGGCGAGGCCGAGATCGCCAAGGGCACGCCGGTTGGCGGTTTGCTGCGGTCGTCCAGATGAGACCAACCCGCGTCACATTGGCCGCACCGCTGCCCGTGACGCGACGGAGCCGACCTGCTGCCGGTGAAGTGGAGAGATTGACATGATGATCCGCGATACAAAGGACCGGATCGAAGCACAGAATGCCGGGCTTGCGGGCTCGGTCTTTGAGGATGTGAACCTGTCCACGGCACGGTTCGAAAACGTCAACCTGTCCGGTGCTGTTTTCAACAACATCAACATGGCGGATGTGAAGCTGACCAACCTGAACATCCGAGGCATGACGATTGAAGGCATCCTCGTCGAAGACCTGTTCGCAGCTTACGAGGCGCAAAAGTGAAACCGGGCTTCCATCTGGCGGAACTGAACGTCGGCCGGCTTCTGGCACCGACGGATGACCCGCGCATGGGGGAGTTCATGACCGCCCTCGACCGCATCAATGGTCTGGGGAAGCGGATGCCCGGCTTTGTCTGGATGATGGAAGGCTCGGGTGAACCCGGTACCGGCAACACAGAGGCCAAGATTGACGGCGATCCGCAGTATGTCTCGAACCTGACGGTGTGGGAAACGGTGGAGACGCTGGAGGCGTTCGTCTGGAACACCGTCCACCGCCAGTTCCATGCCCGGCGGGCCGAGTGGTTTGAGGTTCTGGGCCAGATGCATTTCGTGCTGTGGTGGGTGCCCGAGGGTCACCGCCCCTCGCTGGAAGAGGCTTTGGCCCGGCTGGCGCACTTGCGCGCCCACGGCCCTTCGGATCACGCCTTCGGCTGGCCCTGGCTCAAGGAGGCAAGGCTTTGGCAAGACCATGTCGGCGCGCGCCCGGGGCTTGAGTAGATCATGTGCATCCCTGCTGCCGATGCAAAATTTATCACAACCAGCGGTGCGGGGCGCGGAAAAACCGTTGCCTTCGCCGGGCTAAAAGCGGATGAACCGCGCGAGGCGAAGTGGGTGGTTTACCCCGTTTGCTTCGGACGCGGACAGAGCGGAAGGACCGACACCCATGTCTAACCTGAAAAAGCTGATCATCGACGGGATTGAGGTCGAGGTTGATCCGCTGATGACCATCATTCAGGCCTGCGAAGTGGCCGGGGTCGAAGTTCCGCGCTTCTGCTATCACGAACGCCTGACCATCGCAGGCAACTGCCGCATGTGTCTGGTCGAGGTTGTGGGCGGCCCGCCCAAGCCTGCGGCCTCCTGCGCGATGCAGGTCAAGGACCTGCGCGGCGGCCCGAATGGCGAGCCGGCGGTGGTGAAAACGAACACTCCGATGGTCAAGAAGGCTCGCGAAGGGGTCATGGAATTCCTGCTGATCAACCATCCCTTGGATTGCCCGATCTGCGATCAGGGGGGCGAGTGCGACCTGCAGGATCAGGCGATGGCTTACGGCGTTGACTTCAGCCGCTACCGCGAACCCAAGCGCGCCTCGGAAGATTTGAACCTCGGCCCGCTGGTCGAGACGAAGATGACCCGCTGCATCTCCTGCACGCGCTGCGTGCGGTTCACCTCGGAAGTGGCTGGCATCACCCAGATGGGCCAGACGGGCCGTGGGGAAGATGCCGAAATTACGTCTTATCTTAACATGACGCTCGATTCGAACCTGCAGGGCAATATCATTGACCTCTGCCCGGTGGGCGCACTGACCTCGAAGCCCTATGCCTTCACCGCCCGTCCGTGGGAGTTGACCAAGACCGAATCCATCGACGTGATGGACGCGCTTGGGTCGAACATCCGCATCGACACCAAGGGCCGTGAAGTGATGCGCATTCTGCCGCGCAACCATGACGGCGTGAATGAGGAATGGCTGTCCGACAAGGGCCGCTTCATCTGGGACGGCCTGCGCCGCCAGCGGCTTGATACGCCCTACATCCGCGAAAACGGTAAACTGCGTAAGGCTGGCTGGGGCGAGGCGCTGGACAAGGTAGCCCGCGCCATGACCGGCAAGAATGTTGTGGGCCTCGTGGGCGATCTCGCCCCGGTCGAGGCGGCCTATTCGCTGAAAGCCCTGATCGAATCGTTGGGTGGCCGCGTAGAATCCCGCACGGATGGCGCGCGTCTGCCAATCGGCAACCGCTCGGCCTATGTCGGCAACGCGGCGGTCGAGGATATCGACGCCGCGCGTAGCTTCTGGCTGATCGGCACCAACCCGCGCCTTGAGGCTCCCGTGCTGAACGCGCGCATCCGCAAGGCATGGACGAAGAACGCCCAGATCTCGGTGATCGGCCAAGCGGCGGATCTGACTTATGATTACACGCTGGTGGGTGCGGATCGTGCAGCACTGGCGCAGGCAGTGGCCAATGCGACTGCGACCGGTGGTCTGGTGATCCTCGGCCAAGGGGCGATTTCCGAAGCCGATGGCGAGGCGGTTCTGGCCCATGCCATGGCGCTGGCTGAAAAGATCGGCGGCAAACTGCTGGTGCTTCACACCGCCGCCTCTCGCGTCGGTGCGCTGGACGTGGGTGCTGTGACCGAGGGTGGTCTTCTGGCGGCCATCGAGGGCGCCGAAGTCATCTACAACATGGGCGCCGATGAGGTGGAAATCGCCGCCGGTCCTTTCGTGATCTACCAAGGCAGCCACGGCGACCGCGGGGCGAGTCGCGCCGACGTGATCCTGCCGGGTGCGGCTTATACGGAAGAAAACGGCCTGTTCGTCAACACCGAGGGCCGTCCGCAACTCGCGATGCGGGCCGGGTTCGCGCCGGGTGAGGCCAAGGAAAACTGGGCGATCCTGCGCGCCTTGTCCTCGGAACTGGGCGCGACCCTGCCGTGGGACAGCCTGGCCCAACTGCGGGCCGCAATCGTGGTCAAGCATCCGCATCTGGGGGCCATTGATCAGGTCGCCGACAACGGCTGGACCCCGGTTGACTTGCGCGACATGGGCACGGCCACGTTCCGCACTGTCTATAAGACCTATTACATGACCAACCCCATCGCCCGGGCCTCGGCCACGATGGGGGAACTGGCGGCGATGGAAGCGGAGCGCGCCTCGCAGAAGCTGGCCGCCGAATGATGCACCTGACCCGCCTGTCCGCCGGTTTGACGGTTGCCGCTTTTGCGGTGCTGTCTGCCTGCGCGGATCAGGCGGGGCAGGGGCCTCAGCCGGTGAAGTCCGACTTCAAGCCGACTTATCTGGGGGTGCAAACCATCCTGATGGACGGCGATCTGGTCGACTTCCGGGTGCAGATGCAGGGCGCGCGGAACCGGGACGATGTCTCGAATTATGCGCGCTGTGCTGCGGCGCAGTATGCGCTGATCCGGGGCTATGGGTTTGCGCGCCATCTGCGCACGAATATCGCGGAAAGCGGTGGAACTTGGCGCGCAGATGCAGTTTACACCATCTCGGCTTCGCTGCCCCTCGGCTTGCGCAACATTGATGCAGAAGTGACGGTCCGCGATTGCGGGGCGTTGGGAATACCGACGGTCTAGGCCGCCGAAACTGAGCCGGAACGGAAAAGGACGGGAAATATGGGTTTCTTCGAGACAGGGCTAGGCACGGCAGTGCTTCTGATCGCCCAGAGCCTGCTGATCGTGGCCTTCGTGATGATCAGCCTTCTGTTCCTCGTCTATGGCGACCGGAAAATCTGGGCCGCTGTGCAGATGCGGCGCGGCCCGAACGTGGTGGGGCCGTTTGGCCTGCTGCAATCGGTGGCTGACGCGCTGAAATATGTGGTCAAGGAAATCGTGGTCCCCGCCGGGGTTGACCGTCCGGTGTTCTTCCTTGCGCCCTTGTTGTCGTTCGTGCTGGCGATCCTCGCATGGGCTGTGGTGCCCTTCTCACCCGGCTGGGTGCTGGCGGATATCAACGTGGCCATCCTGTTCGTCTTCGCCGCCTCCTCGCTTGAGGTGTATGGCGTGATCATGGGCGGTTGGGCCTCGAACTCGAAATACGCTTTCCTCGGTTCGCTTCGGTCCGCCGCACAGATGATTTCCTATGAAGTCTCGCTGGGGCTGATCATCATCGGCATCATCATCTCGACCGGGTCGCTGTCCTTCGGCGCGATTGTCGAGGCGCAGCATACGCCTTATGGCCTTTTCGGCTGGTACTGGCTGCCGCACCTGCCGATGGTCGTGCTGTTCTTCATCTCGGCGCTGGCCGAAACGAACCGCCCGCCCTTCGACCTTCCGGAGGCGGAATCGGAACTGGTGGCCGGGTTCATGGTAGAATATTCCTCGACCCCGTATCTGCTGTTCATGGCCGGCGAGTACATCGCGATCTTCCTGATGTGCGCCTTGCTGACCCTGCTGTTCTTCGGCGGCTGGCTCTCGCCCATTCCCGGCCTGCCCGATGGCGTGCTGTGGATGGTGGCCAAGATGTGGGTCTGGTTCTTCATGTTCGCCATGGTGAAGGCCATCGTGCCGCGCTACCGCTATGACCAGTTGATGCGGATTGGCTGGAAGGTCTTCCTGCCGATGTCGCTGGCTTGGGTTGTGCTGGTGGCATTTTTGGCGAAATACGAAATCCTCGGCCATTTCTGGGCCCGTTTTGCGGTGGGGAGCTGATCCATGGGCGAAGCCAAGCAGATCACGACGGTCGACTGGGGCCGGGCGACCAAGTACTTCTTCCTGATGGATTTCATCAAAGGCTTTGGCCTTGGCATGAAGTACTTCTTCGCGCCGAAAGCCACACTGAACTATCCGCATGAAAAGGGGCCTTTGTCGCCCCGCTTCCGGGGCGAACACGCGCTCCGCCGCTATCCGTCGGGCGAGGAACGCTGCATCGCCTGCAAGCTGTGCGAGGCGGTCTGCCCCGCCCAGGCCATCACCATCGACGCCGAACCGCGTGAAGACGGCTCCCGCCGCACCACGCGCTACGACATCGACATGACCAAGTGCATCTATTGCGGCTTCTGTCAGGAAGCCTGCCCGGTAGATGCCATCGTCGAGGGGCCGAACTTCGAATTCGCCTCTGAGACGCGGGAGGAGCTGTTCTACAACAAGGCCAAACTGCTGGACAACGGCGACCGCTGGGAAGCCGAAATCGCCCGCAATCTGGAACTCGACGCCCCTTACCGGTGACAGGAAACCTGATGTCCGAAGACTTCGCCAAAATCTTCCAGACGATGATGGAGCAGGGCCAGACCATGGCCCGCGCCTTCACGCCCTCTTTTGGCGGAACCACCTTTCCGGGCGTCGACCCGAAAGCCTTTGAAAAGCTGTTTCCAGCGATGCCCAAGGAAATGCTGGAGTTCTTCTTCGGCAAGACCTTCAATCCCGAGGGCCTCGACGCACGGACCCGCTTTCTGGTGACCATCGCCGCCATCACGGTACTGGGTCCGGTCGGTGAACCGCAGATCCGCCTGACCGTGCAGAATGCCTTGGCCGCCGGAGCCACCAAACGCGAGGTCGCGGAAGTGATCTGGCAAATGTCGATGTTCGGCGGGTTGCCCGCCACCCAGAAGGCGCTTGAAATAGCACAAGCTGTCTTCTCTGAAACCGAGGAGAACCCAGCATGAGTTTTGCTGATCTGGCCTTCTATCTTTACGCCATCCTGACCGTTGCAGCCGCCCTGATGGTGACGCTGGCACGCAGCCCGGTGCACTCGGTGCTGTGGCTGATCCTGACCTTCCTCTCGGCGGCTGGCCTTTTCGTGCTTCTGGGGGCCGAGTTCGTGGCGATGCTTCTGGTCATCGTCTATGTCGGTGCGGTGGCCGTGCTGTTCCTGTTTGTTGTCATGATGCTGGACGTCGACTTCGCCCGGATGAAAAGCGAGATGGCCAAGTACATGCCGATCGGCCTTCTGGTCGGCGTGGTCATCCTTCTGCAACTGGGTTTCGGTCTGGGCGCATGGGTCACCTCGGATGGTGCGATGGGTCTGCATCAGGCGCCGACGCCGGATATCAGCAAGGTGGAAAACACCCGGGCGCTTGGGATGCTCCTCTATGACAAATACCTCTACCTCTTCCAACTTGCGGGTCTGATCCTGCTGGTCGCCATGATCGGCGCCATAGTGCTGACCCTGCGTCACCGCAAGGATGTGAAGCGGCAGAACGTGATGCTTCAGATGTGGCGCGACCCGGCCAAGGCGCTGGAGTTGATCGACGTGAAGCCGGGGCAGGGCCTCTGATTTAGGTAGGATGGGCCGTCGGCCCATCACACCCAACGCATAGCCAAGATGGGCAGATTGCCCATCCTACCAAAGGACAACGGGCACAGACCCGGAGGGACCAGGATGATCGGACTGACACATTACCTTGTCGTGGCGGCGGCTTTGTTCGTCATCGGCATCTTTGGCATCTTCCTGAACCGGAAGAACGTGATCGTCATCCTGATGTCGATCGAACTGATGCTTCTGGCCGTGAACATCAACTTCGTGGCCTTCTCTTCCGCCTCGGGCGATCTGGTGGGGCAGGTGTTCAGCCTGTTGATCCTGACGGTTGCGGCGGCTGAGGCCGCCATTGGCCTTGCCATCCTGGTCGTGTTCTTCCGCAACCGCGGCACGATTGATGTTGAAGACGCGAATGTGATGAAGGGCTGAGGATATGGTAACGGTCATCCTTCTTGCCCCCTTGGTGGGTGCGCTGATCTGTGGGTTCTTCTGGCGTCTGATTGGCGAAAGAACCGGGCAGATCATCTCCGCAGGCCTGCTGTTTCTGGCAGCCATCCTGTCGTGGTATGTTTTCCTGACGTTTGACGGGGTCACGCAGCACATCCCGCTGCTGCGCTGGATCGAGTCGGGCACGCTCTCCACCGACTGGGGCATCCGGCTTGACCGCCTGACGGCGATCATGCTGGTCGTGGTCAATACGGTCTCGGCACTCGTCCACCTCTACAGCTTCGGCTACATGGCCCATGACGAGAACTGGGGCCATGGCGAGCCCTACCGCGCCCGGTTCTTCGCTTACCTATCGTTCTTCACCTTCGCCATGCTGGCGCTGATCACCTCTGACAACCTCGTCCAGATGTTCTTCGGCTGGGAGGGTGTTGGCGTCGCCTCCTACCTGCTGATCGGGTTCTACTACCGCAAGCCCACCGCCAATGCCGCCGCGATCAAGGCCTTCGTGGTCAACCGTGTGGGCGACTTCGGCTTTGCCTTGGGCATCTTCGGCCTGTTCTATCTGACCGACTCGATCAAGTTCGACGACGTCTTTGCGGCGACACCGGACCTTGCCACCAAGACCCTGCATTTCCTGAACTGGGACTGGAACGCCGCCAACCTGATTGGCGTCCTCTTGTTCATCGGCGCCTGCGGCAAATCGGCGCAATTGTTCCTGCACACCTGGCTGCCCGACGCGATGGAAGGCCCGACACCGGTGTCGGCCCTGATCCACGCGGCAACCATGGTGACGGCGGGCGTGTTCCTCGTGTGCCGCATGTCGCCGCTTTACGAATTCGCGCCCGAGGCCAAGGCCTTCATCGTGGTCATCGGCGCTTCGACCGCGTTTTTTGCGGCGACCGTGGGTCTGGTGCAGAACGACATCAAGCGCGTGATCGCCTATTCGACCTGCTCGCAGCTGGGCTACATGTTCGTGGCGGCAGGCTCGGGTGTCTATGGGGCGGCGATGTTCCACCTGTTCACACACGCCTTCTTCAAGGCCATGCTGTTCCTTGGCGCGGGTTCGGTCATCACCGCGATGCACCACGAACAGGACATGCGGAACTATGGCGGCTTGCGCCACAAGATCCCCTTCACCTTCGCCATGATGATGATCGGCACCTTGGCCATCACCGGCGTCGGCATCCCCTTCTCGGGCGAGGTGTTCGGCACCCCGATCGGCTTCGCCGGGTTCCTGTCGAAAGACGCGATCATTGAAAGCGCCTTTGCGGGCGGTTCGATGTACGCCTTCACGCTGCTGGTCGTGGCCGCCTGCTTTACCTCGTTCTACTCGTGGCGCTTGATCTTCATGACCTTCTACGGTCCGGAAAAGGGCGACCATCATGCCCACGAACACGCCCATGAAAGCCCGCTGGTCATGACCATTCCGCTGGCCGTTCTGGCAGTGGGTGCGGTGTTTGCCGGGATGCTGTGGTACAACTCGTTCTTCGGCAATATCGACACCATGTCGCACTTCTTTTCGCTGAAAGAGGGCGCTGCCCCCGGTGCCGGCGCCATCTACTACGGCGAGGCCAACAAGGTTCTGGAGACGGCACACCAAAGCCCGGCTTGGGTCAGCCTGTCGCCCTTTATTGCCATGCTGATCGGCCTGGCCACCGCCTACCTGTTCTACATCCGCAATCCCAAGCTGCCCGGCCAACTGGCCGAGCAACAGGCGCCGCTCTACCGCTTCCTGCTCAACAAGTGGTACTTCGACGAGCTTTACGACGTGATCTTCGTCCGCTCTGCCAAGTGGTTGGGCACCTTCCTGTGGAAGCGCGGCGATGGCGATGTCATTGACGGCACTTTGAATGGGATCGCCCTTGGGATCGTCCCCTTCTTCACCCGGTTGGCAGGGCGTGCCCAGTCCGGCTATATCTTCACCTATGCCTTCGCGATGGTTCTGGGGATCGCAGCCTTGCTGACCTGGATTTCCATCGCCGGGGGGACGCACTGATGAACAACCTTCTGTCTATCGTCATCTTCATCCCCGCCGTTGCGGCGGTGATCCTCGCGCTGTTCCTGCGCGGCAATGATCCGGCGGCACAGCGCAACGCCAAGTGGCTGGCGCTGTTCGCTTCGAGCTTGAGCTTTCTCGTCTCGCTGCTGGTTTTGAAAGGGTTCGACCCGGCCAACACGGGCTTCCAGTTCGTCGAGGATCATCCTTGGGTCATGGGCCTGCACTACAAGATGGGCGTCGACGGGATTTCGATCCTGTTCTTCATGCTGACGACCTTCCTGATGCCCATCACCATCGCGGCCTGCTGGAACGTCGAAACCCGCGTCAAGGACTACATGATCGCGTTCCTGCTGTTGGAGACGCTGATGCTTGGCGTCTTTACGGCGCTGGATCTGTTCCTGTTCTACCTGTTCTTCGAGGCTGGCCTGATCCCGATGTTCCTGATCATCGGCATCTGGGGTGGCATCAACCGCATCTACGCCAGCTTCAAGTTCTTCCTGTATACCTTCCTCGGCTCGGTCCTGATGCTGGTTGCCATGGTGGCGATGTACCATGCCGCCGGAACGACTGACATTCCGACACTGCTGACCTTCAAGTTCAGCCATGACCCGATTGTGGTGCTGGGCCTGAACGTCGCCGGAGGGTTGCAGACCCTGCTGTTCCTGGCCTTCTTCGCCTCTTTCGCGGTGAAGATGCCGATGTGGCCGGTGCACACCTGGTTGCCCGATGCGCACGTGCAGGCGCCCACGGCGGGTTCTGTCGTGCTGGCGGCGATCCTGTTGAAGATGGGCGGCTACGGCTTCCTGCGCTTCTCGATGCCGATGTTTCCGGTGGCGGCCCACCTCTGGACGCCGGTGGTGTTCTGGATGTCGGCGATTGCCATCGTCTACACCTCGCTGGTGGCCTTGGTGCAACAGGACATGAAGAAGCTGGTGGCCTATTCGTCCGTGGCCCACATGGGCTATGTGACGCTGGGCATCTTCTCGATGAACTCCCAAGGCGTCGATGGTGCCATCTTCCAGATGCTGTCGCACGGCTTCATCTCGGGCGCGATGTTCCTTTGCGTCGGCGTCATCTATGACCGCATGCACACCCGTGAAATCTCGGCCTATGGCGGTATCATCAACCGGATGCCCGCCTATGCGCTGGTCTTCATGTTCTTCACTATGGCCAATGTCGGGCTTCCCGGCACCTCTGGCTTCGTGGGCGAGTTCCTTGTTCTGATGGGCGCCTTCCAGGCTGACACATGGGTTGCGGCAGTCGCCACCTCGGGCGTGATCCTGTCGGCAGCCTACGGCCTTTGGCTCTACCGCCGGGTCGTCTTCGGCGCGCTGGTCAAGGAAAGCCTGAAAACCATCACCGACATGACACGGCGAGAGAGGGCGATCTTTGCCCCTCTTATCGTGATGACCCTGCTTCTGGGCGTCTATCCCAAGGTGGTGACCGATATCATCGACCCTTCGGTCGGTGCCCTGATCACCCAATTCCGCGCCGATGTGCCGGCTGAGGCACAAGCCGCAGCCGCGACCACCGCGCCAGCTTCGAACTGAGAGGGGCGCCCATGTTGACCCAAGACCTCCACACGGTGCTGCCTGAACTGATCCTTGCGATCTACGCCCTGCTGGCGTTGCTGTTTGCCGTCTATACCGGCAAGGACAATGCCACCAACGCCCTGACCTGGGCCACCGCCGGCCTGATGGTGGCGCTGGCGCTTTGGATCGGCATGGGCGAAAGCGGCACGAACACCGCCTTCGGCGGCCTGTTCATCGACGACGCGTTTGCCCGCTTTGCCAAGGTGACGATCCTTCTGTCCACCGCCGCCGTTCTGGTGATCAGCCAGGATTACATGGCAAGGCAGGGTTTAGGGCGGTTCGAATACCCGCTGCTGATCACCCTTGCCACCATCGGCATGATGGCCATGGTGTCTTCGGGCGATATCATGTCGCTGTATATGGGCCTCGAACTGCAATCACTGGCGCTTTATGTGGTGGCCTCGATCCAGCATGACAGTGCCAAGTCGACGGAAGCGGGCCTGAAGTATTTCGTTCTCGGCGCGCTGTCCTCGGGCCTGTTGCTCTACGGTGCCTCGCTGGTCTATGGCTTCTCCGGCACCACCAGCTTTGCGGGCATTCTGTCGACCGTGCAGCATGGCGTTCCGGTCGGCCTGCTGTTCGGGCTGGTGTTTATGCTGTCGGGTCTGGCCTTCAAGATCTCCGCCGCGCCTTTCCACATGTGGACGCCTGACGTCTACGAAGGTGCTCCCACCCCAGTCACAGCCTTCTTCGCCACCGCCCCGAAAGTCGCCGCCATGGTGCTGATCGCCCGTCTGGTGCATGACGCCTTTGGAGGCATCACCGCACAGTGGAGCCAGGTTCTGGCCGCGCTGTCGGTCGTCTCGATGTTCGTCGGCGCTGTCGCGGCCATCGGGCAGAAGGACATCAAGCGCCTGATGGCCTATTCCTCGATCGCCCATATGGGCTTTGCCCTGATGGGTCTGGCCGCGGGCACCGCCTACGGCGTGCAGGCGATGCTGATCTACATGGCGATCTATGTCACCATGAACGTCGGCACCTTCGCCTTCGTCATGTCGCTGGAAATGGGTGGCAAACCGGTCACCGACATCACCCTGTTGAACAACTTCTCCAAGCGTGAGCCTCTGAAGGCGCTGGCCGTTCTGGTCCTGATGTTCTCGCTGGCCGGTGTGCCGCCGATGCTGGGCTTCTTCGGGAAGTTCTATGTCCTGAAAGCCGCCGTAGATGCGGGGATGAGCTGGCTGGCGGTTGCCGGTGTGGTGGCCTCGGTCATTGGTGCCTTCTACTACCTGCGCATCGTCTTTTACATGTACTTCGGCGCGGAACAGCCGGGGGCGGAAGCCAAGATGGCACCGGTCCAGTGGCTGGCCCTGATGGCTGTGGCGCTGATCATGTTGGCCGCCGTGGTGAACTTCTTCGGCCTTGAACCTGCGGCCCAAGCCGCTGCGGGCGCGCTTGTCGGCTAAGGCACCCATCTGGCCCGAGGGTGTGGCACGCCACACCTGCGAGAGCCTGGACAGCACAAACACCCATGCCCTCAGGCAGGCCCCGGAAACCCCGGGGCCGGCTTGGTTTCTGGCCTACACGCAAACCGCCGGCAAAGGCCGCCGCGCAAGGCCCTGGGTCAGCCCGCGCGGCAACTTCCACGCGACACTGCTGCTGCATCCGACAGAGCCTGCCTCGCAAGTCGCCCTGCGCTCTTTCGCCGCCGCGCTGGCCCTGCGCGAGGCGCTGATCGGCCTCACCGACCTGCCGCAGGCTTTCACCCTGAAATGGCCCAATGACGTGCTGCTGAACGGCGGCAAGTTGGCGGGCATCCTTCTGGAGAGCACCAGCACGGGTCAAGGTATCGCCCACCTCGCCATCGGCACCGGCGTCAACCTGATCGCCTGTCCAGATGCCGCGATGGTCGAGGATGGCGCGTTGAAGCCTGTCTCGCTTCTGGGAGAGACCGGCCTGCGCATCGAGCCCGAGGTCTTCCTGACCCACCTCGCCGCCGCCTATGCCCGTTGGGAGCAGACCTTCACCACCCAAGGCTTCGCCCTCCTGCGTGCCGCTTGGCTCTCGCATGCGGCGAAGCTGGGTGAAACGATCCGCGCCCGTACCGGCACCACCACGCGTACCGGTATATTCGAGACCATCGACGCGACCGGCGCTCTTATCCTGACTACCGCCGAAGGCCACCAAGCCATCCCCGCCGCCGAGGTCTTCTTCTGATGCTCTTTCATATTTGCCCAAATATCCCACCGGGAGCGCGAGGGGTGTGAAA
>CANBRQ010000098.1 GCA_947371955.1 Paracoccaceae bacterium | reverse complement strand
GAATCGATCAGGGGCTTGGCTTCCTGTTCGGTGCGGTACGCGGCATCGCCCTCGTGGCTGCAGCTTTCCTGATCTATGACATGGCGCACCAATCGATTGACATGGTGGACAAATCGCGTTCGGCCAAGGTCTATGCCGGCTTCAAGGGCGGGATCGAGGGGGCGATGCCCGACAACCTGCTGAACCAGATTGTCGAGAGGTATAACGGCCTGACCGCAATCTGCGCCCCGAAGGGGGCTGCAACCGGAGCCGCCACGACCGCACCGGCGGCCACGGCACCGGCCACGACCGCCCCCGCGACGGGCAATTGATCGGCGCATGGCCGCATTGCGGCATCAAGGGTCGTTCCGGGGGTGACTTCCCCGCCTTGAAGTCCTAAACCACCCGCAGATTCACCCGCCCCCGGAGGAACGATGCAGACCCATCACGCACACCCTTTTGACGATGACAAATTGAAAGAGGAGTGCGGGATTTTCGGCGTGATCGGCGTGGGCGATGCATCGAACTTCGTGGCACTTGGCCTGCATGCGCTGCAACACCGGGGCCAAGAGGCGGGTGGCATTGTCAGCTATGACCCGAACTCGGGCTTCAACTCGGCTCGCCGCTTCGGCTATGTACGCGACAACTTCACCCGCCCGGATGTGATGGACACGCTGCCGGGCGCGCTGGCCATTGGCCACGTGCGCTATTCGACCGCCGGATCGAAAGGCGCCACCGCGATCCGCGACGTGCAGCCCTTCTTTGGCGAGTTTTCCATGGGGGGGGCTGCCATCGCCCACAATGGCAACCTGACCAATGCCGCCGCCCTGCGCAAGGAACTGATCGAGCGCGGCTCGATCTTCCAGTCGTCGTCAGACTCCGAGTGCATCATCCACTTGATGGCCCGCTCGATCCAGAAAACCATCCCGGAACGGATGAAAGACGCGCTGCGCCGGGTGGAGGGCGCATTTTCCGTCGTCGCCATGACCCGCACCAAGCTGATCGGCGTGCGCGACCAATTGGGCGTGCGGCCGTTGGTTTTGGGCCGTGTCGGCGACAGTTCTTGGGCCTTGGCCTCGGAAACCTGCGCCTTGGACATCATCGGCGCGGATTTCGTGCGCGAGATCGAGCCGGGAGAGATGGTGGTGATCGAGGATGGCAAGATCACGTCCTCGCGTCCCTTCGGGGCACCGATGTCGCGATTCTGCATCTTCGAACATGTCTATTTCAGCCGCCCCGACTCGATCCTGGGAGGCCGCTCGGTCTATGAAACCCGCCGCCAGATCGGCGTGGAACTGGCAAGGGAAGCCCCGGTCGATGCCGACCTCGTCTGCCCGGTGCCGGATTCGGGCACGCCAGCGGCCATTGGCTTCAGTCAGGAATCGGGCATCCCCTATGCGATGGGGATCATCCGCAACCAGTACATGGGCCGCACCTTCATCGAACCCACCGAATCCATCCGCAACATGGGCGTGCGCCTGAAGCTGAACGTCAACCGCGCACTCATCAAGGGCAAACGGGTGATCTTGGTCGACGACTCGGTCGTGCGCGGCACGACCAGCCGCAAGATCAAGGACATGATCCTTGAGGCGGGTGCGGCCGAGGTCCACTTCCGCATCGCATCGCCCCCCACGGCATGGCCCTGCTTCTACGGCGTCGACACGCCTGAGCGGTCGAAGCTGCTGGCCGCGAACATGTCGGAAGACGAGATGCGCGACTGGATCGGGGTGAACAGCCTGAAGTTCATCACTCTGGACGGCTTGTACCGCGCTGCGGGCGAGGCGGGTGGCCGCAACCCCAAAGCGCCCAAGTTCTGCGACGCCTGCTTCTCGGGCGATTATCCGATCACCCCGTCGGACAAGATCGACGAGGGGTTCGAGATGAAGGCGGCCGAGTGAGTGCAGAGGGAGAGACCTGCCTCTCCGCCCACCTCGCCGCTCTGCCGTGCAAAGCCTGCGCGTCGTGATCAAGGCCCGACTGGCAGATCATCTTGAGGCGATCCGCTATTCCATTCCCGGCTTTCGCCAGCCCGGACCAAAGGGCCGCATGGTGGCGGGCTATGCGGGGTTCAAGCTGAATTGCGGCTCCTATCCGCATGCAGGTTCCATCATCGGCCAATTCCCGGTCGAAAGGGCAGGTTTCGTCACGTCCAAGGGCGGGGTCCTGTTCGCTCCGGATCATCCTTTGTCCGAGTCCTTGGTGTTTGGTCCGATTGAGGCCCGCCTTACGGAAACCGTCGTCACCGGGCGCTGATCCAAGCCCAAGACTTTTCGCCGAAAACTCTTGGGGCTGTCTGCCCGCGCGGCCACCCCCTTGCCTAAGCCCGGCCACTCGCATATCCCCGCCGCGATCCTCAAGAAGGCTGCGCCCATGACCCAGAACATCGCCCTCGTCACCGGAGCCTCACGCGGACTTGGTGCGGCTTTGGCCGAGCAACTGGCCACGCGCGGCTGGCACGTGGTCGCCGTAGCGCGCACTGTGGGCGGTCTGGAAGAGCTGGACGACCGTGTGAAAGCACTCGGACTTCCAGGCGCCGGAGGACTGACACTGGCGCCGATGGACGTGACCAACGACGACGCGATGCGGCATTTGTGCCTCTCGATCTTTCAGCGTTGGGGCCATCTGAACCTTTGGGCACATGCGGCGATCCATGCCACGCCCCTGGCCCCGGCAGCCTCGCTGGCGACCAAGGACTGGGACAAGGCCCTTGCCACCAACATCCGCGCCACCGGTCAACTGATCCCCATGGTCGAACCCCTGCTGCGCGAGGGCAAGGGCACCGCCCTGTTCTTCGACGATCCCCGCGCCGGGCAGAAGTTCTTCGGGGCCTACGGTGCCTCCAAGGCCGGCCAAATCGCGCTCGCATCCAGCTGGCAGGCCGAAACCCAACGCATCGGCCCCCGCGTGGTCATAGCCACCCCGCAGCCCATGCCCACCGCCACCCGCGCCCGCTTTTTTCCCGGCGAGGACCGCACAGCTCTCACGCTGCCGCGGGCAGAAGCTCAACGCATCCTGGACGACCTGCTGTCCGCTTTGTGACACAACCGCCGGAGCCTCCGGCGGGGATATTTGAACCAGAATGAAAACGCAAAGGGGCACCTTTTCGGCGCCCCTTTCATTCTGGTCCAAATATCCTGGGGTGAGGCCCCCTTGGGCCGAGGGGTGAAACCCCTACTTCAGCCACGCCTCATAGTCGCTGACCAGAAGATGCGTGGGTTCCACGTCTTCCTCGATCTGGGCAAAGCGGCCGATCGGTTCGCGGAAGACGTTGTCGGTGACGTCGTCGTTGACGGTGGACACCTCGCCGATCAGAACATCGCCACCCTCGCCCCAGAAGGCGTGCCAGTCGCCCGGCATCAGCGTGACGCTTTCACCTGGTGCGAGGCGCAGCTTCTGGCCCGGCGTATAGGGCACGTCGATCCCGTCGCAGCGCACCATGCCGCCGTGCTTGTCCGAGCAGTTGCCTTCGGGGTCGGACCCGGTCAGTTCCACGATCAGCGTGGCACCGCCCCGGTTGATGATGTCTTCGGCCTTGATCACATGGGTGTGCATCGGCGACAGTTGGTCTTGGCGCGAGATCAGGAGCTTTTCGGCATAGCACATCCCCCCACCGCGCTTCAGATCGGCCAGCGAGCCATTGCGCAGGGTAAACAGGAACAGGCCCATCTGGTCATAACGGCCCTGACCGTAGTCGGTGATGTCCCAGCCGCAGCGGCCTTCGATCACGCGGGCGGCGCGCGGGGCGTTGGCCTTGAACTCGGTGGGCGACCAGTTGGCGAAGGGCGGCAGCACGAAGCCGTAATGGCGGATCATGTCATCCGCAGCAGCCATGATCTCGTTGACGCGTGAGCGTTTCATGTCGGTTCCTCCCAAGGAATGGCCGGTGTGTTTGGGCAGGACTATACCGATTGAGGACCCGCCAACAAGGCTTTGCCGGGTGATAATCAGATCACGGTGAAGTCGTCGAAGGACAGCACCGGCCGGTTGTTCAGGATGGCGAAGGCCAAGGGCGCGAAGCCCGAGTCAGAACCGTCGGCGTCATAGAACAGCGTGCCCGTGGTGCGGTCGTACAGAATATGCTGCGCCGTCGTGGTGGCCGTGGTGCCGGCCCGGAATTCGTTTGCCGTCAGGGCCCCGAAGTCCAAGGCATCGAAGGGGCCGGACCCGGTCCGGGTCAGCAGCATCGTGTCATCGGCATGGGAGAATCCGACGAGGCGGTCGAGGTTGCCCGCCACAAGCGCACTGGAGAAGACAAAGCTGTCATGCCCCAACCCGCCGATCAGCGTGTCTCGTCCGGCCCCACCCACCAGCGTGTCATTGCCGAAATTGCCGTCCAGCCGGTCATTGCCGCCCCGCCCTTCGATCCGGTTGCCGTTGAAATCACCCAGCACCGTGTCGCGGAAGGCCGAGCCGATCAGGTTCTCGATGTTGAAGATCTGGTCGGTGCCCACACCCGCCCCGGTCGCCGTGTTCATCGCCATGTCGGCCACAAGGCCGACACCCTTCAGCCCGCGCGTGACGCCGGAATAGTCGACCCAATCCAGCCCGCCCTGCCCGTCCATCCGGTCTGCCCCGTCCAGCCCCTTCAGCGTGTCATTGCCAAGGCCGCCCAGCAGCACATCCGCCCCCCCGGTGCCCGTCAGGTGATTGGCCTTGGCATTGCCCACGATATCGCGGTTCGAGACGGAGAACTCGGCCGAGACATTGCCGCCCAGCACGCCCCCGGTGGCGGCGGTCAGGCTGAAGCGGTAGCTGTCCAGTCCCCCTGCGATGCCATCGCTTTTGACGAAAATATAGACCTGCTGCATCGCCTCGCCCGCCGCGAAGGTGATGACACGGCCGGAGAAGAGCCCGTCCTGCAGATTGCCCCCCAAGGCGCCACCCAGCCCGACAGCCGAGAGCGTGACGCTGCCCGCCGCAGAAGCATCGCCCATCCGGTAGATCGTCAGGACCGTGGCAGAGGTTTCAGGCCCGGCATACTCGGCCAGGGTGCTGCGGTTGGCCTCGATGAAATAGGACGTGGCGACATGGCTGCCGCTCCACCCCACCGCTGCGGCTTCGGTGCCGCCGGTGCCGACATGGCCGCTGGCCGCCGTGGTGCCGTTGATCACGATTGACAATGGATCGCTGCCCTTGACGCCGGCCCCGCCGATGCCGCCAGTGCCGGCTATCCCGCCCGCACCACTGCCGGACCAGATCAGGTTGGAGCCTGCATTATAGACCCAGCCGCCGGCCAGATTGACCGTGCCGTGGTTCAGCACCGTTACTGCCGCATCGCCGCCATGTCCGCCATTGCCGGCCACGCCGCCGTTGCCGCCAGCCCCGCCCAGCGTGCCTTTGCCGCCCTTGCCCCCGTCGCCGCCATTGCCGCCGCTGCCGCCAGTGCCTGCGAAGACGAAATCGGTCTGGAAGGTCGTATCCAGCATGGTCATCGTGCCGAAATTCATCACACCCGCCGCCGCATCGCCTCCGGTGCCGCCATGGCCCTCACCGCTGCCGCCCGGCCCGCCCGAGCCGCCCTCGGCGGCATTGCCGTTTCCGCCATCACCACCCCTTCCGCCCGACCCGGCCGCCCCGCCGTTGCCTGCATAGGCCATCAGATGGTTCATGTTCACCCGGTCCAGCACCAGCGTGCCAAGGTTCAAGACACCTGACACGGCATCCTGCCCCTTGCCGCCCGAGGTCGCCACCGACAGCCCGCCATTGGCCGATGATCCGGGCAGGCCGTGGCTCTCTCCGTCTTTGCCGTTCAGACCGTTGGAGCCGGAGGCGCCGTTCGACCCGGCCGCCCCCGCCACCAGATTGTCCGCAAGCTCCACATCCGACAGCCGCAGTGATCCACCCGCGTCGACCTTGAACATCGTATGACCATAGGCCGTGGTGCTGCCCGACGAATAGCCCGCCCCGTTGTCGCCATGCAGGGCCACATCATTGCCACCCGTCTCGAAGGTCATATCGCCCTCGATGCTGCCGTCGATCACGATCTTGGCGCCAGCGGTCACTTCCAGCGTGGACAAAAGGTTGATGTCCATGGCTTGGGCAAAGCGGATCACCATCTCTTTGCCACTGGACACCGAGGCCTGCACCGCCGCCGCAAAGGCCTCTTGCAGCGAGGTCAGGCCATCGCCCTCGGCGGTTACAGTCGAATCAACGGTAAAGACGGCCATGGCAGCCTCATGTGCAAGAAATGGATTGAATTGATGCGACCCTAGCCCTGCCGGGGTCCGCGATCAATCCGTCTGGCGCAGGTCTCAGGCGCTGAGCCGCAGCGGATGGCGGGCTTCGGCCCAATGGCGGGCGGCCTGCCCGAAGGCGGTGAACAGCGGACGCGAGACGGGATCGTCCGCCGCGTTCCACTCCGGATGCCATTGCACGGCGAGTGTGAAGCCCGGCGCGTCCTTGACATAGATCGCCTCGGGCGTGCCGTCGGGGGCGAGGCCGTCGATCACGATACGCTCGGCGGGCCGCATGATGCCTTGGCCGTGCAGGGTGTTGGTCATCACCTCGGCTGCGCCCATCAGGCGGTGGAACACGCCGCCTTCGGTGAAACGCACCGTGTGGCGCAGGGCGAATTGCTCTTCCAGCTTCGCGTCAGGCGGCATGCGGTGGTTCATGCGCCCCGGAATCTCGCGGATTTCGGGGTGCAGGCTGCCGCCCATCGCCACGTTGACCTCTTGAAAGCCCCGGCAAATGCCGAGGAAAGGCTGGCCGCGCGCGACACAAGCGCGGATCAACGGCAGCGTGATCGCATCCCGGGCGCGGTCGAAGGCGCCGTGGGCAGGGGTTTCTTCTTCGCCATATTCGGACGGGTGCACGTTTGGACGGCCGCCGGTCAGCAGGAAACCGTCGCAGGTCTCCAGCAACTCCTCGACCGACACGAAGCGCGGGTCTGTCGGGATGATCAGCGGCATGGCTCCTGCCACACCTGCCACGGCCATGGAGTTCATGGTGCCTGCGGTATGGGTCGGATAGCGGTCATTGATCACGAAGTGATTGCCAATGATGCCGATGACAGGTCTGGAGGATTTCGCGCGAGTCACGATGCGGGTCACGGTTCTGATGCGGTTGGGTGCGGCCGGGAGTGTAGGCAAATGATAGGCGTGCAATCCTCGCACGGAAAGCCTTGAAATTGCGCTAACCGATCAAGGTGACTTGATCCGGGCGCATGGGTGCTGCCAATCTGGGTGAAATGCCCGAAAAGAAGGAGACCGCAATGCCCAAACCCCGCGCCCGTGACCTTGGCCTGCCCTTCCCCGGCCAGCCCGGCCCGCTGAACGCCATCACCGATGTGCCGGGCGTGCGGGTGGGATTCTGCACGCTGACCGATCCGGCCAAGAAGATGCGCACCGGGGTGACGGCCATTCTGGCGCGCGAGGACACCGATCTTCCGCAACCGGTCTGGGCCGGCCAGTTCACCCTGAACGGCAATGGCGAGATGACGGGCACCCACTGGATCAACGACGCGGGCTATTTCATCGGCCCGGTCTGCATCACCAACACGCATGGCGTGGGGGCGGTGCATCATGGGGTGACAGAATGGATGATCGAGCACTATGCGGCGTGGTTCGAGGCCGAACATGCCTGGGCCATGCCGGTGGTGGCCGAAACCTATGACGGCATCCTGAACGACATCAACGCGCTTCACGTCACCCCAGACCATGCCAAGACCGCCATCCGCGCGGCCAAGGGCGGGCTGGTCGAGGAAGGCTCCACCGGCGGCGGCAACGGCATGATCGCCTATGAGTTCAAGGCCGGCACCGGCACCGCCTCGCGGCGCGTGACGCTGGGGGGCCGAGAGTACACGGTGGGCGTGCTGGTGCAGGCCAACCACGGACGGCGCGACTGGTTTCAGGTCTTGGGCAAGCCCGTGGGCAAGCTGATGCCGGAGGGAAAATTTCGCGACAAGGAACAGGGCTCGATCATCGTGGTGATCGCCACCGACGCGCCCCTGTCGGCGCTGTCCCTGCGCCATCTGGCGCGGCGCGCCTCGATGGGTGTTGCGCGGGGCGGCACCCCTGCGGGCAATTCCTCGGGCGACATCTTCCTGGCCTTCTCCACCGCCAATGCGGGACCCATGCCGCAGACCGGCGTCACGCTGCTGACAAAATCCGAGATCAATAATGAAGTGATGGACCCGGTCTACCTCGCCGCCGTGGAAGCCACCGAAGAGGCCGTGGTCAATGCCATCGTGGCCGGAGTGGATGTAGCGGCGGTCAAGCCCAAGGGCCTCGTGGTGCCGGGCATCGACACCGCAAAGCTGGCGGCGGTTTTCAAGTAACCTCGGACCGCGCCTTTGGCCGGCAGCCGGGGAGGTTTCACACCTCCCCGGACCCCTCCGTGGAGTATTTCCAAAGGAGCAATTGCAAGGGGCGCGCCCCCCATTTGCTCCTTGCCAAATACTCCCCGCGGAGCGTCTGAGGCTTGGGCCGGGCGCGGGCCTCAGGCGCCTTGCGCCACCACGGCGGCAGCGGCGGCAAGCGCTCCGGTGCCATGTGGGATCTTCAGCGCCTGCAGGCCCGCCTCCATCACCGCAAGCGCGCCCAGAGTCATGTGGGCGTTCACATGGCCCATATGGGCCACGCGCAATGAACCGGTGGCCTCAGGGTCTTCCGGCGTGGCGGCACCAAGACCGATGCCGAGGGTGACTCCGGTCTGCGCCTCGGTCCATAGGCGCAGGCGGGTGGCGTCCGGCGCGCCCAAGCGGGCGGCCGTGACGGAATGGCCCCGGGCGGCGGGGTCGGCGACGTTCAGCCGTATGGCGGGGTTGCCCTGCCCCCAGGCGTCAAAGGCGGTCCAGACCGAACGGGCGAGAGCTGCGTGGCGAGCCCATACGTTGGGCAGGCCCTCTTCGTGCAGGATCATCGTCAGCGCCTCGCGCAGGGCGTAGAGATGCGCCGTGGGGGCGGTGCCGAACCAGTACTGCCAGAACTCTGCCGGGTTGGCGCGCATCGTCCAGTCCCAATAGGGCGTGCGGGCGTTCGATGTCTTGCAGGCCTCCAGCGCCTTGTCGTTGAACCAGACAAACCCCATGCCCGGCGGGCACATCAGGCCCTTCTGGCTGGCCCCCAGCATGACGTCCACACCCCAGTCGTCCATGCGGAATTCATCACAGCCAAGCGAGGCCACGCAATCCACCGCGAGCAGGGCCGAATGGCCCACGGCGTCGATGGCGGCGCGCACCGCCTGCACATCGGATTTCACCGACGAGGCGGTGTCGACATGGGTCATCAGCACAGCACGGATGGCGGGATCGGCGCGCAGGGCGGCCTCGACCCGGCCCGGGTCTGCGGGCGCATTGCCGCCGAAATAGAGAACCTCGACCTCTACCCCCAATCCGCGCGCCGTATTGGCCCAGCCGTGGCCGAAGACGCCGGTGGCCAGCACCAAAGCCTTGTCGCCTCGGGAAAACAGGTTTGAATTCGCCGCCTCCCAAGCGCCATGGCCGTTGCAGATATAGGCTGCGACATGGCCCTTGGTGCCTGCCAAGGCCTTCAGGTCCGGCCAGATGCCCTCAACCATCTCGACCAGCGCCCCTGCGTAGATGTTGGGCGAGGGCCGCTGCATAGCGGCCAGCACGCGGTCGGGCAGGACCGAGGGGCCGGGGATGGCGAGATAGGCGCGACCGTTGGCGAGGGGCATGGGATTCTCCGTTTGCAAAACCGCTAGACGCTGAGGGGTCCGGGGTCAACAGGGGGTGCCGCTTGAACGATAAGCCCAAAGCCGATAGAGGGGCCAGAACCCGAGGCAGCCGTCAGGATCCGCATGGCCAATGCATTGAAGAAGCGGGTGCTGAACCTGCAAGCCCGGTTGGCGGCGGCTTACGGCACGGACATCTCCTCGCCCAAGGCGCGCCGCGCCGCGTGGTGGCATTTCGTGCTGATGGACCATGCCTTTCTGCGCGGCTGGTGGACCAATCTGGATGAGGTGGCACCCGGGGTCTGGCGGTCGAACCAGCCGTCTCCGACGCGGTTCCGCGAATACCGCGACAGGCTTGGCATCAACACCGTTCTGAATCTGCGTGGCACGCCCCGGCAGGGGTTTTATCTGTTCGAGGTCGAGGCTTGCCGTCAGCTTGGCCTGACCTTGCAGGACATAGCCTTGTCGGCCCGCCGGGCACCGCCGAAACAGTCTCTGCTGGATCTGCTGGACCTGCTGCCCACCTTGCAGAAGCCTTTCCTGATCCACTGCAAATCAGGCGCTGATCGTACCGGTCTGGTGGCAGCCCTTTACCTGCTGGATGTCGAGAAACGCCCGCTCGCCGAGGCGAAGCGGCAGTTGAGCTTCCGCTATCTGCATCTAAAATCGACCTCGACCGGCGTGCTGGATCACTTTCTGACGCAGTACGAGGCGGAGGCCGGGGGCCGGTCGGTGCGAGAATGGATCGAACAGCAATATGACCCCGATCGCCTGACCGCCAGCTTTGCAGCCCTGCGCAAGGGTGCCAAGGCATGACAGCGATCCCGGCCAGACGCTTGCTCGGCTGGCTGTGGCGCGACCATATCAGGCGGCGCTGGCCGCTCCTGACGTTGGCCCTGCTGCTGATGGCGGTGGAGGGGGCTGCGACGGGGGCTCTGTCCTACCTTGTGCGGCCGATGTTCGACGAGGTGCATCAAGGGGCGGCGTTTTCGGTCGTGGCGCGGGTGGCGGCCTCGGTCGGTGGCGTGTTCGTCCTGCGGGCGATTGCGGGCTTCGCGCACAAGGTCATCATCGCCCGGCAGTCCGAGCGGGTGGGGGCGGAATTGCAGGCTGCTATGCTGGCCCATGCCTTGCGGCTGGATCTGGGCTTTTACCTTGCGCATTCGCCCGGCAGCCTGATGGAGCGGCTCAGGGGTGATACGGCCGCCCTGCGCAACCTTTGGCCGCCGATCCTGCAGGCCTTTGGCCGCGATGTGGTGGCTTTGCTGTCGCTGGCCGTGGTGGCCTTGCTGATCGACTGGCGCTGGACGTTGATTGCCGTGGCGGGGGTTCCCCTGCTTGCCTTGCCCATCACCCGCCTGCAACGGATGGTGCGCGGCACGGCGCGGTCTGCCCGCGATGCGGCGGGGGCCCTGTCGACGCAACTGGACGAGGCATTCCACGGCATCCGCACCCTGCAACTGTCCGGCGCCGAGGCCGACGAGGTCAGCCGCTATCGCCGCGCTCTGGAGAAGTACCTGACCGCCCAGTTCCGCTCTGACCGCGCTGCCGCCGCGATTCCTGCGCTGATCGACGTGGTGGCGGCCTTGGGCTTTGCAGGCGTCATGCTCTACGGCGGGATGCAGATCATCGCTGGCACCAAGACGCTGGGCGAGTTCATGAGCTTCTTCACCGCGATGGGGTTGGTGTTTGAGCCACTGCGGCGGCTCGGGTCGGTGTCAGGCCTTTGGGCTGCGGCGCGCGCCTCTCTGGAGCGGATGCGGGGGCTGCTGGATGAGGTGCCCAAGATCACCTCTCCGGCGAAACCCGTGGCGCTGCCTGCGGGTGGGGTCCGGCTGGAGATGCGGGATGTCTCCTTTGGCTATGGCGAGACGCCGGTGCTGCGCGGGATCAGCCTGCTGGCGGAACCGGGCAAGGTCACGGCCTTGGTTGGCCCCTCTGGCGCGGGCAAGACGACGATCTTTCACCTGCTGACACGGCTGGCCGACCCGGATGCGGGGCAGGTCACGCTGAACGGTGTGGACCTGCGCGGACTGGACCTTGGGCAACTGCGCGGTCTTTTTGCAGTGGTCAGTCAGGACTCGGCCTTGTTTGACGAAGCGATTGCCGCCAATGTGCGGCTGGGGGCCAAGGATCAGTCTGACGCAGCCCTGTCGCGGGCCTTGGGCTTGGCTCATGCCGATTTCGTGGAAGCGATGCCCTTGGGCGTGAACTCCCCTGCTGGCCCGCGCGGCACGGCGCTGTCGGGCGGGCAGCGTCAGCGCATCGCCATCGCCCGCGCCATCCTGCGCAATGCGCCGGTTCTGCTGCTGGACGAAGCGACCTCGGCACTCGACAGCCAGACCGAGCTTGGCGTGACCGAGGCGCTGGATACCCTGCGATCGGGTCGCACCACCTTGGTGATCGCGCACAGGCTTTCCACCATTCAGGCGGCCGATGTGATCCTTGTGATGAACAAGGGCCAGATCGTCGCGCGCGGCTCTCATGCCCAGCTTTTGGCCGAAGGCGGGCTTTATGCCGACCTCTACCGGTTGCAGTTCAAGGAATAGGGCTTTTCCCCGCGCGGCGCTGGCCTATATCTGAACTCAGGAGACCGCGCATGACACAGACGACCCGCAGGATCATTTCCCTTGGCGGCAAGGACGCCTTGCCGTTTCTGCAGGGCCTTGTCAGCAATGACGTTCTGCCCTTGGGCAAAGGACCGGGGCTGGTCTGGGCCGCCCTTCTGACACCGCAAGGCAAGTATCTGGCAGATTTCTTTGTGGGCCATGATGCAGGGGGCCTGTTCCTCGACCTCCCCGAGGCCTTGGCCGATGCCACTCTGCGACGCCTGACAATGTACCGGCTGCGGGCGGATGTGACCCTGACGCAATCCGACCGGACGGTGATACGCGGTCTGGGCGAGGTGCCCCCCGGCGCCCTGCCCGATCCGCGGCATCCTGCCTTGGGCTGGCGTCTTTACGGGACCACGGGCAAGGAGGCCGCGATCGACTGGGACGCCCTGCGGGTGGAACACCTGATCCCCGAGACCGGCATCGAATTGATCCCCGACGACAGCTACTTGCTTGAGGCGGGCTTTGAGCGGCTACATGGCGTCGATTTCCGCAAGGGGTGCTATGTAGGGCAGGAAGTCACCGCCCGGATGAAGCACAAGACCGAGTTGCGCAAAGGGCTTGCACTGGTGACGGTGGACGGTGCGGCCCCCCCTGGGACGTCCATTCTTGCCGAGGGGCGCGAGGTGGGGCGGCTTTTCACCCAAAGCGGCGGGCGCGGCATTGCGCATCTGCGGCTCGACAAGGCCGAGGGCGAGATGTGGGCGGGTGAAGCGCGGGTGCTGCGCGTTTAACAAGCCCAAGATTTTTCGGCGAAAAATCTTGGCGGCCGCCGATCCGATACACCAAAACGACCTTTTGCCAGATACGGCCCGACCTGCGCGGGGTGGACCAAGATTTTTCGCCGAAAAATCTTGGCGGGTCAGATGAGTGCCGCATAGTCGCGGGCGACCTGCTGCCAGACCTCTTCACAGCTGGCCACCAAAAGCACGCCTGACACACGCGCCGTGTCATACTCCCCGCCGTCCAGAAAGCGCGCGACGCCGCCCGCGCCCAGTACCGCCAGAACGCCGGCCGCATGGTCCCAGGGGTGTGGCGTGGGGCCGGACAGCACGAAATCGACGAAGCCCTGCGCCAGCATCCGGTATTCATGGGCCGAGCAGCGCAGGCAGGTTGCCCGCGCGTAGCCAAGCCCCGCCAGCGCCAGCGTCCGCTTCTGCGCCGCCGGGAATAGACCCACCGGGATGTAGCCCACAAGCTCCGTCACGGGCTTGGGAGCGGCGGTGTGCAGGATCCGCGCGGCCTCGGGGGTGACCATGCGGGATGGCTGACCCTCCTCCGCCTCGATCCAGTCATCGCAGATCGGGTCATAGAGCATGCCCCATACCGGCCGCCCCGCCCGCGCCACGGCCACAAGCACGCCGAAGACCGCCAGCCCATGGGCGAAGTTCCAGGTCCCGTCGACCGGATCGACGATCACAACCGGGTCCGCCGTGCCCATCGCGGCCCGCAAGGACGGGTCCCTGGACACGCCCTCCTCGCCCAGAACCAGCGCCTCGGGCCAATCGATCGCGAGGCTCTTACAGATCAGCGTCTCGGCCTCGGTATCGGCTATGGTCACCAGATCGCTCGGCCCCGTCTTTTCAGCAATCTCCCCCACCCCAAGTGACCGGAAGCGCGGCAGAATCACCTGCCGGGCCGCCGCGCGGACCACCATGATTATGGCGGAAGTAGGGAGAGCCATCGCCTGCGCCAGAGCCATTATGCTTAAACCTTGAAGAAAGCTTGATCCGTTTAGCCTGTTCCCTATATATCGCGGAACCTTCCCAAAGGCGTCAACAAGATGCTGAGGGGGGCACGCGAAAGATATGCACGCGACGCATAGCTGGCATGTTAGAAACAGCATGACGAATCGTCTTACAACCGTTACAAGCGCGGAACGTCAGAAAAGACAAGAGCAAGATTAGGACGCAAAATGGCCGACTTCATCGACAGCACTGCCTTCAACTTCGAGCAAGGACAACGCGCCCGCAAACTGTTTGCGGCGGTGGTTCTGGCTGCGTTGGACGATGCCATCGCCGATGACAAGAAGTACGGCAATGGCCCCGACCAGATCGCCCGCTGGGCCCGGTCGCGCGATGGCCGCGAAGTTCTGTCCTGCGCCGGGATCGACCCGAACGAGCGTGTCGTGAAGGGTCTGATGGATTTCGTGGGCAAAGGGGTTCGCACCTCGGTCGCACTGTCGCGCGAAGAAAGCGAACGCCGTCACGCACTGGAACTCGATCAGGCCGAAGCTGCCTGATCGCAGCAGAACTGCAAACGACAAAGCGCGTCCCTCGGGGCGCGCTTTCGTTTTTGGGCAAGCCTGTCCGTTAAGGCGCTCGATCCAGCTTGTGAACCGCCAGCGCATTTGAAATCTCGGCCCGTACCATCTTGCGGATGTTGCGCGTGATCCGTTCGCCCAGATCGCCCTGCAACTGTTCACGGATCAGATCGCGGACCAGTTCGCGCAGCACCTGTTCCGAGAAGATGTTGTCTTCTTCTTGCTGCGACCCATCGATGTCCTCGGGCCCGGGCTCGGCTGTGGCTTCCGTTTCAGCCAGATCAGCCAAAACCTCGGCTTCGGCCAGATCGGCCCAATCCTGCTCGTCAGACGACACATCGACGGCCATCGGGGCCTCTGGCGCTTCTGTCTTGGCCGTCTTGACCTCGGTCGCTTGCGCCCAGGACTGCGCTGCGCGTTCGGCATGGGCCGCAAGGGGCGCTGCGATTTCGGCGGCAATCACCTGCGCCGCAAAAGTTTCCTTCGTGGAGCGGCGGGCAAAGGTGAAGCTGGACCAATCCAACCCATCCATGTCCGGTTCCCCGCCTTCCGATTCCCAGTCGAGCCGCTTGCCCTGATCGACCCCCTGCCCCAGCGTGGCCACCACGTCCGGCGTGGTACGGGTCACGCCATGTTCCACCCCAAGATGCAGGCGAGGCATCGGCTTGGGCACGGGCGGCGCAACTTTTGGCACCACGGTCAGGGTCCGGATTGGCAGAACCCGCTGAGCTGGCGTGAGGATAAGCTTGTCAGGACCGGCAGTCACCGCGACCGGGGCGACAACGATCTGCGGTCGCATAGGTGGGCGCAAATCTTCAGACACAAGGCGCCGGATTGACGACAGCACATCCTCGACATCATCCGAATTTACCGATCCCGCCATGCTTGCCTTGGTCCTGCTGCCATAGTCATCATTGCGCCCCATATTCGGGACGTCACAAGACGAAGTGTAAGCCACTCCCCGCCTTCCTTCAAGGAAGTGACGCCAGAAGCGTTAAGGAATGGCCAACAGAAG
>CANBRQ010000097.1 GCA_947371955.1 Paracoccaceae bacterium | reverse complement strand
TCTGCGCACAGGTGTTCAATGGGCGCGAGGGGGTGGGGGGTTTGTTCGTCACCATGGCGCAGCAGGTGCAGGCGCAGGCCGTGTCGGACCTTGCAGCAAGTGCCGTGCTGGGGCGGCAGTTGATCGAGTTGCTGACACTGGCCGTCGATCGCACCTGTGATACGGCTGATGTTGCGCAAAGTTCGGTGCGGGCGGCACATCTGAAACGGGCCGAGGAGGTGATCCGGCGCAACCTGTCCAACCCGGACCTGTCGCCCGATCTCGTGGCCGACGCCTGCGGCATATCAAAACGCTACCTTCATGAGATTTTCGCCGACGGGAACGGTACGGTGTCGCAGTTCATCCGCGAACAGCGTCTGATTGCCGCGCGCAGCCTGTTGCAGATGCCCAATCCGGGTCCGATGTCCGACATCGCCTATCGCTTCGGGTTTTCCGATCAGGCGCAGTTTTCGCGATTGTTCAAGGCCATGTTCGGCCAGACCCCCAGCGGCTATCGGGCTGGCCAGACCGGGCGCTAAACCCGGCCCAGCCAAGCGCCAGACTGCAGCAACCGTTCGATATGATCCCTGATCAACTGCACCACAGCCCGCGTCGCCAGCGCATTGGCCCGCTGCGGTGCATGGGCCAGGATCAGTTCGCGACTGATCACCGGGTCCGTGATCTTTTGCACCACCAACTCGCCACTGTCGAGTTCCGCCTGGACCGCCGTCACGGGAAGGATGGTCCGGATGGTGCCGTTGCTGACAAGGCCGCGGATTGTGGGCAGAGTCTCCAGCTCCATCGCGACGGTCAAGTTGATCTGCGCGCGCGCGCAGGCCTCGTCGACCAGAATACGCAGGCCGTGCGGGGCACCGGGCAGGGCTAGGTCCTCTCCCTCCAGATCGCGCAGGGCAACGGTCGTGCCGCGGCCCAAAGGGGGCGCGTGACGGGCCGAGACAAGGTACAGGTCCTCGAACAGCAAATGCTCGGCATCGGGGAAGGTTCCGGCGCGGACCTTGTACAGAACGGCCAGATCGACCCGGCCACTGGCCAGCCACTCCGCCACATGCCCGCTGAACCCCTCAAGAACGCGCATCTGGATGCCGGAGAAATCGGCTCTGACTTGCTGCAGCAAGGGCGCCAACAAGACCAGACCGACCGATGGCGGAACGCCCAAGGTCACCACGCCCCGCACCGTCATGCGGCTGGCGGTCAGGTCATGTCTGATCTGCGCCACATCGGCCAACACCCGACGGGCGCGGGTCAACAGTGTCTCGCCCACTTCGGTTACCACCACGCCGCGTCCGTTGCGGTAGAACAGGGTCACACCAAGGTCGAGTTCCAGTTCCCGGATGCGCCGGCTGAGCGCGGATTGCGCGATGTTGTGCGCCAATGCGGCTTTGGAAAAGCTGCCTGTTTCTGCGATCGAGATGAAGTACTGAAAGTCGCGCAGGTCCATGAACCAAGCCCCCAGGCGAAAAATGCTGCGGCGGCAGGACAGGTCTGCCGCCGCGTTGCACAAAGGGAAGGACGTGACGCGCCCAGTGTCAAGCTGCCATGGTGGCACGCAGCTTCGCGGTGGCAGGCAGGTCAAGGCCCCACTGATAGCCATTGGTCACGGGCTTGACCACCACGCCGTAAACCTCACGGGCATGGTCGGGGGTGATATAGCCGTCCAGCAGGTCATCCAGCACCTTGGCGGGATCCCGTTTCAGGCTGGGCCCGTAGCCGCCGCCGCCCGGCGAGAGATAGGTGATCACGTCCCCCGCCTCGGCCCGCAGGCCCGAGAACTTGGCCGGGACGTCAACAGGTGGCGTGCCTTTGGTGTGGTTGTGCATGCGCACTGCCGCCGTAACGCCTTCACCCCCGCCAAAGATACCCCATGGCGTATCCTCGTTGCGGTCGCTTTCGTGGGTCATGAAACCCGGCACAAGGAAGCGTTGCGACTTCACCACGCCCATGCCGCCGCGGAATTCCCCTGCTCCGGGGAACACGTCATCGCGGATTTCATAGCGGTCGCAGATGACCGGCAGGTGCATGCCAAGGTCTTCCAGCGGGTTGTTGCGGGTGTTGCGCATCAACTCTTCAATAGTATCCGGGCCATCCGACTTCGGACGCCCGCCCATCGAGGCCTCGTTCACCTCGATCAGCACCCAGTAGTCACCGCTGTCACGCACACCCGAGTAGCTGGCGAACGACAGGCAGGCCGCGTTGCCGGCGGTGCATTTGTCAGGCAAAACCGGGGCCAGCGCCTTGATGATCAGGTCGACGATGCGCTGGATCTGGTTGAACCGCGCCTCGCAAGCCGCTGGGGCAATGGGGTTGAAGATGCAGCCCAAGGGGGCCGTGACCTTGACCGGGCGGAACGATCCTTCATTCTGCGGGATGTATTCGGTGTTGGTGTAGGTATCCAGCAGCAAAGCCCGGAAGGCGAAATAGCAGGCCACCTTGGTGGAGCCTTCAAACGGCACGTTGAAGGCCGTGGGCACCTGCGGAGACGATCCGGTCAGGTCAACCTCGACATCGTCTCCCGTCACCCGCACGGTCACCTTGATCGGAAGGTGAACGCCGCGCGTGCGGCCATCGTCATCCATGAACCCTTCGGCGAAGTATTCGCCATCCGGGATCTTGGCGATTTCGCGGCGCAGCATGCGTTCGGAATAGTCCATCAGTTGCTTGGAGGCTTGCTCCACCACGGCACGGCCGTAGGTGTCCATCAACTCGCAGAACCGCCTGACACCCAGTTCCGCCGAAGCGATCTGCGCTTCCAGATCACGCATCACCAGCCCCGGCACCCGGGTATTGCCGCTGATGTAACGCCAGAGCGTCTCGTTGCGTTTGCCCGCCTCGACCAGTTTCAAGCCGTTCAGCAGCATGCCCTCGGCGAACACATCCGGCACGTCGATGATCAGGCCCGGAGTGGCCGCTCCGATGTCCAGATGGTGCGCGGTGTTGGCCGAAAAGCCGACCAGTTCACCGCAATAGAAGATCGGCATGACGATGCCGATATCGGGGGAGTGGCTGGCCCCGAAATAGGGGTGGTTGTGGATCACCACATCGCCCTCGTGCCAGTCCGTCAGGGGGATGCTCTTTTCTATGCCGCGCAGATATCCGGGGATCGAGCCGATGTGCATCGGGGTGGAATCCGACTCGCACAGCGTGTTGTAGTCAAGGTCGAACAGCCCCGCCCCAAGGTCCTGACTCTCCCGGATGATGGAAGAATAAGACATACGGTACAGCACATTGCCCATCTGTTCGGCAATGGCATGCAGCGCGCCGCCGATGACCTGCAGCGTGATCGGATCAATGGTCTTGCTCATGGCTCAGTTCCCTTCCACGTTGCGGCTGATCACAATGTCGCCCAAGTGCATGACCAGCGCGGTGTAGCCCTTGGGGATCACAGTGGTGGAGTTTTGCTGGGTGACGATTGCAGGCCCGGTCACCACGTCGTCGGCTTTCAGTTTGCTGCGGTCGAAGCGCGGGGTTTCCAGCGTCTGGCCATCGTCAAAGGTGGTTAGGCGGGAATACAGCGCCGCGTCGGAGGGGTTGCGGCGTCCGCCCTTGTCCAGTTCCGGCAGGCGCAGCGTGTCAGCCGAGGCAGTGCCGATGACGCGCAAAGTCACGATCTCAACCGCCTGATCCTCAAAGGCATGGCCATATTCGGTGCGGTGCACCGCGTAAAAGGCCCGCGCGACACCGTCAGCGGTGGCGGCCGTAAACGGCCCCTCGGGCACATCGACGCGCAGTTCGAAGCCCTGGCCGACGTAGCGGCACTCGACGATGCGCGAGAAGCGTTGCGCCTCGGCCGGGATGCCATCGCTGTCCAGTTGCGCCTTGGCCTCTGCTTCCAGTTTGTCGAAGATCGCGCCAAGGTTGGCGAAAGTCTCGGTATCCCCGGCCTGCAGAATGGCCAGTGCGGACCGGGTGAATTCATAGCGCGGTTCGGTGACCAGAAGACCCATCGCCGCCGTGATGCCGGGGTGAAGCGGAGAGATGACGTTCTTCGCCCAGATCGCCTCACCCAAGGCCACGCCATGCAAAGGCCCGGCACCGCCGAAGGCCATCAGGCTGAAGCCGCGCGGGTCAATCCCGCGCGCCACCGAGTTGGAGGCAATTGCCAGCGCCATGTGGTTGTTGATGATGCGCAGCACGCCCAAGGCTGCGTCCTTCACCGACAGACCCAGTGGTTCCGCCAGTTTCGAACGGATCGCCGCCTCTGACAAAGCCGGATCGATCTTCAGCCCGCCGCCGAGGAATTGTTCCGGGTCCAGACGGCCCAGCACAACCTGTGCATCCGTCACCGTAGGTTCCACCCCGCCCTTGCCATAGCAGGCCGGCCCCGGCTCTGCCCCGGCCGAGCGCGGCCCGACGCGGAAGGCACCGCCGCTGTCGACATAGGCGATGGATCCACCACCCGCACCAATGGCGTCAATGTCGATCATCGGCACCAGCACCGGCATTTCGGCCACCTCGGTGTCGCGAGGGTTCTTGATGGTAAGCTGGCCGTTGCGGATGACCGAGATGTCGGCTGACGTGCCCCCGATGTCGATGGTGATCACCTGATCCTGCCCGCAAGCCTCTCCGGTCCACCGCCCGCCGATCACGCCACCGGCGGGGCCAGACAGCAGCAGCCCCACCGGGGCCTTGCTGGCCTGCTCGACCGTGGAGACCCCGCCATTCGACTGCATCATGCGGACATAGGCGTTCACCCCCGCCTCGCGCAGGCGGCGCTGCAGGTTTGCCAGATAGCCCGCCGTGCGCGGCCCGATATAGGCGTTCATCGCTGCGGTCGAGAACCGTTCGTATTCCCGCATCGTGTTAACGACTTCGGAAGAGGCGCAGATGAAGGCATCCGGCATGACGCGCTGGACGATTTCCTTGGCTTTCAACTCGTGGTCGTTGTTGAGGAACGAGAACATGAAGCCGATCACCACAGCCTCCAGCCCGCGTTGGGCGAAAAGTTCGGCGGCTTGTTCGACTTCATCCAGATTCAGTGGGGTTTCCACCACACCTGTCGGCGGCATGATACGTTCGGTCACGGCAATCCGGTTGCGGCGCTTGATCAGCGGCGCGCTTTGCCACGGCACGTCAAACTGCAGCGAGAAGTTGTGCGGGCGTTTGTGCCGCGCCATATGCAGGATATCGCGGAAGCCCTTCGTGGTGATCATCCCCACCTCGGCCCCGTCCCGCTCGATGACGATGTTGGTGGCCACCGTGGTGCCGTGAAACAGCGCGTCGATCTGGCCGGGCTGGATTCCAGCGATGGTGCAGAGTTCGACCACGCCCTGCACCACGCCGATCGACTGATCCTTTGGCGTGCTGGAGACCTTGTGTACAAAGACCTGCTGAGAGCCATCCGCCCCCACCGCCTCAAGCACGAGGTCGGTGAAGGTGCCACCCACGTCAACGCCTACCCTGATCATCCTTGCATCCCCTGTTGTTCACGGCCCGGCGCTGATCTGGCCAAGCCTTTGTTTTTGCAATCACGTCCAGGCGGCTTGCGCCTCCATGCACAGCCGCCCGTCGACGGCAGCGGTCCACAGGTGCAGACCCTCTGCCGTTTCATCTGCGTTGACCGTGAAGGCCGCGCCGTCGATCAGCGGGCTTATGCCGCGAAACGCGAAGGTCGCGGGCGGCGCGCCACGCAGGCGGGCGGCGTATTCCAGCATCATCGTGGCTTGCAGCGGTCCGTGGACGACGAGGCCCGCATAGCCCTCAGACGTGATCGCATGATTGCGGTCATAGTGGATGCGATGGCCGTTGAAGGTCAGGGCGGAATAGCGGAACAACAGCACCGGGTCGGCCATGACGCTATAAGACCAGCGCGGCTTGGGCGCCTGAGGGATCACCGGCGGTGCGGCATCGGGGTCGCGCGGGGCACGATAGACGATGTCGTGACGCTCGGTCAGGATCAGCCCTTTCGCGCAGCTAAAGGAATGGTCGACCGTCACAAAGCACAATGCCCCACTGCGGCCCGTCTTCAGAACCACATCGCGCACGGTCGATTGCCGCGTCACCACATCACCGACATGAAAACGCCCATGCAGGTCAATCTGTCCACCCGCCCACATCCGGTGCGGCAAGGGCACCGGCGGTAACAGGCCACCGCGTTTGGGGTGCCCGTCCAGACCAAGCTGCGACATGGGAAGCGTGGCGGGGGCCAGGCACCAGTGGATCGCCAAGGGGGCTTCGTCGCCATTGGCCCGCTCGGGGGTGGGGTCGTCCAGCATGGCGAGATACCCCGCAACCAGCCGGGGCGAGACCGTATCCTCTGCCGTCTCAGACCGGCCGATCCATTGGCGCAGGTGGTCGATGTCCAGGACTTGGGTCACTTGGCAAACTCCGCCCGGATCTGATCGGTGTGTTCACCAAGCTCGGGAACAGGTCCGGCCACCAGATCGCGCCGCAACGGGGACACCGCCCCGCTGAAGCTGCCCCCCGCCACATGTCCTGCCATCCGACGCAAGGCCGGGTGGCAGGACAAGTCCGCCACGGTGCTGACCCGCGACCATGGCAGGTCTGCAGCCTCCAGCACGGCAATCATGCCGGCCTGGGTTTGGGCGGCGAAAATCGGGCCGATGATGGCATCCAGCGCCACCCTGTTGGCGACGCGGGCCGGGTTGTTGGCAAAGCGGGTGTCATTGGCAAGATCCGGACGTTGCAAGACCATGCCGCAGAACCGCTCCCACTCCTGCGGGGTTTGAACAACGGCCACCACCTCGCCGTCAGCGCAAGGATAGGCGCCATAGGGATAGATCGCCGCATGGCTCAGACCCACCCGCGGCGTGTCCCGCTGGGCGTAATCGTGGTGCAACAAAGGCACCGACATCAGGTCAGCCATCGCATCGAACATGGCGATCTCGATCGCCTTGCCCTGTCCGGTCTGACCGCGCTCCAGCAACGCCTCAAGCACGGCGGCATGGGCCGTCATGCCAGTGGTGACATCGGCAAGCGAAACGCCGACCTTCACCGGGGTTTCGCCGGTGCCTGTCACCGAACACAGCCCGCTTTCCGCCTGGATCAGCATGTCATAGGCGCGCATCGCATGGGCGGGGGTGTCTTGCCCGTAGCCAACGATATCGACCGCGATGAGGCGGGGATAGCGAGCCACCAGATCAGCCGCCCCAAGACCCAGACGCGCTGCGGCACCCGGGGCCAGGTTCTGCACGAACACATCGGCCCGCGCGACCATCGCCTCGACCACGGCGCGGTCAGCTTCGGACTTTATGTCCAGCACGGCACTTTGCTTGCCGCGGTTCAGCCAGGCGAAATAGGCGCTGGTGCCATGGACGGCGCGGTCATAGTGGCGCGCCGTGTCGCCGGTTTCGCGCTCGACCTTGATGACACGCGCGCCCGCATCGGCCAACCGCACAGTGCAGGCCGGCGCCGCAACGGCCTGTTCGATGGCCACAACAAGCAACCCCTTCAGCGGACCCGCCATGTCAGTAAGACCTTGGCAGGCCAAGCACATGCTCGGCCAGATGGGACAGGATGAGGTTGGTCGAAATCGGCGCAACCTGATACAACCGCGCCTCACGGAACTTGCGTTCGATGTCGTATTCTTCGGCAAAACCGTAGCCGCCATGGGTCTGCACGCAAGCTTCGGCGGCAGCCCATGAAGCCTCTGCGGCCAGCATCTTGGCCATGTTCGCCTCGGCACCGCAGTCCTTGCCCGCCTCGAACAGGCCCGCCGCATGGCGGACCATCAATTCAGCGGCCCGCATCTGTGCGTATGCCCGGGCGATGGGGAACTGCACGCCCTGGTTCTGGCCAATCGGACGGCCGAAGACGCGGCGTTCATTGGCGTAGGCCGTTGCCTTGGCGATGAACCATTTGGCGTCGCCGATGCATTCTGCCGCGATGAGAACCCGTTCGGCATTCATGCCGGACAGGATGTAGCGAAAGCCCTTGCCCTCCTCGCCGATCAGATTTTCGGCGGGCACGACGACGTTGTCGAAAAACACCTCGGTGGTGGAGTGGTTCATCATGGTCCGGATGGGACGGATCGTCATACCGGCCTGAAGTGCTTGTTTCATGTCGACGATGAAGACCGAAAGCCCCTCGGTGCGCTTGGCCACCTTGTCCTTGGGCGTGGTCCGGGCCAGAAGCAGCATCAGGTCGGAATGTTCGGCCCGGCTGGTCCAGACCTTTTGTCCGTTGATCACATAGTGATCGCCGCGCTTTTCGGCAAAAGTGGTGATCGAGGTCGTGTCGGTGCCACTGCCCGGTTCGGTCACGCCAAAAGCCTGAAGCCGCAAGGCGCCCGATGCAATCTGCGGCAGGTAGCGGGTCTTTTGCGCGTCAGACCCATGCCGCAACAGACTGCCCATGATATACATCTGCGCATGACATGCCGCGCCATTGGCCCCGGCCTTCTGAATCTCTTCCAGCACTGCCGCCGCCGCAGTCAACGTCAGGCCGGCACCGCCATAGGCCTCGGGGATCAAGACCGAAAGATAGCCGGCTTCAGTCAAGGCCGTCACAAATTCGGTCGGATAACCAGCCTCACGGTCGAGCTTGCGCCAGTAAGTGCCGGGGAACTGCCCGCACAGACGCGCCACAGCCAAGCGGATCTCTCGGATTTCATCGCTTTCGTCAGAGTTTTCGTAGCGCATCAACGGACCTTCATGGATTGGCTTAAAGAAGACACAGAAGGAGCTGCCGGGCAGAAGCCAATATCTGCGGATTTCAGTTATGCCGGATCGGCATAACTGCTTGCAGACCTGCGCGGGTGCATCGGGCCGCCGACGGATGTTAGGATTGTTCCTTGAGTTGGGAAAAGGGGCCAGGCGTGACGCTTTCGATTAAGCTTTTCTGGTCATTTCGCAGTCCCTATTCCTATGTCCTGCTGCCAAGGATCGTGTCCTTGGCTCGCGACTTCGACGTTGATGTCGATCTGCGGATCGTCCACCCTGCCGCATTGAGAAATCCTGCCTATTTTGCCCGTATGGACCCCCTGGCCCGCCCGTATTTTCTGGCCGACAGCGCCCGGGCGGCTGCGTTTGTTGGACTGCCGTTTCGCAGGCCTATCCCCGATCCGATCAGTCAGGACCCCGTCACCCTGACCATAAGCCGCGACCAACCGCTTGCCATACGCCTTGGCCGCCTTGGCGTCGCCGCGACAGAGCGGGGCCACGGGCTGGCTTTTGCCGATCAGGCGTCGCGCCTGTTGTGGGATGGAACCGTGACAGGTTGGGACAGTGGTGATCATATGAAGCGCGCCACAGCGCGGGCCGGGCTTGATCTTGCGGACCTTGAGTCTTTGGTTGCCGCCGATCCGGCGCACTACGATGCAAGGCTCGCGCAAAACGACGCCCTGTTGCGGGCGGCGGGACATTGGGGCGTCCCCAGCATGGTCTTTGCCGGTGAGGTCTTCTTTGGGCAGGACCGGTTTGACGTCTTGCTCTGGCGGCTTCAGCAGGCGGGGCTTGCGCCGCGTCCCATTACTGGCTGAGGGTCGGGCCCGTTGCGTATCGCTCTTGCGCCGCCTGCTTGCAGCACGGCGAGGATGTTATCGGTTCAGGTCACATCGCCCCCCTCGGGGCCAAAGTTGCGCGGATCATGCGAAGCTGCGCCGAAGGGATCGCCGCAACGGCACGCATCCCAAGATCACCGCCCCGACCGGAACGAACAGCGGGGCTTGCCAATCGGGTCTTTGCCTTGTGCTGATGGCCTGACGCTGTTTTTTTCCAGCGTCCTTATGATGCACGACGCAGCGACACATCCGACGCCCGACGTGGGATGAAAACCAGCAACCGGTTTGGCGCTTGGGGTGTCATGACGGATGCGGCAGCATACCGCGCTTAGGCCGCCCGCAAGAGTTTGCCCAGATCAGACGCCGGCAGTGCATCCAGTTGGACGACCGCTTGCCACAGACTTTCGGCTTCGGGCCCCAAAAGCCCCATTGCCTTGGCGCGCAGGCTTGCTTCCAGTACATCGGGGCCAAGGGGAGCGGCAAGGTCATGGGCGAGGGGCAGCACCGTGCCATCGGTCAGCACGATTTCTCCTGCCGCCTGCATATCGTTGACCTTAGCGTCGCCAGTCACCTTGATCTTGCCCGCAAAAGCCGCAAGTCCCGGGTCGGCGGCCAATGCATCGGAATAGGTCCGATCGGCAGAGGTCGGAAGCCCCGACAGAACCATGCCTGCCAGCCAAGCATAACTGAACTTGACCTCCAGCCCGGTGCGCGGCGCTTTGATATCGCAGACCGACAGCCAGCGTGGGCTGGTCCGCAGGTGGATCGCCGCCACCCGATCCGCCGTGAGCTGATGGACACGGCGAACGGCGGCCAGCGCCTCGATCATCGCATGGGTGCCGTGACAGCAGGCGTGCAGTTTGTATTTGATCTGCTCGAACACGAAGGTACCGGGCGGCGGGGCATCCCAGACACCGGCCTCGGAGGGTGCATCGGAATGCGTTGCCACGAAGCCCTGCGGCCCCATCACCCCATCGTCGGCCGAGGTGAAGCCAAGCCGCGCCAGCCCCGCGCATTCCACTCCGTTGGCTGCGGCCAGCCCCGCGTTGTAGGGCTTGCCCATCGTGCCGAACTGCGACTTCAGTCCCGAAGCGCGGGTGGCGCACAGGCCCAAGGCCACACGCATCTGATCGCGGGTCAGATCGTAAAGCCGCCCCGCCGCGATGGTGGCGCCAAAGGCACCTGCCGTGGCGGTCTGGTGAAAGCCCCGGTTGTAATGCACTGAACCCAGCACCATGCCCAGCCGGACGGACGCCTCCGCCCCGATCAGGAACGCCTCCGCAACCGCTGCGGCGGTTGCCCCAACCTCTTCGCCCACTGCCAGGGCAGCTGGATAGATCCCGACCGAGGGATGGCCCACGTGGCCGAAATGGGTGTCATCGTAGTCCAGAGCATGGCTGGTTGCGCCATTGACCAAGGCCACCGCCCGCGCCGGCGCCTGCCCACCCCCAAAGACCGAAGCGACCGGACGCCCGCCCTCTGCGGCCACATAGTCGCGCAAGATGCGCGCTAGGGGCTCACCCACTCCGGCGCGGCCGCACACCATCCAATCGAACAGCGAAAACCGGGCCATGGTCCTAGCGCTTTCCGGAATCTCGGCTGCGGGCAGCGCGGCAAGGTCAAGCAGGCGGGAAAGGGTCGTCATGTCTGCATCTCTCCAGAGGTATTGGTGTATCCCGCCGCCCGGTCTGAACAGGGGCACAAGACCGGCTGGATCGCGAGGGGCTGCCAGCCAGCGTCGCTTCTTAAAGATATGTGGCCTGCATCGGGTGTGGTGCAATCCCCCCGAGGTGGCGATCATTTTCGGCCGCAACGCCTAGCAACGTCGCTTCGTCCATGGATTTCGCGACAACCTGCAGTCCCACCGGATGGCCTGCCGCCGTCACCCCGATCGGCATGGACGCGGCAGGCTGGCCGGTCAGGTTGAACGGATAGGTGAAGGTCGCCCAAGAGACGATGGTCCGCTCGGCCAGACTTGGCGGAACATCCACCCCGACCTCGACCGAGGCGACCGGCAGCGTCGGGGTCAACAGAAGGTCATAGGGCTCCATCATCTGCCGGACCTTCTCGCGGAAGTCATAGCGGCGGAAGACGGATTCGTAGTAGGTCCGCAGGTCCTGCGCCACGGCGGCCTGCAAGACATGATGCACGGCGGGGTCCAGGATTTCTGGCGCATCCTGCAACGCCGCGCGCAAGCGGATGGCGACCCCGGCGTAGAATTCGGCTGTCCACATGTCGATGGGGTCGTCAAAGCAGTGTTCGATCTGGTCAACGTGATGGCCTGCGTCCTGCAGCGCCTGAACGGCGCGCGCGACAAGTGCGGCCACGTCGCCGTCTACCCGCCCGTAGCCCAGCGTTGGGCTGAAGGCGATGCGCAGGCGGGGCATACGGGTCAGGGCTGCCTGATAATCCGGTGTGGGCCCAGCAACCGAAAAGGGATCGCGTGGTTCATATCCGGCAATCACCGACAAAACAGCAGCCGCATCGGCAGCCGTACGAGTCAGCGGCCCGACATGCGCCAAGGTCGGCGTGGCAGAGGTTGGAAAGACCGGAACGCGGCCAAACTGCGCCTTGATGCCGTAAAGTCCGCTCAAAGCCGCCGGTATCCGCAACGATCCGCCGCCATCCGTGCCCAAGGCATATGGCACCAGCCCGCAGGCCACCATGGCGGCGGCCCCCGCGCTGGACCCGCCGGGGGTCTTTGACGGATCCCACGGGTTGCGCGTGATGCCGGTCAACGGACTGTCGCCCACGCCCTTGCAGCCAAACTCGCTGGTGGTCGACTTGCCAAGGATGATAGCCCCCGCCGCCCGCAAGCGTTCAACCGAGGGCGCATCGCGCGAGGCCGGTGCCGCGCTGGTGGTGCGCGATCCAAACCGTTGAGGCATCCCCGCCACCGCGATCAGGTCCTTGACCGAGGTCGGGATGCCATCGAGCGGGCCAAGCAAGGCACCGCGCATCATCCTGTCATCCGCAGCCTTGGCCTGCGCCTGCGCACCCGCCAGATCAAGGTGGGCGAACATGTTCAGGAGCGGCTCGACTACCCCCAACCGGCGGATGACGTCGGCCAGAACCTCGGTCGGTGAGAAGGCGCGGCGCCGAAAGCCTTCGGACAGGTCCGCGATCGTGGCGAAGGCAAAGCCGGTCATGCCCGCCCGCCCCTAAGCCGTGACGATCGCGACGGCCCGCACCGGAGAGCCCGACCCGCCCTTGAACTTGATCGGAAGGCCGATGAATTCAAACTCACCCACGCCCACCAGACTTTCCAGATTGACCAGCCATTCGAAATGCGAAATCCCAAGGTCGCGGCACAGGCGGTGCTGGGCAAACAGGTTGTCGCTTGGCTTGTCTGTCGAGGGCCCCTCGACCCCGTGCATCCGCGAACCGTGGTCGTAAAGCCACTGGGTCGCCCCCACGGTCAGGCCCGGATTGCCCCAGACGATCTGCTTGCGGTCGCCCCAGTTGCGCGCATGAAACCCGGTGCAGAGCAGGACGATGTGGCCATCGACCTTCACCCCGCTCGCGGCTTCGGCGGCAATCATATGATCGGCGGTGATGTCTTCAAGATCGGCGATGTGGCGCAGATCAAGGCAGACGGCTTTGCCCATGAACAGGTCCAGCGGCATCTGATCAATCGACAGACCCTTGGGGTTCACATGCAGAAACGCGTCAACATGGGTGCCGACGTGATCGAGCATGCCGATGTAGTTGGTCTGAAACGTCATCGGGTCTTCAGGCACGCCAAGGCCGAACGACAGGGTGGATTCGTGGCTTAAAGCCTTCAGATAGACCGGGCTCTGGAACATCTTGTGGGCGGGCATGTTGTCTTCGACAGTCAGGCTCAAGTCGATGATGCGGCGAGTCATGGGATCCCTTTTGGACAGGGCAAAGCCAAGGCAGCGGTCTGGCTGCTGGCGTTTGCCTTATGATGCGTCTGCGGTTGAGACCGATGCTGGAGAAAGCGGTGGCGCTTGACAATCCGGTAAAAACGGAACGGAGCTATAGATGGAATTGATGGATCACGCTTGGGCCTGACCCGATGTCTGTAGAATGGCCTTGAAAAACGTGGAACTGCGCGACCTTCATGCCCTGATTGCCATTGCTGAAACCGGCAGCCTGTCAGCCGCCGCACGCAGGCTGCGCCTGACCCAACCTGCACTGACAGCATCATTGCAGCGGTTAGAGGCGGCTGTCGGCGTAGGTTTGGTCAAGCGCCATTCCAGGGGCGCTGTGCTGACGGAAGAGGGGCAGTATGTCCTGCACAAGGCGCGCGACGTGGTGCAGGACGTCGGCCAGATCGCGCGGGTTCACGAACAGCTTGTGCTGGAACCTGAGGGAGAGATCCACCTTGGCCTGCCCACGACCGTTGCGGGCGGGTTGATCCCGGAACTGGTTCCGCTGATGCAGGCGCGATACCCGCGCATCCATCTGCACGTGGTTGAGGCGATGAGCGGTGTCTTGCAGGAACAGTTGCAGCTTGGGCGGCTTGATTTGGCTATCCTGTTTGACAGCGCCCCCTGGGCTGGCCTGCGCTGCACCCCCCTTCTCACCGAGACGCTTTATCTTTTGCTGCCGGCCAACAACCCGTTGTCTGCGCTGCCTGCCATTGATCTGGAAACGGTCGCAGCCTTGCCACTGGTTTTGCCAAGTGCGGCGAACTCGATCCGGAAACGCATCGAGACGGCCTGCGAGGCAAGGGGTCTGACCCTTGCGGTGCTGGCCGATGTGGACAGTTTGCCCGGCCTGCTTGGCCTGGTCCGCGCGGGCTATTGCACAGTTCTGCCGAAGTACCTTGCGAAAGGTGAAATTGACGCTGGCCATATCGGGGCAGTGGTTGTGCAGAACCCAACGCTGCGTTGGGTTCTGCACCTAGCGACGCGCCGAGATGGCCCGCGTCCGAGGGCCAGCATCGCGGCGGGCGAGATGATCCACAGCGCCTGCGCCAATCTGGTCCTGCGGGGCGATTGGGCCGCAGAGATCATCGCGCAAGAAGGCCCGGCGTGAGTTCGGTTAGCGTCGGGCATAGTGTTTTCCTTTCCGACTGGCTCTGATGATATGACCTCTTCCCCGACGGCATCAGTGTGTGTCGCCGTGCCCTTAAGTGGGCTCTGCCTCAATCTGTGAGGCGTAACTATCATTTGAGGTGACAGTTTAGGGTGAACCGCGCCGGGTTTACCGGAGGCTGATTGATCTTGGTTACGCGGCCATGGCTTCAGTTTCCAGTGCTGCGTAGTGGTTTGCTTCGGCTTCTGCGGGCGGGCTGTTCCCGATGGGCTCGAGGAGGCGGCGGTTGTTGAACCAGTCGACCCATTCGAGGGTTGCATATTCGACGGCTTCGAAGCTGCGCCACGGGCCGCGACGGTGGATGACCTCCGCTTTGAACAGGCCATTGATTGTCTCGGCCAAGGCGTTGTCATAGCTGTCACCAACGCTGCCCACGGACGGTTCGATGCCTGCCTCGGCCAGCCGCTCGGTGTATTTGATGGACAGATATTGGGCGGATTCAACCGGTCGTCGCAACACCCTCAGTTATATCCTGTTTGAGCAGCCGGTCGAGAGCCTCAGCAGGTGTTTGCAACCCAGCGTTTTCCGGGGGCGCTTGTTCAGCGCATGGGCAACGGCGCTCAGCTCTTCGGCACCATGTTGGCTGAGATCCGTGCCCTTGGGGAAGTACTGGCGAAGCAGACCGTTGGTGTTCTCGTTGCTGCCCCGTTGCCAAGGGCTCTGAGGGTCGCAGAAGTAGATATCGAGACCAGTCTCGATCCGCAGTTGCGCGTGCTGGGCCATCTCGGCACCCTGGTCCCAGGTCAGCGAGCGCCGCAGGTGGGTGGGCAGGTTGCTGATCGTCCCTGCGATGGCATCCCGGACGGCCTCGGCTCCATGACCGGCAAGGGCAGGTCCATTCTTGACCGACTTACCCGTCCCGTGCCCCTCCATGCGCGGCAAGTGCAGGAGCATGGTGAAGCGGGTCGTGCGTTCGACCAGCGTGCCGATCGCCGAGCTGCCGAGGCCGAGAATGAGGTCCCCTTCCCAATGGCCTGGAACAGCCCTGTCACCGATCTCCGCCGGGCGGTGGCTGATCATCAGGGCATCGGCGATGAAGGATTTGCCGCGGTTCTGGGCTCGTTCGCGGGGCAACCTGAGTGCGCGGCCGGACCTCAGACAGACAGAGAGATCTCGCCTCAGCGCACCGCGCCCCTGAATGTACAGCGCCTGGTAGATGGCTTCATGGCTGATACGCATGGTCGGATCCTCTGGGAAGTCCACCCTCAGGCGCTGCGATATCTGCTCCGGGCTCCACGCAGATGACCAGCGTCGACTTTGCCGGTGAACGGCCCGCCGTCCCTTCCATACCACGACAGGTCCGTCGAAGACGATGCCGTCCGGCGTGGCAATGAGGCCGGAGAGGCGATCCTGCACGTAGTCGCGCAGAG
>CANBRQ010000096.1 GCA_947371955.1 Paracoccaceae bacterium | reverse complement strand
CTCGGCATAGGGGCAGTAGGGCGAGGCGTCGGCCATCTCGGCCTTGAGGTCGAAATCGCGGCCATGGGTCCAGTGGGTTTCATCGCCGGTGTGCTTGACCACCAGACAATGCACATTGTCCTTGCAATGCAGCAGCGCCTGATCGGCGTTGGCCTTCAAGGGTGTGCGCTTGCCCGCACGGGGGCCGAAGTCGGCGGTGATGACGACCTTGGCTTCCGAATCATTGATCCGGTTGGCCAGCGCGTCCGGAGAGAACCCGCCGAAGACGATGGAATGGATGGCGCCGATCCGGGTACAGGCCAGCATCGCATAGGCCGCCTCGGGGATCATCGGCATGTACAGGACCACCCGGTCGCCCTTCACCACGCCATGGGCGCGCAAGACGTTGGCCATGCGGCAAGTCTGCTCCAAGAGTTCGGCATAGGTGATGTGGCGAGAGGGGGTTTTCGGATCATCGGGTTCCCAGATGATGGCGGTCTGGTTGGCGCGCTTGACCATGTGGCGGTCGATGCAGTTGGCGGACACGTTGGTGGTGCCGTCCTCGTACCACTTGATCGAAACCTCACCCAGTTTGAACGAGGTGTTCTTGACGCGAGTGTAGGGCTTTATCCAGTCGATGCGACGGCCTTCAACGCCCCAGAAGGTTTCCGGGTCGCTCATCGAGGCGTCATAGCGCGCCGCATAGCCTGCGGGCGTGACATGGGCTTGGGCGGTGAAGTCTGCTGTCGCGGTGTAAACAGTCGGTGCACGATCCGGCATGGTAGTCCTCCCTTGTCAGAAGCGCCGCCCTTGTCCCCGGCGGCTGCCCCTTAGTCATCCTGTTCGCTGGTTCAAGTCTATCGCAGCTTTGTGAATTCAAAAGCTACAATTTCTTTTCAAGTATACGACGGCATACATTCTGGCAAACGGCGGATTGCCGCAGGGTGCTGCGCAGGTTAACTATGTTCTCCGTCAACAGAATTTCAGTTTTTTCAGAATCTGGTGGCGCTAACGGGCCTTGCCTGCGCGCCTCAGCGCGACACTTTGCCCCACAGATCAGGAGGCGGCATCCAAAGCCGCCAACGAGGCCGAGTAAAGCGCCAAGGGAGGCTTTAGACCCGCCTGCTCCAGAATCTGGCGCTGTTCAGGGCGCACGCTCAGCAACACCATCTGGCCCTTGTTGCGGCGGATTCGGTGGGCCAGAAGCTCCAACGCGCGGGCGCCGGAACTGTCGAGGTAATCCAGCGCCGTCAGGTCCAGCACAAAATGGCGCGGGTGATCAGCGATGGTGTCCAGCATGTGGCCGGTTTGGGCAGCGGCGCCGAAGAAGTAGGGGCCGGTCAGGCTGACCACGACACGGTCGGCGCGGGGGATGGCTTCGGGTGCAAACTCAATAGCGGTGGACTGCGACATGCGGTGGACGAACACGAGGCCTGCGAGGGCAAAGCCCACCACAATCCCCTCGGTCAGGTCGCGGAACACGACCAGCAGGAAGGTTGCGATCAGCACGACCGCGTCAGAGCGCGAGGCGCGGCAGAGCGTCCAGATCTCGGCCTTTTCGGCCATGTTCCACGACACGATGGCCAGAACACCCGCCAGCGCCGCCAAAGGGATATGGCCTGCAAGGGGTGCTGCCAGCAGCATGAAGGCCAGGACGAAAATGGCATGCAGCATGCCTGACACCGGGCCATGTGACCCGGCGCGGACGTTGGTGGCGGTGCGGGCGATGGTGCCCGTCACACAGATGCCGCCGAAGAGAGAGGTGACGACATTGGCCACGCCTTGCGCCACCAGTTCGGCGTTGGAGCGATGCCGCGCACCGCTCATCCCGTCGGCCACCACGGCGGACAGCAGGGATTCAATCGCCCCCAGCAGCGTGAAGCTGAGCGCATAAGGCAGGGCGGCTTTGAGTGAGGCCATATCCATCGCGGGCAGGGTCGGGGCGGGCGGCACGCGGGGCAGGTCGCCGAAACGGTCGTGGATCGTCTCGACCGGCAGGCCGAAGAGATAGACGGCCAATCCGGCGAGGGTGACGGCAATAAGCAGGCTCGGCAGGCGGGGGGCCACCTGTTTCAGGCCTTGAATGATGATGATCGTGACCAAAGCCACCAAAGCGGCAGGCCAGCCGAAAGTGCCGTGGGCGGCCCATAAAGCCTCCAGCTTTGGCAGGAAGGCGGCTGGCTCCGCTCCGGGCAGGTGCAGACCGAAGAGGTCCTTGATCTGGCTGGAAAAGATGATGACGGCAATGCCTGCGGTAAAGCCCAGTGTTACGGGGTAGGGAATGTATTTGACGTAAGAGCCAAGCCGGAACACCCCGGCGAGTGTCAGGAACAGGCCCGAGAGCATGGTGGCCAGCACCAGTCCCTCAACGCCTATAGTGGTGACGCAGGCCGAGACCAGGACGATGAAGGCCCCGGCAGGCCCGCCGATCTGATATCGTGATCCGCCCAGAAGCGAGACGATGAAGCCACCGATGATGGCGGTGAAAAGGCCTCGTTCTGGCCCAACGCCGGAGGCGATGGCGATGGCCATCGACAGGGGCAGGGCGACTATGGCGACAGTCAGTCCGGCCATGGCATCGGCGCGCAGGTCGGACCATCGGTAGCCCTCGCGCAGAACGGTGACGATCTTGGGCAGGAATTCGGCCGATAGGCTGGATGCTGCGGGCGAAGAACTCTGGTCGGTCATTCTGTCATGCCCCCGTCTCCGGGGCTCCGGTCATGGGTGCCAGGAAAAACCTGCGGGCTCCTTGGAAGAACGGTCAACCGAATGGGGCAGGGCAAGGGGCATGAATCAATGTCTAATGGAAAGGATCAACCGGATACCTAACCTCTGTCAAGTAGAGCCCTTGTGGCGGGGCCACTGGGCCACAGGCGGCGCGTGTCCGGGCAGCCAGCGCCTCTGCCATCCGGTCGGGCGGCCAATGGCCCGCGCCCACCCGCTCCAACGAGCCCACGATGGAGCGGACCTGATTGTGCAGGAAGGACCTTGCGCGAAGGCGGAAGTGGATCTCGCGGCCCGAGGGGGTGGTGACCTCGGTGACCGTCACTTCATCCAGCGTCTTCATCGGGCTGTTGGCCTGGCAGAGCGAGGAGCGGAAGGTGGTGAAATCGTGATGCCCGATCAGGTGGTTCGCCCCCGCCTGCATGGCTGGCACCTCAAGGCCGGGCAGGACATGCCAGACCCTACCCTTGTCAAGGATGGGATGAGCGCGGCGGCAGAGGATGCGGTAGAGATACCGCCGCTCGAGCGCGGAAAAGCGCGCGTGGAAGTCATCGGCCACCTTGGCGCATGCCACCACGGCAACGGGTGCGGCGCGCATGTGGTAGTTCAGCGCCTGCGACAGGCGGAACGGGTCCCAGTCTTTCACAAGGTCGATATGGGCGACTTGGCCCGCGCCATGCACGCCGGTATCGGTGCGGCCTGCGGCAGCAAGGGTATGGGGCCCGGGCTCCAGCATGGCCAGAGCATCCTCGATGGTTTGCTGAACCGTCAGTTGGCCAAGAGATTGCCGCTGCCATCCGTTGAACGGGCCGCCGTCATATTCGATCTTCATGGCAAAACGGGGCATTCGGTGCTGGCCTCGGTTGGGCGATTTCACGCCCCCCGACCCAAAGGAAGAGCGGGGGTTTCACACCCCCGCGCCCCCGTGGGATATTTGGGCCTGAATGAAGGTGTTTGCGGGGGTTTAGTGGTTTGAGCAGGGTTTCGCAACCGGGGGCTACTTTTGGGTGGAACCATGCATATGTAGGGCGGGAAAGACGAAGGGGATGACCGTGGGTGTTTCTGATCTTGCAGAAGACCTCTGGCGCGGGCTTGAGGCGCTGGCGCTACCCGCTCCGGTGATCCGGTTGGGGGTGACGGGGTTGAGCCGAGCGGGCAAGACGGTGTTCATCACCAATCTGGTGGCCAATCTGCTGGAGCGGGGCCGGATGCCGCAACTGACGGCACGGGACCGGATCGAGGCGGTCTATCTGCAGCCGCAGCCGGACATGACGCTGCCGCGCTTTGCACTGGAGGATCATCTGGCGGCGATGACCGGCGATGATCCGCGATGGCCGCAATCGACGCGGGCGGTGTCGGAGTTGCGGTTGAGTTTTCGCGTCAGGGGGCGCGGGTTTCTGGGGGGCATGACCGGGCCCCGGGTGCTGCACGTGGATATCGTGGACTACCCGGGGGAGTGGTTGCTGGACCTCTCACTTCTGGACAAGTCTTACGAAGATTGGTCGGAAGGCGTTCTGGCGCGGATCACCAGGCGGGCTGAGGCGGCGGCGTTCATGGCCTTGGCGCGGGCCGAGGATGGATCGCTTGCCTTGGAAGAACCGAAGGCGATCGACCTGGCCGCGAGCTTCACGCGCTATCTGGTGGCGGCGCGGGCGGCGGGCTGGTCGGATTGTACGCCGGGGCGGTTCCTGCTGCCGGGGGATCTGGCCGGCTCTCCGGTGCTGACCTTCGCGCCTTTGCCGAAACCGGCCTCGACCGGGCGGGGCAGTTTGTATGCCGAAATGCAGGTGCGGTTCGAGGCCTACAAGGCGCAGGTGGTGCGCCCCTTCTTCCGCGACCACTTCGCAAGGATTGATCGGCAGGTGGTGCTGGTCGATGTGCTGGGGGCCATCCATCAGGGGCCGCGCGCGGTCGAGGATTTGCGGCGCACCATGGCTGAGGTGTTGGCGGCCTTTCGTCCGGGGCAGAATGGCTGGCTTGACTGGATGCTGGGCGGCAAGCGGGTGGAGCGGATATTGTTTGCCGCGACCAAGGCAGATCATCTGCATCACCGCCAGCATGCTGCCCTGACCGCCATCACCGAGGCGCTGCTGCGCGATGCCAAGGCGCGGGCGGATTTTGCCGGTGCTGAGACGATGGCCCTGTCGCTGGCCAGTCTGCGCTGCACGGTGGAAGAGGAGATTTCGCGGGGGGGTGAGACGTTGGATGCGGTGCGCGGCCGATTGGCGGATGGACGTGTGGTGGCCATGTATCCGGGCGAATTGCCGGGTGATCCGGCGCGAATCCTCGCCCCGGCGCGGGAGGGGGCGGAGAAGTGGCTCAACGCCGATTTCGCGCTGATGGCCTTTTCGCCGTCTCGGGTGGCAAGGAAACCGGGGGAGGGGCCGCCGCATATCAGGCTCGACCGGGCGGCGGAGTTTCTGGTTGGAGACCGGTTGTGATCCGGGATGCGGACGATGCGGACCTGGATGGGCTGGCGCTGATCCTGGGGCAGTGGTGCCGCGATACCCCTTGGTTGCCCAAGTTGCATACGGCGCAAGAGGATCGCTGGTTTTGGGCGAACTGTTCCGGCTGTCGACCCTGCGCGTCGTCGGGCGTCCGGCCTTGGGCTTTCTGGCCCGGCAAGGGGCGGATGTGGACGCCTTGTATCTGGCCCCGGAGGCGCGGCGGAAGGGCTTGGGCCGGGCGTTGATCCACGACGCCATGGCAGCAGAGCCGGTGCTGCGGCTGTGGGCCTTTGAAGCCAATCGCGAGGCGCGGGCGTTCTATGCGGTCTTGGGCTTTGTCGAGGTGGGCCGGACCGAGGGTGACAATGATGAAGGCCTGCCCGATATCAGGCTGGAATGGAGGCGTAATGTCTGAGGAACCCCGGTTGAAAGGCCCTGCGTTGATCGAGGTGGGGGGCGAGGTGGCACCGGAAAGCTTCATCGAGGCGCCAGAGGGGCGGGCGATGGCGGGGGTGCGGGCCTTGGCCTCGCGCCGGGCCTCGGGCTTTGCAAGGTTTGCGGGGTGGGTGTTCGGCAGCCTGTTCTCGCTGGTGCTGACAGTGGCTGCGTGGAACTTCGTCACCGGACTTTTTGCGGCGAACCCTTGGCTGGGCGGGTTGGCCAGCGTGCTTCTGGTGCTTGCGGTGGGGGTCGTGCTGGTGCTGGTGGTGGGCGAGTTGCTGGCGTTTTCCAGGCTGGCGCGGCTGGATAGCATCCGGGTGCAGGCCTTGCATGCGGCGGAGGTGGGCGATCTGGCCAAAGCGCGGGCGGTGCTGGGGCGGCTGGAGGCGCTGTATCACAAGCGCGAGCCGATGGCTTGGGCGCGGGCCCGGCTGGCCGAGCGGCAGGGCGAGGTGCTGGATGCCGATGCACTGCTGCGGTTGGCCGAGGTGGAACTGATCCTGCCGCTGGACGATCTGGCGCGGGCCGAGGTGGAGGCGGCAGCGCGGCAGGTGGCGACGGTGACGGCGCTGATCCCGCTGGCGCTGGCAGATGTGGCGACGGCGCTGGTGTCAAACCTGCGGATGATCCGGCGGGTGGCCGAGATCTATGGCGGGCGGGCGGGCTCGCTTGGGTCTTGGCGGCTCTTGCGCCGCGTGTTTCTGTCGCTGGTGGCGACAGGGGCTGTGGCGCTCACGGATGACCTTTTGGGCTCGTTTGCCGGGGGCGGGATCCTGTCGCGGCTGTCGCGGCGCTTTGGCGAAGGGGTGGTGAACGGAGCGTTGACGGCGCGGGTCGGTCTTGCGGCGATGGAGATTTGCCGTCCCTTGCCCTTTGTGGCGGCGGAGCGACCTGGGGTTTCGGCCACGGTGAGCCGGGCCTTGGCCGGGCTGTTCGGGGCCAGGGATCAGGCTTGAGGCACCATGGGCGGATCGCCCATCCTACCAATGGCACCCCGATGTCATACGATCTGCCCGATTTGCTCTTTGCCAAATACTCCGCGGGAGGTCCGGAGGGCGCGAAGCCCTCCGGCGCCAGCCACAGGCACGACGCTGGCCTTAGGTAGGATGGGCGATCCGCCCATGTTGCGCACTCAGTTGCGGAACTTCTGCGCCAGTTTCTGCAAGGCAGACAGGGGGTTTGGCGCAGGGTTTTCGACCGTTGCATGAGGTTTGGCAGGCTCGGGCCTTGCCACCTCAGGCGCCTCTCGCGGGGTCTTGCGCTGGGGTGTCGTGCGCAGGGCGACCGTGTTCATGAACCGGGCCTCTTCGCCGCGGGCCAGATCCTCGGCCCCTTCCGACAGGCCCTGCAGCAGCGGGTCGAGCCAATCGCGGTCGGCCTTGGCGAAGTCATGCAGCACATAGCCCGCCACCGCATCCTTGTTGCCGGGATGGCCGATGCCAAGCCGGACGCGGGCATAGGCCTCGCCCAGATGGCCATGGATCGAGCGCAACCCGTTGTGACCGGCATGGCCGCCCGCCATCTTGTAGCGCAATTTGCCGGGCGGCAGGTCCAACTCGTCATGGAAGACCACGACATCGGACAGCGGTAATTTGTGGAATGTCACCGCCGCCTGAACCGCCTGTCCGGATTTGTTCATGAAGGTGTCAGGCTTCAGGAGCACAATCTTGTCGCCCGCCAGACGTCCTTCCGAGGCCAGCCCGTGAAACGCTTTCTTCCATGGTCCGAAGCCATGATCGGCAGCGATTCTGTCCAGCGCCATGAACCCGATATTGTGGCGGTTGCCAGCATATTCAGGCCCCGGATTGCCCAGACCGACGAAGAGTTTCATGCCCCACCTCCGCCGTCAGATTGCCGCCTGACGCCCTGAAAAACAAGCGGGCGGCAAGGGATTGCCGCCCGCGTCTCTGTCAATTCTCAGGAGTTCTCCTGAAGGATCAGGCCTCTGCCGACACCAGGCCGGCCGGAGCCGCGATATTGGCGATCACGAAGTTGCGCTCGATCGTGGGCTTGGCACCCTCCGGCAGAACCACGTCGGAGATGTGGATCACATCGCCGATGTTCTTGCCGGTCAGGTCAACCGTGATGTGATCGGGGATATCGCCCGCGAGCACTTCCAGATCGACTTCCGGACGCACCACGGTCAGCGTGCCGCCGCGCTTCAGGCCAGGCGAGGCTTCGTGGTTGATGAAGGTCACGTGGATGTGCAGAACGATGCGCGAGGCATCATTCAGGCGCATGAAATCCACATGGGTGGGCAGGTCCTTGACCACATCGCGCTGAACGCCGCGGCAGACGACGTGCACGTCGCCATGGCCCGGAACCTTCAGGTTGAACAGGGTCTGCAGGAAGCGCCCGGCCTTCAGGTGCTTCACAAGGTAGTTGTACCCGACGTTGATCGCAATCGGCTCTGCGCCGTTGCCATAAACGATTCCCGGTACCATTCCGTCACGACGAGCTTGGCGGGCGGCCCCCTTGCCTGTCCCCGCACGGACCTCGACGTTCAGATCAGCGATCTGGCGTGCCATAGGTGTTCTCCATATAAGTCCGCCATCCTCCAAGGGTGCATGGCGCGACCCGGGGGCTATAACGGGGAAAGCTTGGGATGAAAAGCAGGAAATCCCAAGTCTGGCAGGGTTTTTGAGGACGAAATGATGGATCAGGATGCGCTGTTGCTACAGGCTGCCAAGGACGTGACACGACCGCGCCGGCTGTCAACCTCGGTCGAGGTAGCCAGCGTCGGGGCTGCTTTGCGCACGTCGATGGGACGAATCTTTACCGGGGTCTGCATTGACGCAGCCTGTGGCATCGGCTTTTGCGCCGAGCACGGCGCCATAGCTGCCATGATCACCGCAGGCGAAAACCGGATCGAGTCGATCGTGGCCGTGAATGAGGTCGGAGACATCCTGTCGCCTTGCGGGCGCTGCCGGGAACTGGTTGTTCAGGTTGATCACGCCAATGGTGACACCCGCGTCCTGCTGGCCAAGGGCGCCCGACCGATGCGCGACCTTGTGCCGGATCATTGGCTGCTGGATCTGTGACCTGAACGCGAATCGCCTGGGCCATGCCGGGCAGGGTGGCCGTCTGCCCCCCTCGCGCGTGTCGCGCTCACCCCCCGAGGATATTTCCGCCAGTGTGAAACGACAAAACTCGTGCTCTTGTGCTTGCTCTTTGTCCAAATACTCCCCGCAGAGCGCGTCCCTCGCCGGTTGGCGGCACGCCAGAGGCGAGACAAAAGGAATGCGCGGAACGCGCTCCTTTGGATCAGGGGCTGGCAACAATCGGCCACGCTTGCTTGAGTTTCGCTGATGGCATGGCTACACAACAGGGAACAGGATTGAGGGAACCCCATGCGCATCCATAGCGATCTGGCTGACACCATCGGCAACACGCCGCTTCTGAAGCTCAAGCGGGCGTCGGAGTTGACCGGGTGCACCATACTGGGCAAGTGCGAGTTCCTGAACCCGGGCCAGTCCGTCAAGGACAGGGCGGCGCTTTACATCATCAAGGATGCCGTTGCCAAAGGCCTGCTGAAACCGGGTGGCACGATCGTTGAGGGCACGGCGGGCAACACGGGCATTGGCTTGGCGCTGGTCGGCGCGAGCATGGGATTCCGCACCGTCATCGTCATTCCTGAAACCCAGTCGCAGGAAAAGAAAGACATGCTGCGGCTGGCGGGTGCCGAACTGGTTCAGGTTCCAGCCGTGCCCTACCGCAATCCGAACAACTACGTCCGTTATTCCGGCCGTCTGGCCGAGGCTCTGGCTCGGACCGAACCGAACGGTGCGATCTGGGCCAATCAGTTCGACAATGTCGCCAACCGTCTCGCCCATATCGAGACCACAGGCCCGGAAATCTGGGACCAGACGGGGGGCCATGTTGATGGCTTCATCTGCGCCGTAGGGTCGGGCGGCACGCTGGCAGGCGTCGGCATGGCCTTGCAGCCCAGGGGCGTGAAGGTGGGGCTGGCCGACCCCGAAGGCGCTGCCCTGCATGCCTTCTACACCACCGGCAAGTTCGAAAGCCCCGGCACTTCGATCACCGAGGGCATCGGACAGGGCCGGATCACCGCCAACCTTGAAGGCTTCACGCCCGACTTCAGCTACCGGATTCCCGATGCCGAGGCGCTGCCTTTGGTCTTCGAGATGCTTGAGGATGAGGGCATCTGCCTTGGCGGCTCGTCCGGCATCAATATCGCCGGTGCGATCCGGATGGGGCATGAGATGGGACCGGGCAAGACCATCGTCACCATCCTGTGCGACTATGGCAACCGCTACCAATCCAAGCTGTATAACCCGACCTTCCTGAAGGAAAAGGGTCTGCCGGTGCCGAAATGGCTCGACCGTGCGCCGTCAAACATCCCGACGGTCTACGAGGACGCATGAGACAGCCCGGCCAGATGATACGCCATCTGGCCAAGGCTGCGGGCGCTTCTGCGGCCAGTCTGGCGCTGGCATTGGTGCTGGCTTTGCCCGGTCTGGCGCAAGACAGCGGCACCGCCTCGGGCGGGGCGGTTCCGGGCGTTGCTGTCTCTGGCGGGGCCGCGCCCGGCCAACCGGCCGTCAAGGTGCAGGCCGACAGTTCCGGCGCGCTGGTTCCCCAAGTTCAGCGCGCGCCCGATGCCAAGCCGCAAACCACGGCAGCCGATGGCACCGATACCCCGAAGTCCGGCGGCTTTGCGCCGCAGGGCGGGGTCAAGCCGAAGCCTGTCGCCAGCGGCGGTGCCAGCAGCGGTGCACTGGACTATCAGGGCTGGGAGCGGATGGCCTCGCGCGCCGAGGCCGCTATCACCAACGCCAGCCTCACCAATCAGGCCCTGGAAAACCTGCGCGTCGAACTGACCCGCTGGCGCGAGCAGTTGTCTGGCGCGCAAAGTGCAAACTCGGCCCGGATCGCCACGCTGAAAGACCAGATCGCGGCCCTTGGCCCGGTGCCCGGCGATGGTACCACCGAAGAACCGGAAATCGCCACCCGTCGGGCGGAACTCGGCGGGCAGATGGGCCGATTGCAGGCCCCCGGCATTGCGGCGGACGAGGCGTACCGCCGCGCCGATGGCCTGATCCGCGAGATTGACCGCGTGCTGCGCGAACGTCAGGCCGACGAGCTTCTGAAGCTGTGGCCCAACCCGCTGTATCCCGGTAACTGGAGCGATGCGCTGGGCGCCATCACACAAACCGCCATAACGCTTTGGGATGAAAGTGCCACCCGCGTGGCGGACCCAAGGGCGCGGACCAAGTTCTTTGACAACCTCTTGTTGATCCTGCCGCTGTTCGTCTTTGCCGTGGCCATCCTCTGGCGTGGCCGCGACTGGACCGAGCGGCTGATCCTGATGATGCAGGGCCCGACCAGCGCACGCGGGCGGCGGATCTGGGACTTCCTCGCCTCGCTTGCCGTGATCTTCGTGCCGGTTCTGGGCTTCGTTGCCTTGGCCGAGGCCTGGACGCTGACCGCCATGCTGGGTCCGGTGGGTCTGCAGATTGCCGGGTCACTGGGCCAAGTCGGCCTGACGCTGTTTGCCGCCGTCTGGCTTGGCGTCCGGGTCTTTCCGGTCAGCGACACCGCCGGCGCCATCATGGACTTGGCGCCAGACCGGCGGGCCGAGGGGCGGTTTCTGACCTCATCCTTCGGGGTGTTGCTGGCAGTCGCCCTGTTGCGCCGGGTCGCGATGGCCGAGATCGAGGTGACTGATGCTGCAACCTCGGTCATGAGCCTGCCGATCATTCTGGTGGGTGCGTTCCTGCTGGTGCGTCTGGGCCGCCTGATGCGCCACGCCTATGCCGGCGAGGGCGACGAGGGGCGGGCCAACTACCGGGCCAAGCTGGTGTCGCTGCTGGCACGTGGCGTGATCATCTTCGGCATGGTCGGGCCGGTGCTGGCGGCCTTGGGCTATATCTCGGCAGCCTCGGCCCTGATCTTCCCGGCGGCGATGACGCTGGGGCTGGCCGCACTGCTGTATCTGATGCAGCGGCTGGTGGGCGATGTCTACGCGCTGGTGATGCGGACCGAGACGGATCAGGACGCTTTGGCCCCGGTGCTGATCAGCTTCGGTCTGGCCTTGGCTACGCTGCCGGTGGTGGCGCTGATCTGGGGCGCGCGCACCTCGGACCTGACCGAATTGTGGACGCGGTTTCAGGAAGGCTATCAACTGGGGCAGACCCGCATCTCGCCCACCGATTTCCTGTTCTTCGCCATCATCTTCGCCATTGGCCTGTCGCTGACCCGGCTGTTTCAGGGGGCGCTGAAAAGCTCCATCCTGCCGCGCACCGGGCTCGATCAGGGTGGTCAGAACGCCATCGTCTCGGGCCTTGGCTATGTCGGCATCCTGATTTCCGCGCTGATCGCCATCAACTCCACCGGCATCGACCTGTCCGGCCTTGCGATTGTCGCCGGTGCCCTGTCGGTCGGCATCGGTTTTGGCTTGCAGACCATCGTGTCGAACTTCGTATCGGGCATCATCCTTCTGATCGAACGTCCCGTGTCGGAAGGCGACTGGATCGAGGTTGGCCCGGTGCAGGGCATCGTGGCCTCGATCTCGGTCCGGTCGACCCGCATCCAGACCTTTGACCGGTCGGACGTGATCGTGCCGAACTCGGACCTGATCTCCGGCCGGGTTACCAACTGGACAAGGTTCAGCTTGACCGGCAGGCTTATCGTCCTGGTCGGCGTGCCCTATACCGAGGACAGCCGCCGGGTCGCCAAGATCCTGCGCGAGATTGCCGAGGCGCAGCCGCTGGTCCTGCTGTCTCCCCCACCGCTGGTCGCATTCATGGGCTTTCAGGGTGAGGTGATGCAGTTCGAAATCCGCGTGATCCTGCGCGACGTGAACTTTCAGGTCGAGGTGCGGACCGAAATCAACCACCAGATCGCCGCCCGCTTCAAGGCCGAGAAGATCCCCTTCACCTCGGCCCACCGGGATTACCTTGCCGGGGCGGCGCTTGCCGCCAGCGTCGAGGCCGATGCCCTGGCCGAAGAAGCCGCCAACATCGCGGCCGTCGAGGCTATTCTGGGCGCTGCCTTGCCCGATGCCGCCCGCCGGCTGACAGCCCCCCCGAAGGATGTCCCCGTCACGGGAGCACCGCCAAAAGACCTGCCCGCCAAGGACCTATAGCCTCATGACCGATCTTCTCTTCCGCGCCGACAGCTACCTGACCGAGGCCGAAGCCACGGTCACCGCCCACACACCCGAGGGCGGCATCGTGGTCTCGGCCTCGGTCTTCTACCCAACCGGCGGCGGCCAACCTGGCGATTCCGGTCTGATCGAATGGCAGGGTGGTCGTCTGCAGATCGCCACCGCCGTCAAGGTCGAAGGCGGCGGCGTGGCTTTGGTGCCTGCCGAGGCGCGCGCCATGCCGCCCGTGGGCACGCCGCTTCTACAGCGCATCGACTGGGAGCGTCGGCACCGTCTGATGCGCGTCCACACGGCGCTGCACCTCTTGTCCGTGGTGATCCCTCTGCCCGTGACCGGCGGCCAGATTGGGCCAGAGCGTGGCAGATTGGATTTCGACATGCCCGAGGCCCCCGCCAACCCCGAGGCCTGGACCTTGGCGCTCAACCGCCTGATCGACCGCGATTTGAAGGTGACCGAGGACTGGATCACCGATGCCGAGCTGGAGGCCAACCCCGGCCTGGTCAAAACCATGTCCGTCCGCCCGCCCACGGGGCAGGGCAGGGTGCGCCTGATCCGCATCGGCGAGGGAGCCGGCCAGATTGACCTGCAGCCCTGCGGCGGCACCCACGTCGCCCGCACCGCCGAGATCGGACGGGTCGAGATTGGCAAGATCGAGAAGAAAGGCCGCCAGAACCGCAGGGTTACCCTTGAACTGACCTGACCCCGAAGCGCCGCGCATCAGACAGGCTCCAAGGCCCGCTGTTGCCGCCACATCAGCCTGCGCGCGAAATATCCACTCCATCATTTTTCGGCCGTCCGGACCCGTGCAGAACTTTCCGGTTTTCAACCCCCGGCCCCCCTTGCATCCCCCATCCCGCCACGTGTAAGAACCGGCCAACGGACAGGTGGCCGAGTGGTCGAAGGCGCACGCCTGGAAAGTGTGTAGGCGGGGAACCGTCTCGAGGGTTCGAATCCCTCTCTGTCCGCCAAATTCTCCTAGATTGATAGCCTCTAATTGATTGATTTTATTGATTTAAATGGCATTTCTGTGGTGTGCCGGCTGAGCGTGCTTCTGATTTTGCTACACATTTTGCTACACAATCTGCTATACAGTGGCTCTGGTAAGACCTCAAAACCGGGTTGAGGGCGTTGATGCTGAGCAAGCCAAGAACGAAGAAGGGCACCATCGAAGTTCGCCGCAGGGTGCCCGCGCGCTATGCGTCCGTCGAACCGCGCAAGGTGATCTGGGTTTCGCTCGGCACAGACTCGGTGTCGGAGGGCAAAGGCAAGGCTGACGCGTTCTGGCAACATCACATCCAGATGTGGGAGGCACTCTTGGTTGGCGATACGGTGATTGCCGAGCAGCGCCTTGAAGCGGCCCGCGAGATCGCTCAGGCCCGCGGGTTCAGCTATCTGCCGATCCGCAAGGTGGTCGAAGGCCCGGTGGAAGACCTTCTGCAGCGCGTCGAGGCTGTCCCGGTGCGAAAGGGCAAGCCCGACATGGTCAGCGCGAGAGCTCTTCTGGGCACGGTGCCGGATGTGGGGCTGAAGCTGAGCAAGGCGCTTGATCTCTTCTGGGAGCTGACCTCGACCGAGATGATCGGCAAGAGCACGGATCAGGCGCGCCGCGCGAAGAACCCTGTCATCAAAGCCATCAACAACTTCATCGAGGTGATCGGCGACAAGAACATCGCTTCCATCTCGCGCGATGACATGCTGGACTTCCGGCAGTGGTGGGCTGAACGGCTGGAGGAGGAGGATCTGACGGCGAACAGCGCCAACAAGGACCTTGGCCATCTGGGAAAGGTGCTGAAACGGGTCAATGAGCTGAAACGGCTGAACCTCGACCTGCCGCTCGGTGGCTTGAAATTCAAGCAAGACGAAGCGGAACGGCGGCCGCCGTTTTCGGTTGATTGGATCCGCAAGAAGATCTTGGCGCCAAGTGCCCTTAAAGGGCTGAACACCGAGGCGCGTTGCATCCTCCTTGGGATGATCAACACCGGATATCGACCAAGCGAGGGAGCCGCACTGCTGCCTGCGCACATTCATCTGGATGGCAAGGTGCCGCATATTCAGATTTTGCCGGACGGTCGGCAGGTCAAGACGAAGAACGCCAAGCGGGTCATTCCCTTGACCGGCATCAGCCTAGAAGCGCTGCGCGAGGGTAGGGGCGGCTTCCCCCGCTATCGCGATAATCCTTCCCTGTCGGCGACGATCAACAGTTTCCTGCGCGAAAACGGCCTGATGGAGACAGAGGACCATGTGCTTTACAGCATGCGCCACGCGTTCGAGGATCGCTTGCTGGCGGCTGGCGTTGACGAGCGCATCCGGCGCGACCTGATGGGCCACAGGCTGGACCGGGAGCGTTATGGGGCCGGTGCATCGCTGGAGCAGGCGCATGCGCTGGTTCAGCGCATCGCCTTGTGACAGCCAGCGTGAGCCGCAAGGGTGCGGGCCCGCGACAGCGCGTCCTGATCCTTGTCGAGCAGGGCAAGCTCATCTTCGATCTTCCGATAAATTGGCAAAAACGCTTCATCCTCGACGACCATGGCCGCGAGTTTCATCTGGGCATCGACCAGACGCCGGCGAAACGCCGATATGTCCTTTTGGGGGCGCACCTGAGCTTCAACCGCGCAGCTGCCACTGCGGGACTTCCGTGCGGACAGACTTGTCCAGACGCTCCAGCGCTTTGGTCAGCATCACGACCTCGTTCATCCGGGCCCGACGGGTTTCCGGGTCGTTCAGCTCCTCGGTCTCAATCTGGTGCAGGCGGTCCGCCAGCACGCGGCGCTTGTAGGCGTTGACCATCGTGGCAAGCGTCTTTGCCGCCTCAAGCAGGAGTTCCACTTCCAGCTCGGCGCGGCCGAGCGATCCGACGAAGCTGATCTCGCCCTTGTCGTCGGTTGGAAAGACAAAGGCACCGGTCGCCGAGACCGGATCACGGTCGACGGAAAAGTTCGGGGCGATGCGGTTCATCCCGTCGTAGCAGATGTCGAGGTGCTGAAGCTCCGCGCCGTCGAAGGTTTGATCGAGCCAGGCGCCGAAGGCAGGGCGGGGCAGTGCGTAGGTGAGGTCTGCTTGCTTGCGAGCCTGAGCGCGGTCGCGTTCAACTTGCAGGCGCTTGCGTTCCGCAGCAGTCATGGCCATGGTGGAGATCCGTGATGGTGATTGTGAAGACAGAAATCACAAAATACTCTCAGGAAGATCATTTGTCAATCTTGAACCTTCCAATTGTCATAGTTTGCGAGCTTCGGTTCTTGCAGCGAGGCGGAACTCCCAAGTGCGTCAATGTATTGACCCAGTTGAATCTGCTCAGGTTAAGCCGCTAAGGCGAATGCCTCGGTTGGCGTTTTCATGTCCAGCGCCTGATGTGGGCGACGGGTGTTGTAGAAACTGATCCAGTCGCCGATTGCGCGTGTCGCATGTTGG
>CANBRQ010000095.1 GCA_947371955.1 Paracoccaceae bacterium | reverse complement strand
ACCACGCTCGTCAACTTGTTGATGCGGTTTTACGAAGTGACCTCGGGCCGCATCCTGCTGGATGGCGTCGACATCGCCCAAATGGCGCGCGAGGATCTGCGTCGGCATTTCGGCATGGTTTTGCAGGACACCTGGTTGTTTTCCGGGACGGTGCGCGAGAACATCGCCTACGGCCGCCCCGACGCCTCCGAAGTCGAGATTAAGGAGGCCGCGAAGGTATGCCACCTTGACAGCTTCGTGCGTGCCTTGCCGCAGGGCTATGACACGCCGATCAATCCCGATGACGGCCTGTTGTCCGCCGGGCAGCGTCAGCTGCTTACCATCGCCCGCGCCTTTCTGATGCAGCCGACCGTCATGATCCTCGACGAGGCGACCAGTTCAGTTGACACCCGAACCGAACTTCTGGTGCAGCACGCGATGGAGAAGGTGCGCGAGGGTCGGACCAGTTTTGTCATAGCACACAGGCTGTCCACGATCCGCAGGGCCGATCTGATCATCTACATGGAAGCCGGAACCGTGATGGAGCAAGGCGCCCACGACAACCTGATCGCCGCGCGCGGGCGGTACTGGCAGCTTTACTGTGCCCAGTTTGCCGATAGCGATACCGGGAGGCAAACCGGCAAGTCCGCAGGCTCTGCACAATAGCAGACAACCGTTCCGAACGGCCTTGCCTGCCCCGGCACATTCGCCTGTGCGGAGAATGGCCGGTGCGCGTGCAGGACTTGGGTTGTGCTTTACCGAACGTCGCGAATCGGGCACGCTTGAGCGGATTACTGGCCCCAATTTTTCGCTCGAGACTTTGCAAAATGAAAACGGTTGTCGTCCTTGTCCCTGGAATCATGGGAACCGAACTTGTGCTTCCCGGCGGCGAAGTTGTGTGGCCGCCGAAGATTGAAGAGACCCTGCTGGGGTATCGCCGCATCGACAAGCTGCAGGACCCTGCGGTGCGCCCGACGCGGATCATCGCCACCGTCAGCTGCATCGACTTTTATGCGCCGCTGCAGTCGCTGCTGGGCCAATTGGGGTTCAAGTCCACCGGAGACAAGCTGTTGCTGGAACATCCCTACGACTGGCGTCTGGACCTGTTCGATCTGGCCGAGGGGCTGGCGGCACGGCTCGACACGGTCGCGGTGGAGAGGATCGTCATCGTGGCGCACTCTATGGGCGGGCTGATCGCGCGGCTGATGCTGGAAACCCCGACATACCGAAAGAGGCCGTGGTTCCCGAAGATCGCAAACTTTCTGGCGCTGGCCACGCCGCACAATGGCGCGCCGCTGGCCTTGGCTAGGGTCTTGGGGCTGGACAGCGCGCTTGGCATCAGTGGGGCGGACTTCCGCAAGCTCGCGTCAAATCCGGCCTATCCTTCGGGCTACCAACTGCTGCCAGCACCGGGCGAGGATGCCTGCTGGAACGTGACGGCTGGCGCTGACCTGGCTCCGCTTGACTTCTACGACAATAAGGTGGCCTCGGCCCTAGGCATGTCGACCGCACTGGTCGCACGGGTGCGGGCTGTGCATGACGCGCTGAACTCCGGCGCGCCGCCTGATCACGTGCGCTATTTCTATTTCAGCGGGGCAGGTCACAAGACGGTGACGCGGATCAACATCGACGCGGGCAAGGCGCAGATGGTGACAACACCTGACGCCGGCGATGGCACCGTGCCAATGTGGAGTTCGCTGCCCCGCAGGGTGCAGAAACAGGTCGTCGTCAACGAACATGCCAATGTCTTCCGGGGTGATCCTTTCAAGCGGGTGTTCTTCCGGCTGTTCGGTGCCGATGCGGGCGCTCCGCTCGAGGGAGTATTCGACTTCCCCACCCTGTCGGTCTCGCTGCAGCGACAGATCTTCGCCGAGGGCACACCGGTTGAGGCCGTGCTTTTCGCCGAGGCCCCCTTCACCACGCTGAAAGGCGATCTCGTCTTCGAGGCGCGCAGCGAAGCCGACGTGGCCGGATCGGTGATGGCACGTGTGCCGGTCAGCTACGCTGGCCCCGGCGTGGCGACGCTGGCGGTCAGCATCGCGGTCAGCCTGACGCCGGGCTTCTACGAACTGCGCTATGAGGGTGACCGCGAGCAGACAGAACGCGTGGTCTTCGCGGTGTCCCGCAACGACTGAACGAGGTGGGCCGGATGCCGTGTTCGCAAGGGCCGCTCTGGTGCGGATGCGGCCAATGTGCTGGACAGCGCCCACGACGACTCGCCGGAGCATGCCTTGCTGCGTGTTGGCACGAACTCGATGCGCCAAAACGCAGTCTGCAGGCTTGGTTCAAGAGGATTGAGCGCGCGGATTGGATCACAACCGCGCGCGTCCTCAGCCGTGTCCGGCTCGCTTCAGTCACCACGCATTTTGGCACACGGATAGAAGGGAAGCTTGCGCAGTCGGGTACCCGTCAGTTTGGCCCAGGCATTGGCCACGGCGGGGACGACGCAGGGCACGCCGGTCTCTCCAACCCCACCGGGGGCCTCGGTGCTGGGCACGATGGCCAGCGCCACCTGTGGCATGTCGCGCATCTTCATCATCCTGCGTCTGACGACCGCACCGGTGCAACGTTTGACCACAGGTGGCGCGGATCCGCTGTTGCCGCTGATCACAAACGCCATCGACTAGGCCAAGCAGCTTGATCTTGCGGTGGCTTTCGAGGGGATATGTTGCGTCGCCCTGATCGAACTGGGGCCTCCAGACCTTCATGGCCGGGGTGGGCACCTCCGGATCGTGGTGGGCGACTACATGGACGTCATTGAGCCTGCGGCCTTGCGGCGCGTGTCGGACCTTGAGGGCGCTGGCCTGTAGTGGATCAGACTGGACGGGGCAGCTTTCCCCGTTAGGGCTGTTCCTTTCGCGTGTCGGACCGGTCAGGTTCTGCCGTCGTCGGGCCGTCCGCCTGGAAGATTGCCATGTCGGAGTGTGGAAGAGGTATCGGCTTCGAGGTTCAACTCGCCCGGTCACAAAACCAACATTAACCTTTGATCCCGTCGACATTCGACGGTTACAGGGCCGATCTACCAAGCTCCGGCGATCATGGAAAAGGTTGTGATTGCGCATTTCCATCACTCATCGGAGGTCAGGCATGTTCAGGACAGCGTCTATGGTCTTTTTGGCGGCAGCCTTTGCCAGCCACTCCGTTTCGGCGGCAACACCGTTCGGGGCAGACAAGTTCAACTTCACGACGACGATCGATGTCGCGGCTTTGACGCCCGAGACCTTCGACGCCGTGGTGACCCCTGCCGCCAAGGCGGAAAGCGGCGCCCACGAGATCGTCTTCTACGATTTCGCGGACACGCTGTGCGATCTGATGGCGAAAGAGGTTGCGACATTTACCACCCAGACCGGCATTCCCGTGAAGCATGTCTGCGTCGATGGAGATGCTGCCGTTCAGCAGTTCATTGCGGCGCAGCAGGCCGGCACCCCGGCTCCGGCCGATGTGTTCTTCGGCCCGAACGGTGCGATGCGCACCCTTGGTGCGGCCAACATGATCGCCAACCTGCCGCTGGTCGCAGTTCTGCCCAACGCGCAAAAGCTGGACCCCGCTGCCGCCTCGGCCAGCCGCGGCTGGGCCAATGGCGGCACCGTGGTGCCGTTCCACCGCAACCAGACCACGCTCGCCTATAACTCGGCCACCGTCGCCACCCTGCCCGACACGCTGGAAGGCATCTTCGATCTGGCGAAGTCGCAAGGCTTCAAGATCGCCGTCACCAACCCGACCGACGGCGGCTCGGGTTCGGGCTTTCTGGAAAGCGCGCTTCTGGCTCTGGCGCCCGAGTGCAAGGACGATCTCTACAACTTCGCCCTGACCGAAGATCAAGCCAAGGCCGTGGCCGAGAAGTGCCTGCCCAAAGTCGTGGAGTTCTTCAAGGCCCATGCCGACCAGATCACCTACACCAACGGCAACGAAGCCTCGGTTCAGGCGATTGCCAATGGCGTGGCGCCGATCGCGACGGTGTGGGAAGACGACCTTTACTCGCTGGCCGCCAAGGGTCTGGTGCAAAAGACCGTGAAAGCGGGCCTGCTGTCCACCGGCGAAGTGGGCGACGGCGACGGCGTGTTCATCGCTTCTACCACGCCGGCCTTTGAAGCCTCGCTTCTGCTCGTCAACTACCTGATGAGTGACGAAGTGCAGGTCGCCAAGATGACCCTGACCGGCAGCCGCACCGCCCGCACCGATCTATCGTTCGAGGGCAAGCTGCCCGCCGACCTGTCGCCCTATCTGGTGCCCGATGCGATGTACAAGGCCAACACCCGTCCGCGCATCAATGGTCTCGTGACCAATGCGGCGGCGGACAGCTTCGTCAAGCAGGTCATCGCACAATGACCGATGCCGCTTGGCTGGAGCTGTCTGGCATCACCAAGCGGTTCGGCAAGGCCGTGGCGGTCGACGGGGTCAACCTGTCGGTCCGCCGCGGTGAATTCCTCACGCTGCTCGGCGCTTCGGGCTGCGGCAAATCGACGACCTTGCGGATGATCGCCGGGCTGGAGCAAGCCGACGAGGGCGAGATCCGGTTGGACGGCAGGGCGGTGACGCATGTCCCCGCCCATCGCCGCCAGACGGCAATGGTGTTTCAAAGTTATGCGCTGTTCCCGCATTTGACGGTGGCGCAGAATGTGGCCTTTGGGCTGGAGATGCAGGGCCAGACACCTGCCGCCGTGCGGCCGAAGGTGGCCGAGGCTTTGTCATTGGTGGAGCTTGACGACTTTGCAGCCCGCTATCCCCGTCAGCTCTCAGGCGGGCAGCAGCAGCGCGTGGCGCTGGCGCGTGCTGTGGTCACGGAACCCAAGGCCCTCTTGCTGGATGAACCCTTGTCGAACCTTGACGCCAAGCTGCGCGACCGACTGCGCGTCGACCTGCGCGCCTTGCAGCGCAAGCTTGGCGTGACGACGATCTATGTGACCCACGACCAGTCCGAGGCGATGTCACTCTCGGACCGCGTGGCCTTCATGGCCGCCGGCAAGATCGTGGAAATTGCAACACCAACGCAAATCTACCAACAGCCGCGCAACCGTGCCACGGCGGATTTTCTGGGCATCGCCAACCTGATCGACGGTGTGGTGACGTCGGTTGGGCACGAGACGGAAGTCGACACGCCACTTGGCAAGGTCAGGACGCAGACGCTGGCCGATCCCGTGATCGGTCAAAAGGTTCTGGCCTGCCTGCGGCCCGAGGATATGTCGCTGGGTCACGGCGCGGGATTGGCGGGTGTGATCAGCCATGCGGCCTTCATGGGAGCTTTCACCGACTATATGGTTGCGATTGGCGAAGGACTGACCCTGCGCATCCACGCGCCGGGTGCGCCGCGCCATCAGCTGGGCGAAACGGTTCAAGTGATCCTGCCGGCCATGGCCTCGGTTATCGCGAAGGGGGCGGCATGATCGGGGCAAGGGGCAGGCAGGCCCTGACCGATGCGCTGCTGCTGCTGCCGGGCGCGGGGTTTCTGTTTCTGGCGATGCTGGTGCCGGCGGTCAATCTGGTGCTGGCGAGCTTCGGTCTGATGGGCCTTGGCAAGAGCGCTGGCTTTACCCTCTCGCATTATGCCGAGGTCTTGGATGACCCACTGATGACGGCCGCCTTCTGGTTCAGCCTGCGCATCGCCACGGTGACCATGGCGCTGAGCGTCGCCTTCGCCACGATCCTCACGGCCATCCTGCAGGTCGATTTCCCCGGGAGGCGCTTGGTCAGCGTGCTGTGCAAGGTGCCATTGGTCGTGCCCGGGTTGGTGGCGGCCTTCATGGTGCTGACGATCATCGGGCCGGGCGGCATGGCCGCGCGGCTGGTGCGTCCCTTGGGGATCATGTGGCCTTCGCTGCTGGATGCACGGTCGGGGGCCGGGATCATTCTTGTGCTTTTGTGGAACTCGGTTCCCCTGACGCTGCTGATCGTCTCCGCCGTGGCCGCCAGCATCCCGCGCGATGTGATCGAGGCGGCGCGGACGCTGGGCGCAGGCCCGGTCATGGTGTTTCGCCGCATCATGGTGCCGCTTTGCGCGCCGGGGATCGCGGCAGCGGGGCTTCTGGTCTTCATCGGGGCATTTGGCAGCTATGCCGTGCCCTCGCTGATCGGACCCGCCTATCCGAGGACGATTTCGGTGATGATGACGGCAGAGTTCCTGCAGCGCGGCAACTGGGGCAAGGCTTCGGTCGTGGGGGTGGTGATGATCGCCACAACGGCGGCGGTGCTGGTGGTTTATCACCGGCTTGCCGGGCGGGCGGGGATGGCGCGATGACGACCTTCTGGTTCATCCAAAGCCGGCGGTTGCGTGCGCTGATCGCCGTTCTGGTGCTGGCTGTCACCCTGCTGATCTTCGCGCTGCCCATCGCGGTGGCGGGTCTGTGGTCATTGGTCGATCCACAGACGGGTTGGTTCCCCCCGGATGTGGTCCCATCCAAACTGTCGCTGGCGAATTGGCAAGCGATGACTTCGGTCCCTGACCTCGCCCATGCCTTCAACACGAGTTTCATCATCGCCGTGATGGTGACGTTGTTGTCGGTCATCCTAGGCATGCCCACCGCCTTCGCCATCGCCCGCCGCAAGCTGCGCTACAAACGGCTGGTGGAGTTGGTGGTGTTGACCCCGCTTATGATGCCCGGCGTCGTGCTGGCGACGGGGCTGGGATCGATCTTCATCAGGGTGGGTTTGTCGCAGACGGTGACGGGCGTGGTGCTGGCGCAGACCATCGTTGTCATGCCCTTCATGGTCCGCATCGTGGCCGCCACGATCGCAGGCGTGCCGCAAGACCTGCTGGACGCTGCCCGCAATCTGGGTGCCGGGCCGTGGATGACCCTGCGCCGTGTCCTGTTGCCGATGATAGCACCGGGCCTGTTTGCCGGGGCGCTTCTGGCGTTTCTGGGCAGTCTGGACGAGTTCATACTGACCTTCGTCGTGGGAATGCCCACGGTCCAGACCCTGCCCATTCTGCTTTGGGCCTATCTGGGGGGCCGCTCGTCCATCCAGACCTATGCCGCTGTCGTCTCACTCGCCTTGCTGGCGCCGACGCTGATCCTGATGTTCGTGGCCGAGCGCGTGCTCAAGACCGAACATCTGGCGGCGGGGTTCGGCAAGGCTTAACTCAACCTTGGAGGTTTTCATGCTGTCCCTTCTGGCCGGACCCGACCGCGGTCCCTTCATTTCTGCGCATCGCGGCTTTTCCACACGTGCGCCGGAGAATACCTTGCCTGCGCTGCAAGCCGCACTGGATGCCGGTGCCGATGTCGCCGAGATCGACGTCAAGCTGACGGCGGATGGCCATCTGGTGCTGATGCACGACGACACGCTGAACCGCACGACCACGGGCAGCGGCCCGGTTCTGGCCGTGACGCTGGAGGAAATCCGCAAGCTGGACGCAGGCAGCTGGTTCGGGCCGCAGTATGCCGGAACCCCGGTGCCGACGCTGGATGAGGTGCTGGAGTGGAGCCAGGGTCGTCTTGGCATCCTGCTGGAAATGAAGAACTGCCCCGAGCGGGACCCCAAGTTCATCGACGAGGTGATCGCCACGATCGAACGCCACAACGCGCGAGGCTATGTCTTCCCGGCCGGGTTCGACCATCCCAGCGTCGCCGAGGTTTCCCGGCGGCGCCCTGACTGGACCGTCGAGATCATCATGAACTGCAGGCTCTGCGATCCGGTTGGCGCAGCGCAGGCCGCAGGGTCCCGGCTTGTCTCATTGGAACCGGAATACGCCGTTGCAGAGGACGTGGCCGCGATGCATGCGGCAGGCATCTCGGTGCTGACCACCTTGCTGTCCGTCGAACATGGCGCGGACCTGCTCGCCATGGGCATCGACATCTTCGAGGCGAATGATGTCGACATGGCAGTGGCATCGCTGCGCGCCCTTGGAAAGCGCTAGAGCATGATCGACCTTGATGCGCGCTACGACGCGGCCCAGACCATCGCGCGCACCGCTGGGCAGATGGCTCTCAAGATGCTTGCTGATCCTGCTTCACTTGGCATTGAAATGAAGGGTCCGCAGGATTTCGTGACCGCAGCCGACCGCGCTGTTGAGCGATGTGTTTCACAAGCGCTGAAAGCGGCCTTCCCTGACGACGGTTTTCTGGGGGAGGAAACCGCCGATCTTGCGCATTTCGTGCCGGACGCGGTGCTGTGGGTCGTGGACCCGATCGACGGGACCTCGAATTTCGCGGCAGGACGTCCGGATTGGTGCGTGTCGATTGCGCTGATTGTAGAGGGGGTGCCCGAAATCGGCGTGATCTATCAGGCGACGCTCGATAGGCTTTGCGCGGCACGGCGCGGGCACGGGGCCTGGCGCGACGGAACCCGGCTGCAGGTGGCAGACCGGCCTATCGCAACCGCCACGATCGGGCTTGACCACTCGGGAAACGCCTCACTTGCGCTGCATCTGGAGCAGATCAAAGCCATCCTCACCGCTGGTGGCGAGTATCGCCGGAACGGGTCGGCGGCGGTCTCGCTGTCGCAGGTGGCCCAAGGCACGTTGGATGGCTTTGCCGAGATGTTTCTGTGGCCGTGGGATGTGATGGCTGGAATTGTTTTGGTCACCGAGGCCGGCGGCTGGTGCAGTCCGTTCCTGGCCAGCGCCGGGCTGGCAAAAGGCGCCGGTTTCATCGCCTGTTCGCCCACCGTCCGCGATAGGATGGTGTCCTTGCCGGGTTGGAATGCGGGCTGAGACTTGAGAGCCAAGCTCCAACGTTTGGATTCATGAGCACGCAGTCGGCAGAGTCACTGCAGTGCGAGTGCACATACAGGGCGTCGACAAGGATCAGGTGCGGCTGTTGCTCCATGAATAGCCTTAGCCGCTGCTCAATGCCCGCTCAACCACAAGACCCCGCCAGACTGGCTGGAAGGCACCCTGTCGTGCAGGGCCGCAATCCGCTTGCGAGTACCGCCTATGGGCGGCATACCCCATCAGGGTCGCGCTATAAGTCGGCGCACCCTCGCTGCGCACCCGGTGCCGGGAATGATCCTTGCGGATGCTCCTCCTCGGGGTTCTCTTGGGAAGAAGCTGGTAGCTTAGTCTTGGTGCCGTACAGCCACGTAGGAGTGCAGCAGTCAGATGTGCCACGATGGCGGGTGTGCACGGGTACGCCAGCCTGTTCCTGACCACGAACGCAATGATCAGCCAGCAGACACCCTGATGTCAGCGTGACCGCCGGGCAAAGTGGAAAGGCTATACTTCCAGCCCGCCCCAAACCGGTCGATCCCTTCGTTGGGGATCGATGTCCGAGAAAGCGGCAAGGGTGACGATCTGTTCGGGACTTTGGCACGTTCCGGCGGGCTGTTCTTCGGTCTGGCCGCGGGTGTGGACGCGAGAATGCGCTGCCGGTCGCGCATCGCGTACAAGTCCCTCTCCTGCTAGGCTCCAGACCGATTAATTATCATAGCCAGAAGAGCACGGTGGCTGTGAGGGTGATGGCGGAGAGGAAGACCTTGGGACATCTGTCGTAACGTGTAGCAATCCTGCGCCAGTCCTTGAGCCTGCCGAACATGATCTCGATCCTGTTGCGCCGTTTGTAGCGACGTCGGACGAAGAGGATCTTCTTCTTTCGGCGCTTCCGGCCTGGGATGCAGACCCGTATCCCCTTGTCTTTCAACGCGTCTCGATACCAATCCGCGTCATACCCGCGGTCTGCCACAAGCCATTCTGCACTTGGCATGTGGCCCAACAGGTCCGCCGCTCCGGTGTAATCGCTGACCTCGCCTGCCGTCATGAAGAACCTCAGCGGCCGCCCCTTGGCGTCGGTTATGGCATGGAGTTTGGTGATCAACCCCCCTTTCGTGCGCCCGATGGCCCGCCCACGCCCCCTTTCTCGCACGCAGGCTGGAAACCATGCGATGTGCTTTCAGATGGGTCGCGACGCCCATGACGGTCTTGGGTTCCGCAGCATCGGATGCGGGGCCCTCCATGATCCGGGCAAAGACCCCCATCTCGCCCCAACGAGTCCACTGATTGTAGAGCGTCTTAGAAGGACCATACGCACACGGCGCATCACACCAGCGCAACCCGTTGCGGTTTATGAATATTATGCCGCTCAGGACCCTCAGGTCATCCACACTTGGACGCCCATGGCTCTTTGGAAAGAAGGGACGAAGCCGGTCCGGTTGGGCCTCGGTCAGCCAGAATAGGTTGCCCATTGATCAGTGTCCTCGCGGAGCCTGAATCATGCCGCAACGCCAAGATCATTGGGTCCTGACTCTCAGGCCATGAGCGCGCCGCTGAGCGCTGTTGGGGCGTCATGGCAACACCTGTCACCAAAATGCCGTGACTGCCCTCTGGCGACTCGCGTTCAGGCCCTGCGTGCAGCCTTGATCGTGCAGCATCCGCAGTTTCGGAGCCGACTGCCATCACCACGCAACGCTGATGGCTCACTTCGCCTACGATACTTCCGCATTGATGGCGGTGTGGATCTCTGGAACCCGCAGGACGCTATCTTTCGAGACTTTCCGGCGGCTTGCCTTGAAGGCACCAGGGTTTTGATGTTTGGCGGTCCCGCACCGAAGCAATAGGGCCTTCTATGGATGGGTACAGCCGCGCCTCCGCTGCGCAAGAAGCAATGTGGCTCTCGCCGGATGCCACGGATGGGTCTGCAACGTTCAGCCTCTTGTGGTATCTTCGCTTTGAAGGGCCATTGGATCTTGCCCTGCTGCGACGGGCCGTCGATCAGGTCGTGGCCAGACATGATGCACTTCGAGCCGTATTCCGATGGGCGGCGGAGCGACTGGAAACGGCAACCCTGCCGCCGTCCCCTGTCGTGCTGGACCTATGCGATGCCCCTGTCGATCCGAACGCCTTCGGCGGCGCGCCCTATGACCTTTGGGCGGGTCCCCTCTTCCGGTTCCAGATCGTGCGGTCGGGCCCCGAGGATCACATGTTGCTGTGCGGGTTCCATCATCTGGTGATGGACGGCACCTCTTGGCCGATCCTCGCCAACGAGATTGTCGACGCTGCTCTTGGTATGCCATTGCCGCCCGCGCCGCCCGGACCCTCGGCGCATGTGCTGGCACAGACTGGCTGGCTCGCCGGGCCAGAGGCAGAGACCGCTCGTCAGGCGTGGCGGCAGAAGCTGTCGGGTGTGGACGAAGCGTGGACCCTGCCGTCAGAAGTGACGGGCAGCCGCCGGTTTCGCAGCACCCAAGCCCAGACGGGCATTGCCGATCTGACCGAAGCGCTGTCGGCAGAGTTGCGACGGGTCGCCCTGGAGCTGGGAACCACGCCGTTCCGACTGGCGCTGGCCGCGTTCGTCGCATTGATGGCGCGCCATGCGCGGCGCGAGGATGTCTTGATCAGCACGACCATGACAGGCCGTCCGGGCACGGAGTTCCGCCGCAGCATTGGTTACCTGGTGAACACCGCTTTGCTGTCAGCCCCGGTCGAGGCGCCGACATCTCTGGGCGATTTGGCCCGCCACATCCATGGTGAGGTCGATCTGGCCGTTTCCCATGAATACCTGCCGTACAGGCACGGCCTTCAAGCTGCGGGTTTGCCGCAAGAGGCAGTTCGGGACGGGGTGACTGGAATTTCCTTCACGCGCCGCCCCAAGATCCTTCAGCGTCAGGATGGCAGCCTGCGAACCACCGATGGGACGATCCACCTTCCCTTTCAGGATCGCGATCTTGCCGTACAGATTCAGGAGGTCGGTGCAACGTTCCACCTGATCTGGCGCTGGCGCGAACAAGCTTTGCGGGCCGAAACCGCCAGCAGCCTTTCGATGCAGTATCACAGTCTTCTCGCTCAGGCGCTGGCCCAGCCCGACGAGCCGCTGTCATCCTTCAGCACTCTGCCCGACAGCCAGCGTCGCCAAATTCTGGGCCTCTTCAACGCGACAGATGTACCTTTCCCCGAGATGGCACCGTTGCATGTTCTGGTGTCACGTCAGGCGGCACTGACGCCGGACCGCATCGCCGTTGTGCAAGCTGAGGCGGTCTATACATACGCCGAAATCGACGCGGCGTCGAACCGTCTGGCCGCAGCCTTGGTTGCCCGGGGTGTCGCGGCGGGTCAGTTCGTTCCGCTGCGTCTGCAGCCTTCAGCCGAGATGCTGGTCGCCGAACTCGCGGTAATGAAATGCGGCAGCGCCTTCGTGCCCCTCTCGCCCGATTGGCCCGAGACGCGCGTCGAAGCGCTCCGCGCCCGCCTGGGTCCCGCCCCCCTCATCGAGGCCGGACCTCCCCTCGAAGGCAGCATTTCCGCGACCGACGCATTGATGGGCCGCGACGACCCCGGCGCGCCCGACCGGATGGTGGCGCTGGATGACCCGATCTACTGCATCTTCACCTCGGGATCGACCGGACAGCCCAAAGGGGCCGTCAACGCCCATCGCGGCATCGTCAACCGGCTGCTTGCCATGAGCCACGCCTTCGGTTCCCCTGCCGAAGACACGGTGCTGAGCACCGCAGCCCCAACCGTGGATTCACTGGTCTGGCAATACTTCTGGCCGCTGATCTCGGGCGGCACGACGGTCATCCCCGCGCGAGAGCAGGCGGTCTCCCCCTCGGCTCTGTGTCGGCTGATGGAGGATCATGCTGTGACCGTAACCGATTTTGTGCCGGCCATTTTCGCCGATCTGGTGGCGCATGTGGCGCAGCGTGGTGTCACCGCGCTGGACTGCCTGCGCCTAGTCGTGATTGGGGGCGAGGCCATGCGCCCGGCCGATGCGCAAGTTTTCAGGAACGCGTTACCTCACGTTGCGTTAGTCAACAGCTATGGCCCGACGGAAACCTCGATCGCAACGATCTTTCACATTCTGCCGGTTGAGGCGGAAAATCCCATCCCGCTCGGTCGACCCTACGCAAATGTGCGGGCAATCGTGCTGTCGGGTTCGGATCCCGCGCCGCTTGGGACGGTGGGGGACTTGTATCTGGGCGGGGTCTGCGTCGGCCTTGGCTATCTGAACGATCCGGCGGCGACGGCGCGGGCCTTCATTCCCAATCCCTTCCCCGAACTGCGCTGCGACCGTCTGTACCGCACCGGAGATCTGGCGCGGATGCGACATGACGGCGTGATCGAGTTTATCGGTCGTGCCGATCATCAGATCAAAATCCGGGGCCTGCGAATCGAACCCGGCGAAGTCGAGGCCGCCCTGTTGCGCCAGCGGGGGATCGCGGCGGCGGTCGTCTCGAAAGACGACGCCAACGATCCTCATCTGCTAGCCCATATCGTGCTGGAGCCCGGTACCGCGGCGGACGCGCGCAGCCTGCGGCATGGTTTGATGCGGCTGCTGCCGGTCCATATGGTGCCCGCCCGCTTCGTGGTGGTGGAAGCGTTTCCCACGCTGTCTGCCGGCAAGGTGGATCGCAAGGCCGCCACACGCCTGACGGGCCGCAGCCTGACCGTCGAGTACAGCCAAGGGCCGCCACAAACCGAAACCGAGCGCCTGCTGGCTCCAATATGGTGCGCCGAACTGGGCGTTGCACGGATCGGGCGCGATGAAGACATCTTCCGCGATCTGGCTGCGGATTCGCTGGCTGCGATGCGTCTGGCACTGGCGACGGAGGCCGTGACCGGATCGCGGATTGATTTGGCTACGCTGTTTCAAGCGCCGACGTTGCGGCAGTTCGCCGGGCGGCTTGATCGGACTGTCGCCGCATCGCCGGATCAGCTTCGGCTCATGGACCGGCTGCGCGCCGTCCTGCTGACATGGGAAGGCGACCAGCTTCGACCGGATGGGCTGTTGTTCGCCAAGAATACAGGCGGGCAACGCCATCCGCTGTTCTGGTGTCTTCAGGGATACGATGAACTGCAGGCGCTGTCGCGCCATGTTGGACCGGATCGACCGGTGGTGGGCATGCGCTCTGGCCATCTTGTCATGGACTATTCGGATGCAAATGTGGCGCTGGTGTCCGAACGTTATGTTGACGAGATCCTGGAATTCCAGCCCGAAGGCCCCTTGATGATCGGCGGAAACTGTCAGGCCGCGACCATTGCCATCGCGATGACAGACCGCCTGCGCCAGAAAGGGCGCAACGTGGCGCTGGTGTTCCTGATGGAGGAGCCGAAGTTCCCGCCACTGCCGGGCAAGGTGGCGCTTCTGTTTGGACGTGACAGCCACCTCAATCCCTTTGCCTTGACCGAACCCTCTGAAAGGATCGCAGCCGCCTATCCTGACGGCGCAAGCGTCGATTTCGTGCCGGGCGGACATGGCCAGCTTTTCACCGCAGGCCTTGGTCACATCCTCCGTACACGCCTTGCCGGGGTTGATCCCGCTGTTTCCGCCCGTCTGTCCATCGCCGGCAAGATCTGAGTCCGCCAGTCTTCTGGCATGACTGGATGGGCATCCTCAGAACGCTTCAAAGACCACTCATGGGGCGAAGCTGAGCCCTTTCGCATGTCCTTCACCCCGGCCACCAGCCAGACCCGCGTGCTGGCTGGGACCGGGATCACGCCAACAGTCCTCGGATCAGCCGCGTCAGCGCCTCAGGATCACAGCTGCCGCTGACCCGCATTCGATGCCCGTCCGCCAACTCAGTCTCGATGAGGTTCTCAACGACAGGTGCCGCCAGTGGTGGCCCCGCCTCCCCGACGATCTCTACTGGCAGAAACCGTGACTCAGACGGCGAGGATGCAGCCAATGCCGGGTCCGGCGCATAGCGAGCATCACGCAACCATGTGAAGATCGGATTGGCATTCACCGCGTAGCGCTGCGCAACCTAGGCAACCGAAACACCCGGTACTGTCGTCTGGAAACAGATTGACCGCTTCTCATCATCCGTCCAAAGCTGCTTCGTCCGCCGCGCCACGCCATCACCAAAGTGCCCACTATCGATCGTGCACACTATCCCACACTCTCAAACCGCGGCAGAGCGGTCCGGCCGGACGTGTGTGGACGCCCCCTTGGATGCAAGTGGAAACTTGGGCACGGTCGGGCATGTGATCAGGTGCGGTCGTGTGTCCGGCCTCGAAGATGCGGCTTATCGTGCGCCGCGGGCCTTTGTGGAGGTATGCAGGTCAGGACCAGTTCGGTTACCCGCGCTCAAAGGCGCTCCGTCCGGAATGCTGGTTCGCCCGACCCGGTCTCCTGACCGTCTGCCCTTACGTTCCCTCGCCCCCTCTCGCATCCGGCGACAACCCGAGGACACCAGCCTGTGCGGCCGCCATCGCCGGATCCCTTTAATCTTCTCCCTTTCGCAAAAGCGTCCAGGCTGTGCGCGCCATGCGGTTGGCCAGCGCCACCGCGACCAGCATCTTTGGCTTGCGCGCCAGCATCCGTGTCAGCCAGGAGTCTTCGGGTGCACCCTTGCGAGCCGCCCATCGCACCACCGCGACCGCACCGACGATCAGCAACCGGCGAATGTCGCGCTGGCCCATCTTCGAGGTGCGGCCCAGCCGTTCCTTGCCGCCGCTGGAGTGTTGTCGCGGCGTGAGGCCGACCCAGGCGGCGAAGTCCCACCCCTTCGAGAAGGTCTCCATCGGCGGCGCGAAGGCGGTGATCGCCGCTGCGGTCAACGCCCCCACTCCCGGGATCGCCGTCAGCCGTCGCGCCGGGTCGTCGGTGGTCACGCGCCTGCGCAACTCGGCATCAAGACCCGCGATCTTCTCGGAAAGCCCGGCGATCTGGCCCAGCAGCAGTCTTGCTTGGTCGCGGACCGTTGCCGGCAACATGCCGTCATCGCTGTCAATAATGGCCGCGAGGCGCCCGACATGCGCCGGACCGGTGGGGGCAACGATGCCCTGCTCGGCCAACTGCGCGCGCAAGGCATTGATCGTCTGTGTGCACTGACGAACCAGAAGGTCCCGGGTCCTGTAGGCCATCGCCGCAGCTTGCTGCGCTTCACTCTTCACGCCAACAAACCGCATGGTCGGCCTTGACGCGGCCTCGGCGATCGCCTCGGCATCGGCCATGTCATTCTTCTGCCGTTTCACGAACGGCTTTACATAGGCCGGCGGGATCAGCCGCACCTCGTGGCCGAGATCGCCGATGGCCCGGCCCCAGTGATGCGCGCTGGCACAGGCCTCCATCGCCACCACGCAAGGCGGCTGCGCCGCCATGAACTTCAACAGCTGCGCGCGCGACAGCTTGCGGCGGAACACAACTGAACCATCTGCTCCGGCGCCATGCGCCGGAAACACGTTCTTGTATTGACCCAGTTGAATCTGCTCAGGTTAAGCCGCTAAGGCGAATGCCTCGGTTGGCGTTTTCATGTCCAGCGCCTGATGTGGGCGACGGGTGTTGTAGAAACTGATCCAGTCGCCGATTGCGCGTGTCGCATGTTGGATGCTGTCG
>CANBRQ010000094.1 GCA_947371955.1 Paracoccaceae bacterium | reverse complement strand
AGGCCGTGCCAATCGACTGGCTGAGGTTGCCGGTGGACAGATTGCCCAAGCCAACGCTCAAGGCCGTCACCACGGTCTCCTGCTCGGCCTGGGTGCGCGAGATGGCGCTTTCCATGTCGATGGCTTCCCGTAGCCGAATGCGCAGTTGTTCCAGATACTGGGCAATATCGCTGACCTCGTCCTTCATGTCGGACACCCGGTCGAAGTTGGAAAAGCGTCCACCGAGATTGCCCACCGCCACCTCTTTGATGGCGTCGCGAACCCGTGTCAGCGGTTTGGTGATCGAGCGCGCGATCAGCAGGTTCGATATCAGCAGGATCGCGACAGCAAGGCCCGAGGCGTAGATGATCACCTGCAGGAAGGTTTCATTCTGGTCTACGGCGGACTGGCCTGCCGAATTGCCGACCTTTTCGATCAGGCCGTCCAGCGTTCCCATTTCGGTTTCCAACTGGCCGAAGACATCCAGAAACCCGGGCAGGGCCGTTTGTCCGGCAGCGCGGTCGCGCAGGGCCGTGGCCGCAGCACTGCGCGCGGCGTCCACATAGGTGTGGATCAGCGGCAGCGTCGCCGTCACCTGATCCAGAACATCGGCTTGCAGGGGCAGGGCCTGGACCTTTTCGATATCGGTGATGAAACGGTTGGCATGTTCGTCGATATCGGCGTTGATCTGCTGCTGCGTCGCGGCATCAGCCTCTGGCCCGGTGATGATGGCATTGAACACATCCGCCCGCAGGGCATCATGCATCATGTCGCCGTCCATCGTGGCCAGCACCGCCGAAGTCGCCGTGATGGACGAGATCAGACCTGTGTTGCTTTCCTTGATCCCCGAGTAGCCCGCATAGAAGGTGGCAAGGACTGCTGCGATGGCAAAGGCCCCTGCCGTCCGCAACCGGGCCGGAATCGAGAAGTTCTTGACCAGACCGAACCTGCGCTTGACCATGCGGATATCCTTTGACGTGAGTGTTCGCTTTCGGACCATCGCTGCAAAGGATTGAAATTGGCTTAAGCGCCTCTGGCTTGCTTGCCCTTCTGCAACCCGCTAGGAACGTCGGGACCCAAGTTATGAGGCCCAAAATGCGTCTGTCGCGCTACTTCCTGCCCGTCCTGAAGGAAAACCCCGCCGAGGCGCAGATCGTCTCGCACCGCTACATGCTGCGCGCCGGCATGATCAAGCAGCAAGCGGCTGGCATCTATTCCTGGCTGCCGCTGGGCCTGCGGGTCTTGAACCGCATCCAGCAGATCGTTCATGAGGAGCAGGTCCGCGCCGGCCATATCCCCTTGCTGATGCCGACCCTGCAACCGGCTGACCTGTGGCGCGAGTCGGGCCGCTATGACGACTACGGACAAGAGATGCTGCGCATCAAGGACCGTCAGGGCCGCGAGATGCTCTATGGGCCGACCAACGAAGAGATGATCACCGACATCTTCCGGTCTCATGTCAATTCTTACAAGGACTTGCCGTTGACCCTCTACCACATCCAGTGGAAGTTCCGCGATGAGATGCGGCCGCGCTTTGGCGTGATGCGGGGTCGCGAGTTCCTGATGAAGGACGGCTACAACTTCGACATTGACAAGGAAGCCGCCCTGCACGCCTACAACCGCCACATGGTGTCCTACCTGCGGACCTATGAACGGATGGGGCTGATGGCCATTCCGATGCGCGCAGCCTCGGGTCCGATCGGCGGCGATAACACGCATGAATTCCTTGTGCTGGCTTCAACCGGCGAGTCGGAGGTGTTCTATGACGCGGCGGTCGTTGATTTGAAACTGGGCCAGCGCGACGTTGACTATGACAACCGCGCCGAAGTGGCGAAAGTTTGTGAAGAATTCACGACACTTTATGCGCGCACGGATGAGACTCACGACGCTTCCGTGTTCGAAACGGTTCCCGAGGAGCGCCGCAAGGTGGGCCGGGGCATCGAGGTGGGGCAGATCTTCTACTTCGGCACCAAGTATTCCGAGTCGATGGGTGCAACGGTCGTCAACGACAAGGGCGAGAAGGTGCCGGTTGAGATGGGCAGCCATGGTATTGGTGTGTCCCGCCTGCTGGGTGCCATCATCGAGGCCAGCCATGACGACAAGGGCATCATCTGGCCGGAGGGTGTGACGCCCTTCCCGGTGGGCATCGTGAACCTCAAGCAGGGCGATGCGGCGGCGGATGCGGCCTGCGCCAGCCTTGAGAAGGCGCTTCTGGCCAAAGGGCTGGAGCCCTTGTACGACGACCGCGATGAACGGGCAGGCGCCAAGTTCGCCACGATGGACCTGATCGGCCTGCCGTGGCGCATCACGGTTGGCCCGCGTGGGCTGGCCAATGGCGTCGTTGAACTGACCTCGCGCCGCACTGGCGTGTCCGTTGAGATGGCTCCGGACGCCGCCGTCGCGCGGCTGGTCGAGATTTACGCCGGCGTCTGATGCATGTGACATGATGAAAGGCCGCAGCCTCACCGCTGCGGCTTCTTCATGGGCGGACGCCATCAGGACCCTGCCCGCGTGATCACCGGACATCGCCCGTCCATTGCGGATCCGTCTGGCGTTTAAACCCCGCTCCGAGGGCCATGCGGAAGCCGGATGCCGCCGGGCGCGAGTCTCAGGTGAACCCTCCGGGCCGTGCACCTTCAGGATTGGCGCTTTGGCACTGGCGAAGTGCGTCTCTCGCCCCTAAGTCTGTGCCAACCAACAGGGAGAGCATCATGGAATATCGTCGTCTGGGCAAATCGGGGCTGAAGGTCTCGGAGTTTTCCTATGGGTCCTGGGTGACCTTCGCAAAGCAGGTCGATGTGGAACCGGCAAAGGAGATGCTGACGGCGGCCTATGACGCCGGGATCAACTTCTTCGATAATGCGGAAGGCTATGAACAGGGCCGGTCCGAACTGGTCATGGGGCAGGCGATCGAGGAACTGGGGTGGAGCCGGGACAGCTATATCGTCTCCTCCAAGGTGTTCTGGGGCGGCGCCAAGCCCACACAGCGTGGGTTGTCGGCCAAACATGTGACGGAAGCTGCCCACGCCGCGCTGAAGCGGCTGCGGGTCGATCATCTGGACCTGTACTTCTGCCACCGCCCCGACATCGACACGCCGATCGAGGAAACCGTTCGGGCGATGCACAATCTGGTTCAGCAGGGCAAGGTTTTGTACTGGGGCACCTCGGAATGGTCGGGCCAGCAGATCACCGAGGCGCATGCCGTGGCACGGGCGAACAACCTGACCCCGCCGACGATGGAGCAGCCGCAGTACAACCTGTTCGAACGGCATAAGGTCGAGAGTGACTACGCGCCTGTCTATGACACCTTTGGTCTGGGGACGACGATCTGGTCTCCGCTGGCCTCTGGCCTGCTGACGGGCAAGTACAACAACGGCATCCCGAACGATGCGCGGGCGAACCTGTCGGGCTATGAATGGCTGCGCGATGCCTTCACCTCGGACGCGGGCCGCGACAAGATCGAGAAGGCAAAGGCCTTGGCACAGGTGGCCGATGCGGCGGGGCTGTCTTTGACCAATCTGTCGCTGCTGTGGTGCCTGCGCAATCCTCGCGTGTCGACCGTGATCCTCGGCGCCTCGCGCATCAGCCAGTTGACGGACAATCTGGGCGCGCTGACCCAGAAGGCCAAGCTGACCGACGACGTGGTGGCCGAGATCGAGAAGATCGTCGCCAACAAGCCGGCCGCCCCGCAAAGGTTCTGAAAAGGCGCGCTCTGCGGACCCGGCTGGGAGGGTTTCACACCCTCCCAGACCCTCCCGTGGAGTATTTCCAAAGGAGCAAATGCAAGGGATTCTGCCTTGCATTTCTTGGGGCTTGTTGGCCTATTGGCGGAAAATCTGGGAGGATGGCATGGCGAAACGGGCATTGATCACGTGGGGCGGCTGGGATGGGCATCAGCCTGATCTGGTCTCGGCGCTGTTTGCCGAAGTGTTGCGGGCGGAGGGGTTCGAGGTCGAGGTGCATGACACGTTGTCCTGCTTTGACGATGCGGCCCGGCTGAAGACATTGGACCTGATCGTGCCGATCTGGACGATGAGCACGATTGCCAAGGAGCAGAGCCAAGCCGTGGCCGATGCGGTGGAGTCGGGCGTGGGTCTGGCGGGCTGTCAGGGCGGCATGTGCGATGCGGTCCGCAATGACGTGGTCTGGCAGTTCATGACCGGTGCACAATGGGTGGCCCATCCGGGCAACGATGGGGTGGAGTACCGGGTGCGGATCACTGACCCGGCGAACCCGCTGGTGGAGGGGATCGAGGATTTCATGGTCAAGACGGAACAGTATTACCTGCACGTCGACCCGGCGGTGAAGGTCCATGCGGTCTGCGAATTCCCGGTGGTCGATGGCCCTCATGCGGCGAACGGTCCGGTGGCGATGCCCATCGGCTTTACCAAGATGTGGGGCAAGGGCCGGGTCTACTATAACGCGCTGGGGCACCATGCCGATGTGATCGACCACGGCGCCCCGTTGGAGATGCTGCGGCGCGGGATGCTTTGGGCGGCGCGCTAGGCCAGTGCCACGTGCAGGTTGTGGAGCGAGCTGCCGGTTGCACCCATGACCTGCAGCCAGACCAGAACGATGGTTTCTTGCGCCCGCGACCCCTTGATGTCGCCAAGGTCTAGGAAGCTTTTCCAGCCAAGGCCGCGCGCGAGTTCAGTGACCGTCGCCTTGGCTGCCGCATCATTGCCAGACAGGAACAGGTCGTGATCCTTCGTGATCAGCCCGGGGTTCACGATGATGCCCACACCGACCGTGTTGAACGCCTTCACCACATGGGCTTCGGGGAAAGCCGCCTGAATCTGCTCGCCAACCGAGGTATGGCTGGAATATTGCTTCGACAGCGCCGGCGGGAAGCCTTGCGAGAAGTCGAGCGGATTGGACAGATCAATCAGTACCTTGCCCGCCAGATTGTCCGCCCCGGCCAAGGTCAGGGCGGCAATTGAGGCCTCGCCGGCGGTGGCGTTGATGATCAGGTCCGCATCAGATGCAGCCTCAGCCATGGTCACGACTTTGCCGCCGGTTGCGGCCGACCACTCCGCCAGCGGCTTGCCCTGCGGGCGCGGCTTGGCCAGTTCCTCGGACGAGGGGGTGCGGATGCCCAAAGTCACCTCATGTCCCAATGTCAGCAAGGCGGCCCCCAAGGCCTGACCCACGCCGCCGCCGCCGATAATACCGATTTTCATATCTCAATCCCCTTGCTATAGACAGACAGGTTCGTCTACTGAGGCGAAATAAACAGACAGGTCTGTCTATGTCAAGCGATTCTCCTGCCACCGCTCCGTCCGCCCGCGACCGCATCCTGTCGGTGGCGGGGCGGTTGTTCTACCGTGACGGCTTCCGCGCCATCGGAATTGACCGCGTGATTGCCGAAGCAGAGGTGGCGAAGGCCACGTTCTACAAGCATTTTCCGTCAAAGGATGACCTGATCGTCGCCTGGATCGAAGGATCAGAGGCGCAGGCGCTGAAATCGGCCCCGCCGGTGGAGGGCGCGCAGCCGCTGACTGACTACGCGCTGAACATGATCGCCATCGCCAACCGGCCAAGCTGTCTGGGCTGCACCTATCAGGTGTCGGCCGCGGAGTTCAGCGCGCCAGACCACCCGGCCCACCGCGCCGCCTTGGCGGTCAAGCTTCGCGTGCTGGAGGCGCTGACGTTGCGCGCCACCGCCCAAGGCCTCGCCGCACCGCGACAGGCCGCCGAGGCGGTCTTCCTCTTCCTTGAAGGCATCTGGGCCGCCCGCCGCATGTTCGGCCCCGATGCTCCGCTCGACACGGCCCCCCAAGCCGTGCAAGCCTTGATCGGCAGCTTTGCGAGGGCATCATGAGCTTTCAGGCCTATCTCGACAACATTCAGGCCAAGACCGGCAAGTCACCCTCTGACTTCAAGGCGCTGGCGGCCCAAAAGGGCTTCGCCGTGCCGGAGGGTATTGCGCCGGGTATCAAGGCCACCCAGATCACCGACTGGCTGAAGGCTGATTTCGGTCTTGGCCACGGCCACGCGATGGCGATCGTCGCCCTGCTCAAAGGCAAGAAGGACTGATCATGTGGCGGATGCTGGCCATTCTGGGGGGCGTGTCGGGGGCAGTGGCGCTGTCGCAATTTCCTGAGTTCTCTCAACAATATCTGCAGCGTCTGGCAGGCAAGGTCGATGCCCTGACCGCCGTTGCCACCGAATTCGATGCCTCGGCCGCCAAGAGCGGTCTGACCCGCGAAGCCGCCTTGACGCAACTGACTGGCACCGCCTTTAGCGAGGATCACCAGAAGGACCTGCGCAGCACCTTTGCCGAGGTCGACGTGCTGCGCGCCAACCTTGACACCCTGCGTGCCGCCTCACCCTTGACACGTCTGACCATGCCACAGCGTCTGGCCGACCCTGAGACGCTGCAAGCGACCTGGAGCGATTTCCAGCCCGCCATCCCGGCCACGACCGACGGTGCCCTGACAGCGGGGTTAGGCTATGTCAGCGGCTGGTCGCTGACCGCGCTTTTGTGGCGGTTGTTGGCATGGCCCTTCCGCCGACGCCGCTATGCCTGACGGGATCGTGGCTTGACGGGGGCACACAGGCCCCCCATGGTCCGCCGGACCGAAAAGCGCCATCTTTCGAAGGATAAATCCTTGGCCACGCGCCCTTTCTCCCCCTACGAATTCATGATCGCCTGGCGTTATCTGCGCGCCCGCCGGGCCGAGGGCGGCGTTTCCGTAATGACCTGGATCAGCCTGATCGGCATCACCCTTGCTGTCTTCGCCCTGATCGCCACGCTGGCCGTCCGCGCCGGCTTTCGGGCCGAGTTTGTTGATACGATCCTTGGCGCCAATGCCCATGTCACGGTCTATTCGACCGGCCATGACGATGGAAACGGTAATCTTGTCAAAGGCTTCACCGACTATGCAGCCATTGCCAGCCGTCTTGCGGCCATCCCCGGCGTCACCCGCGCCGCGCCCCTGATCCGGGGTCAGGTCATGGTCACCGCCTTTGACCAGACCACCGGCGGCGACGTCTATGGCATGTCAGCCGAGGACCTTGCGACCCTGCCGCGCATCGGCACTGGCACGAAGGCCGAGGGCAGCCTGGCCGACTATCCCAATGGCATCGCCATGGGCTCGGAACTGGCCAAGGAACTGGGCGTGGGCATCGGCGACAAGGTGCGGCTGATCGCCCCCTCGGGCGTGAAAACCGCCTTCGGCACCAGCCCGCGCGTCAATGCCTACAAGGTGGAATACATCTTCACCGCTGGCCGCTATGACATTGATAAGGTGCGGATTTACATGCCCTTCGCCGAGGCGCAGAGCTACTTTAACCGCGAGGGAAGTGCCGATGAGTTCGAGGTCATGGTCAAGGACCCCGAGCAGGTCAACGCCTATACCGAAGCGCTTTTGCGCGTCGGTGGCCCGAATGCGCTGCTCTGGACTTGGAAGCAAAGCAGCGGCAACTTCCTGCGCGCGCTGACGATCGAAGACAACGTGATGTTCGTCATCCTCTCCATTCTGGTGCTGATCGCCACGATGAACATCGTCTCCGGCCTGATCATGCTGGTGAAGAACAAGGGTCGCGATATCGGGATCTTGCGGACGATGGGGCTGACAGAGGGGTCAATCCTGCGGATCTTCTTCCTGTGCGGTTCGTTCACCGGAGTGCTGGGCACGGCGGCGGGCGTGGTTCTGGGCTGCCTTTTCGCGATCTACATCGACCCGATCTTCTCCTTCATCAACTACTGGTCGGGGGGAGGTGTCTGGGACCCCTCTATCCGTGGTATCTACAACCTGCCCGCCAAACTGCAACTGCAAGACGTTCTGTCGGCGATGTCGCTGTCGCTGGGGCTGGCGTTCGTGATCACCCTGATCCCCGCCCGCAAGGCCGCCCGGATGAACCCGGTGGAGGCGCTGCGCTATGAATAGTCTGGACCTGCAAAGCATTGAAAAGGCGTATAATCGCGGCAAACCATCGGAGGTGGTCGTGCTGCGGGGCGCGTCCTTGTCGGTGGGCGTGGGGGAAGTTGTGGCCTTGGTGGCCCCCTCGGGTGCGGGCAAGTCGACGCTGTTGCAGATCGCAGGGCTACTGGATGTGGCCGATGCGGGTTCCATCCACTATGGGCAGCGCGAGATGACCGGGCTTGGCGACCGCGCCCGGACCGAGGCGCGGCGGCAGGAGGTGGGCTTCATCTACCAGTTCCACCACCTGTTGCCGGAGTTTTCTGCCTTGGAAAACATCACCTTACCGCAACTGGCCAATGGCGTTTTCCGCCGCGATGCCGATGCGCGTAGCAGGGATTTGTTGGATCGGGTGGGGGTTTTGGCCCGTGCCGATCACCGGCCGGCGGCTTTGTCGGGTGGGGAGCAGCAGCGAGTGGCGTTTTGCAGGGCTCTGGCGAACCGGCCGAAACTTTTGCTGGCGGATGAGCCGACGGGGAATCTGGACCCGGCCAATTCGGCGCATGTCTTTGATGTTCTTATGGAAGTTGTCCGCGAAACCGGGCTTTCGGCCTTGATCGCCACCCATAATCTGGAGCTTGCCGCGCGGATGGACCGGATCGTGCGGCTGGATCAGGGGCGGGTGGTCTAGGGGTGAATTCGGGTGTAAACTCAGGGGAAATTGCAGGAGAATCTGATGCTTGCCGCCCGCGTATTTCTGCTTTTCCTCCTTCTGGCCGCCTGCGTGCCTGCCGCCTCGACCGACCCGACCTCGGGCAAGACCGATTTCAACGAGCTTTGCGCGCCATGTCATGGGGTTACGGGCAAGGGCGATGGCGAGTTGGGCAAAACCTTGGCGCACCGTCCGGCGGATTTGACTGGGATCTCGGCCCGGCATAACGGTGATTTTCCAATGGCTTACGTGATGTCGAAGATCTGGGGCTATGAGATGGGCAAGGCGCCCACCGCGCTCATGCCCAAGTTCGCGCCGCTGATGGAGGGGCCGACGGTGCTGGTCGATACCGGCGACGGCATCCAGACGCCGACGCCGCAGCGGCTGGTGGAGATCGCGAATTACCTGACGACGATTCAGGGCAAGTGAAGCCGCGTAAGGGCTTGCGGGCGCTGGATTAATCCTTGGATTTTGGCCGGAAGAGCCAGTCTTTTTTCCGTCTTCCTTCTGTCTTCCTTCCGTCTCTACGCGCGGGGGGAGAAGGGGGTGTTAACCATGATTTGCGAATCGTGGGGCGCTGGCGGTAGGGGTTGGGTGAAGAACGGGCGGTAAGGGATTGATTGGTTGGGGTTTTTCTGCTGAAGCGCGCTGACCACCCATTGCTCTAGATTTTCGCAGATTTTGTTAAGTTGCAGTAGCGATGTGTCAGTTGAGCGTTCTCAATTGAAGTCGAGCCACCCTTGGAGAATGGGTGCACATGATCGACATGCGCGTCGTCCAACGAATGGATTGTCTGACCGCAGATTGAACAAACAGGATTAGCTTTATAGAGATTTCGCCGCAGTTCTGCGCTGAAATTTCTCGGGTTCGACTTCTCTGTGATAATCTCTTTTAGAGTCTCATGCCAAATTTCAAACCGAAACTGGGTCTTTGTCTTATCACCGACTGCCGAAGTGATTGAGTCAATGAAGGTGCTGCTGGTGGTAAGAAGGTCGACGAGTCCTTCACGAATAGCGTCGCTGTTTGCCATGATTTGGTTCTTATCGAACCGCGTGAACCCCCACATCACGATATCGTACAAAGGCCTATTGAGAGCCTTTTCCCATTCGCCCGACGGGTTTCCCTTACGGCCGACCGTAAACTTTCGAAAAGCGTTTTCTCCAAAGACTGAGTAGGAAATTGACGTCGCCTGTTTGAAACCATGCTCAAAGAAACTGGCTTTTTCGTCGCTCAAGTTCCGATATTCGTTCATAAACTCGTTGAGAAACGTCTTCATTCCCGGTGCGTAGTTCAGATAAGTTCGCTCATAGAATGCCAAGAAACGAAGAACCAGTTCAGCATCTTGCATCCTTGTAGTGGTTCCTGAACCACCAAGAAGCTTCCGAAAATCTTCGCGATCCGCAAGGGTCCGTAGTACTTCATTGAACTTTCCGCTGTAGACGCAATTCCGCAGTTCTTGCGCATTGAGTGTGACTGAACCAGAATTAAGACGTTCGAATATCTCGAACTTGACGTCAGCGTGCGACTCGTTAGAAATCTTAATAATCTGAAAGATGTAATTCTGGATAGCTTTCTTGTCCGCCTCCTCAAGCGCGTCGTAAAGTTTTCCATTGAGATTCTTCAGTAGTTTAAGGCCGCTAAGTCGAAATGTAGTTTGGTCTTTGGGGAATTTCCCTTGAATGAATCCGAAGACTGATAGCAGTCTCTGCTGGCCGTCTATCACGACTTCGGACTTATCTGCTTCTTCTGCTGTGTAGACTAGTGGCAGGGGAACGTTTAGAAGAATGGATTCCACTAGTCTCGACGCTCGGTTCTTATCCCAAACATAGCCTCTTTGGAACGAAGGTCTCGGGTCCAAGTCTTTGCTTGCATAGTCCGAAAGTAGATCTCGTACCTTCCGCTGCATCGTATTGAACCGCATAGGTGCAAAGGCATTTGCGGTACCTAGGTCTTCGTCTTCTTCGTCCGCATCATCGAACACCAACTCATCATCTGCCATGTTATCCTCACTTCGAGCGCGAATCCGTTTCCAACAACTTAATCACACATCCAACTCCTCCACAAACCGCGCGTTTTCCTGAATGTACTGGAACCGCAGTTCCGGTTTCTTGCCCATCAGACGCTCCACCAGATCGCCGGTCTCTCCCGGGTCTTCCTCGACGATGGTGACGCGGATCAACTGGCGGGTCAGGGGGTTCATCGTGGTGTCTTTGAGGTCTTTGGCGTCCATCTCTCCAAGCCCCTTGAAGCGCTGGACGTCGATTTTTCCGCGTCCGCCCAAGCCCTTGGCCAGCATCCGCTCTTTCTCGGCATCGTCGGCGACGTAGATGCGGCGCGCACCCTGCGTCAGGCGGTAGAGGGGGGGGCAGGCGAGGTAGAGGTGGCCTTTGTCGATCAGGGGGCGCATTTGGCTGAAGAAGAAGGTCATTAGAAGGCTGGCAATATGGGCGCCGTCGACATCGGCGTCGGTCATGATGATGATCTTGTCATAGCGCAGGTCGTCGACGTTGAATTTGGCGCCCATGGTGACGCCCAAAGCCTCGCAAATGTCGCGGATTTCGGAATTGTCGTGGAGTTTGGCGGATGCGGCCCCAAGGACGTTGAGGATTTTGCCTTTGAGGGGGAGCAGGGCTTGCGTCTCTCGGTTGCGGGCGGCTTTGGCGGAACCTCCCGCCGAGTCGCCTTCGACGATGAAAAGTTCGGTGCCTTCGCGGTTTTTGGCGGAGCAGTCGGTGAGTTTACCGGGGAGGCGGAGTTTCTTGGTGGCGGTCTTGCGGGCGGTCTCTTTTTCTTGCCGCCGCTTTAGCCGCTCCTCGGCGCGCAAGATGACGAAATCGAGGATGGCGCCGGCGGATTTGGTATTGCCGGCGAGCCAGTTGTCGAAATGGTCACGCACGGCACCTTCGACGTATTTGACGGCTTCCTCGGTCGCGAGGCGGTCCTTGGTTTGGCCGACGAATTGCGGTTCGCGGATGAAGCAGGAGACCAGCGCGCAGCCGCCGGTGGTCAGGTCGTCGCGGGTGATGAGTTCGGTTTTGCGGTTTTTGGTGAGATCCCCATAAGCGCGGATGCCTTTGAGGATGGCGTTCCAGAAGCCGGTTTCGTGCGTGCCGCCCTCGGGCGTCGGCACCGTGTTGCAGTAGGATTGGATGAAGCCGTCGCGGACGGGCGTCCAGTTGATGGCCCATTCGACGGAGCCGGGGACGTTGAATTTCTCAAGGAAGACGACTTTGCCAGCGAAGGGTTTTTCGGCGTAGGTGGTTGTTTTCTCAAGCGTATCGGCGAGGTAGTCGGCGAGGCCGCCGGGGAAGTGGAAGGTGGCCTCTAGCGGTGTGTCGCCGTCGGGGATGGCGGTTTTCCAGCGGATCTCAACCCCGGAGAAGAGGTAGGCCTTGGAGCGGACGAGGCGCATCAGGCGGGAGGGGCGGAATTGCTGGCTGCCGAAGATTTGCGGGTCGGGGTGGAAGGTGGTGGAGGTGCCGCGGCGGTTGGCGACGGGGCCGACCTTGCGGATCGGGGCGAGGGGTTTGCCGCGCGAGAAGTTCTGGGCGTAGAGTTCCTTGTTTCTCGCGACTTCCACGTCCATGCGGTCCGATAGCGCGTTCACCACCGAGGAGCCCACGCCGTGCAGGCCGCCGGAGGTCTCATAGGCTTTGCCGCCGAATTTGCCGCCGGAGTGCAATGTACAAAGGATCACTTCCAAGGCGCTTTTGTCGGGGAATTTCGGGTGCGGGTCGACGGGGATGCCACGGCCGTTGTCGCGCACGGTGAGGGCGCCGTCTTCGTGGAGTTCGACCTCGATCCGTGTGGCGTGGCCGGCGACGGCTTCGTCCATCGAATTGTCGATGATTTCGGCGGCGAGGTGGTGGTAGGCGCGTTCATCAATGCCGCCGATATACATGCCGGGACGCAGGCGGACGGCCTCAAGGGGTTCCAGCACCTCGATGGAGGAGGCGTCGTAGGTCTCGGGCGTGCTGGAGAGGAGATCGGACATTTGGGGCCTGATGTTGTTGTTGGGCCATTAGACCACTGCAAGGGGTTGCGGCGCAAGGGTGGGGGGCTAGGTTAGGGGAAAGCAGAGGAGGATGCGATGCGGGTACTTTTCACGGGCGGATCGGGCAAGGCGGGCAAACATGTGGTGGCTTATCTGGCCGCTCAGGGCCACAGGGTGCTGAATGTGGACCGGGTGCCTTTGCGGCATCCGGGCGTGGCGGATCTTGTGGCGGATATCACGGATTCTGGCCAGATGTTCAACGCGATGACGGCCTATGCGGGCGGCGATGAACTGGAGGATGGCAAGGGGCACCGGCCCTTCGATGCGGTGGTGCATTTCGCGGCGATCCCGGCCTTGATGCTGGCGCCGGACAACGAGACCTACCGGGTCAATGTCATGGGAACCTACAACGTGCTCGAAGCGGCGCTGAAGTCGGGCATCCGCAAGGTGATCATTGCCTCGTCGGAAACCACCTACGGTGTGTGTTTCAGCGATGGCCAGACCGATCCGGCCTATCTGCCGCTGGATGAAGGCTATCCGATCAATCCGATGGACAGCTATGGCATGTCCAAGAAGGTCAACGAAGTGACGGCCGAGGCCTTCCAGCGCCGGACCGGGGCGGATGTCTATGCGCTGCGGATCGGCAATGTGATGGAGCCTTCCGACTATGCCCGCTTTCCGGACTTCGCCAAGGACCCGGGGTCGCGCCGCCGCATCACCTTCAGCTATATCGACGCGCGCGATCTGGGGCAGATCGTCGATCTGGCGTTGAATAAGGACGGGTTGGGCTTTCAGGTCTTCAATGCCGTCAATGACACCAATTCGGTGCCGCAGCCCAACGCGGAGTTGCTGGCGCAGTTCTTCCCCAAGGTTCCGCTGACCCGCCCGGTGGGCGAGAATGAAAGCCTGCTGTCCAACCAGAAGATCCGCGAGGTTCTGGGCTTCAAGGAACAGCACAACTGGCGGAACTACGTGTCAGGCGTCTGAGGCCGGTGTTCTTGGCCGGCAGCCGGGGAGGTTTCACACCTCCCGCGCTGCTCGCACCTCCGTGGGATATTTTTACAAGAGGAAGACCAAGGCGCCGTTTCAAGTCCCGGCGTTAATCCAATTTAAACCCATCCTGACTCATACTCTTGTTACGGTACAGGCGGGGACGCCGATGACCGTGAAGGGGAAGACGCCCCACGGCTTGGCCGGGCCTCCCGTCGGGGCGTCGAACCTGTCTTTTGGTCTTCCTCTTCTCCAAATATCCCACGGGGGTGCGGGGGTGTGAAACCCCCGCTCCTGTGAGTTGGGCGGGAGCGGACTTATGCCGGTTCCGCCAGACGCTTGGTCCACATCGCCTGAAACGCCGGGCGGGCCTGGGCGCGCTCGAGCCAGGCTTTCACGGCGGGGAACTCGGCCAGCAGCGTCGGGTGGCCTTGGGCGTAGCGCAGGCATTCGGCGGTGTTGATGTCGGCCACGGTGAAACGGTTGCCCACCAGCCAGTCGGCCGTCTCCAGCGCCTTGGCAAGGCGGGTCAGCGGGCGGCGCAGCTTTTCGGCATTGATGGCGATATGGGCCTGAGCCTCGGCCGTTTGGCCACCGGTGTTGGTTGTGTTCAGGATCTCCAGCGCGGGGACCTCGACCGAGGTGGCGGCGAAAAGGGCCCATTGCTCCATCAGGGCGGTTTCGGCGTCGGACTGCGGGCCGAAGATGCCACCGTATTTGCGCGCGAGATACAGCGTGATGGCGAGACTTTCAGACAGGACCAGATCACCCTCGACCATCGCCGGAATCTGGCCGATCGGGTTGACAGCCAGAAACGCGGGCGAGGAGGTGTTGAAGGGCGCGTCCGGTGCCTTGGGTTGGTCCAGCCGGTAGGACTGGATCACAGGCACATGGGTGAAGGTCACGCCGCATTCTTCCAGCAGCCATAGCGGGCGCGAGGCACGCGAGCGGTAGACACCATAAAGCGTGATCATGGGGATTCCCTTTCCTGATCTGGTCGCGAAACCATAGGGGCGGCGCCCACGAAGGAAAAGGGGGTGGGGTTGCTGCCCGTCTTTGCAGCAGATAGAGGAAGGCATGGCCCGCAATTTCATCATCCATGCCCGCGCGATGCTGGTGCTGGGGCTGCCTTTGATTGGCAGCCATCTGGCGCAAATGGCATTGCATGTCAGCGACACCATGTTGCTGGGGCGCTACGGCGTCAGTGAGCTGGCCGCGGTGACGCTCGCGGGCTCGGCGTTCTTCGTGGTGTTCATCTTCGGATCAGGCTTTGCGCAGGCGATCCTGCCGTTGATTGCCGGAGCCCTCGGGCGCGGGGACGAGACGGAGGTGCGGCGCGATGCCCGGATGGGGCTTTGGTTGTCGCTGGCCTATGGGCTTGTGACCTATCCGCTGTTCTGGACCTCGGGGCAGTGGCTGCGGGCCATGGGGCAGACGCCCGAGGTGGCGCAGTTGGGGCAGGATTTCCTGCGGATCGCCGGTGCGGGCATGGTGCCGGCCTTGCTGGTTATGGCGCTGAAGTCGTACCTGTCGGCCCTTGGCAAGGCGCAGATCGTGCTTTGGGTCACGCTGGGGGCGGTGCTTTTGAACCTTGGGCTCGGCTGGGCCCTGATCTTCGGGCACTGGGGCGCGCCGGAGTTGGGGGTGCGGGGGGCCGCGATCTCGACCCTTACCGTGCAATGGGCGACGTTCCTGTCGCTGGGGGTCTATGCACAGTTTCAGCGCGAGTTGTACCGGTTTCGCTTGTTCAGCCGGTTCTGGCGGGCGGACTATGTGGCGATGGGGCGGGTGTTTAGGCTCGGTTGGCCGATTGGCGTGACGGGGTTGATGGAGAGCGGGCTCTTCTCGGGGGCCAGTCTGATGATGGGCTGGGTGGGCACGGTGCCGTTGGCGGCACATGGCATTGCGATGCAGGTGGCGGCCTTGGCCTTCATGGTGCATCTGGGCCTGTCGAACGCCGCCACTGTGCTGGCGGGCCGGGCCGAAGGGGCGGGCGATATCCGCGCGATGCGCGAGATTGCCGGGACGGCGATTGGTCTGTCGGCCGGGTTGTGCGCGGTCGGGATCGTGATTTTCCTGAGCCTGCCGGTGCAGATCATCAGCCTGTTTCTGGATATGTCGAAACCCGATGCCGCGCAGATCTTGGCGACGGGGACCGGGCTTCTGGCCTTGGCGGCCCTGTTTCAGTTGGGCGATGCGATGCAGGTCATGGCCTTGGGCCTGCTGCGCGCCATCCGGGATACGCGGGTGCCGATGTGGGCTGCGGCCTTCAGCTATTGGGGGATCGGGATTCCCTGCAGCTATGCTTTGGGTTTTCCGCTTGGGCTGGGGGGCGAGGGCATCTGGCTGGGGCTTTGCATCGGCCTGCTGTTCGCCTCGACCAGTCTGATGCTACGGTTCTGGCGCAAGGCACCACGGGTTCCGGTTCAGGCCTGATCGTCGTCGGTCTTCGGGTCGCCCTTGGTCAGCCGCTCCGCCTTGCGGCGCACCAGAACGGTGCGCAGGTCGTGCATGGCCAGCAGAAGGTCGTCGGTCACCCGTTCCAATTGCGCCTCGGTGGCCTTGGTCTGCGCCCATTGCGTGGTAAGGTTGAGGTGGTCGACCGCGCGCAGGATGTCGTCCACGTCCCGCTCTGCAAGCAGTTCGGTGCGGGTGGCGAGCCATTTCTGGATCTCGGCCCGGTCGGCAGGGGTCAGGTCCGCGTCGCCGTGCGGCTTGATGTTGCCGTTCTTGACGTTGACGGTGGCGATCTCGATAAGCTCGATCCGGCGCAGGCGGTTTTCGGTATCGACCCGAAACACCACCGCGCCGTTCTCGCGGATGCGGAAGTAATAATCCGGCAGATCGCCCGGCATAAGCGCCCCTATTTCAAGCCCGCACAGAAGGTCTGGATGCGGCGGCAGGCCTCTTCCAGGATGGTCTCCGAGGTAGCGTAGCTGACGCGGAAGTTGGGCGAAAGGCCGAAGGCCGCGCCGAAGACCACGGCGACGCCGGTTTCCTCCAGAAGGGCGGTGGCAAAGTCTTCGTCATTTGAGATGAATGCGC
>CANBRQ010000093.1 GCA_947371955.1 Paracoccaceae bacterium | reverse complement strand
GCTGGCGTTTCAGCATGCCAAGCTGGCGTTCGAGGCCGCCTTGGTTGCCTCGGGGATGGATTATTCCATTGTCCGCGCAACGGCTTATTTCAAATCGCTGTCTGGGCAGGTGGCGCGGCTTCGCCAAGGCAAACCCTTCCTGATCTTTGGGGACGGAACCCTGACCGCCTGCAAGCCGATCAGCGACGGCGACCTTGGCCGCTATCTGGGCCAGTGTCTGGATGACCCGGCCCTGCGCAACCGCATCCTGCCGATCGGTGGCCCCGGCCCTGCGATCACCCCGCGCCAGCAGGGTGAGGAGTTGTTCCGCCTGCTGGGCATGGAACCCAAGTTCCGCAGCGTTCCAGTAGGGTTTCTCAGCGGGATCATCGGGATCCTCGGCATTTTGGGCCGCATCGCTCCGAAGTTGCGGGACAAGGCTGAACTGGCGAAGATCGGGCGCTACTATGCCACCGAGTCGATGTTGGTTCTGAACCAAGACGGGCATTATGATGCTGGCGCCACGCCGGAAACCGGGACCGAGACGCTGTTCGATTTTTACGCCCGACTGGTGCGTGGTGAGGTCAGCGTCAACCTTGGCGAACATGCGGTGTTTCAAACGGCCTCGGCTTAGGCCGTCGTCAGCCGAGCCTTGACGGCTTCGGTATCGCGGACACCCTCCAGCAGGATGAAGCTCAGGCCAAGTCCGATCAGCACGCCGCCAGCATCGCTGGTGACCGAAGGCTCTCCCGGCCAGTCTTGCAGGATCAGGCTGTCGTCCTCGGTCCAGTCGGTGATCGTTGTGACACCACCCCAAGCCACCGCATAGCTGTTGCCGCCCGGTCCCCCTGTGATCAGGTTCTCTCCCGGCCCCACAAAGATCTTGTCGCGTCCGAGGCCCGAGATCACCCGGTTGCGCCCCGGTCCGGTGTGGATTTCCGAGGAATGCTCGCCATCGGTGATCAGGTCGTTGCCAAAGCCGCCGTACAGCCGGTTGAACCCGTCGCCGCCCTGAATGATATCATCCCCCGCCCCGCCATCCAGCGTGTCGCGTCCGTTGCCGCCCTTCAGCGTGTCATTGCCCGCGCCGCCATAGAAGGCATGGCGGTCGTTGCGCCGGGTGGATTGGGCGGTCATCACATCATGCCCCGCGCCGCCCCTGAAGGTGGCGCCCGCATAGACCGGCCCTACCATCAAGTCTCCCTTGTTAGACCCTGTGACATGCATGCTCACACGCTCGGAGGCTTCGAAGGTGATGGCACTGTCAGGATGCGCCACGATATGCACCACCTTGCCCTCGGCGGCGCCAGCATCTGCTGCGGTCTCAAAGCGAGCGGTTACGGTCGCCATGCGGACGGTCTCGATATTTGCTGGAACGCGCAAGGTATAGCCATCGGGGCCGGCCAGATACCACAGCGTGTCATGGCCACCATGCGGCTGTTCGACGATCTTCTCGGCGGCCTCGCCGTAGGCCCAATAGTCGTTGTCGGCATTACCTCCGGCCAAGACAACCGAGCCGTCCATCGCCATCATGGCATGGACGCCATCCTCGGGCCGTTCAAAGCCGCGCAGGTCGAGGCCAAGGTCGAGGCCCGCCTTCACCAGTTCCGCACGCAGGGCAGGGGTCTCGGAGCCGCCTGCAAGATTGGTCGTCTCGCCGGGGTCTCGGATCACGTCATAGACATGTTCCTCCCCGTTCGGGTAGCGGAAATAGCGCAGATGGTCATGGCCCGGGGTAGAGGGGCGGACGGACAGCGTGCCGAACACTGCCGTCAGGGGGGATTTGCTGCGGTCGTAGTTCCCGAAATCAGGTGAGATCAGCGGCAGCAGGCTTTGGCCCGACACCCAGTCGGGCCTCGGTGGCAGGCCTGCGAGGTCCATGATGGTCTTGGGAAAGTTGTGCAAAGAGACGGGGCAGTCTACCACCGCAGGCGTCATCGCGGCATGCCAGATGCCCAAGGGCACATGCGCCGCCGAGTCCCATTGGCTCATCTTGTGGAAGCTGTCATGGGTGCCAAGGTTGAAGCCGTTGTCGGATAGCAGGATCACCGTGGTGTTCTGCCCCAAAGCCGAGGCCCGCAGCGCCTCCATGAAGCGGCCGATTTCGTGGTCGACATGGGAGCAGGCGGCGAAATAGCCGCGCACGACGTGGCGCCATGCTTGATCGCCAGCCTTTTCCGGGGTCCACTGGCCGTTGGCGATATAGGCGGCCTCATAGACCGCCATGCCGGGTTGCGGGCCGTGATAGTCGTCGGGATGGGCCGAGGCGGGCCAGCGGATCTGCGCCACGTCATACATCTGATAGAACCGGTCGGGGCAGGTCAGGTTGTAGTGCGGGTGCTTGAAGCCAAGCTGGATCAGATGGCGACGGGAGGCGTCGGCGCGGCCAAGGTAGTCGATGGCGTTCTGCGCCACGGCGTGATCGTAGAAGGTCGCATCATGGCTGCCGTCGTCATCGGGGTGACCCACGCCCTCGATCCCCGGCCCCTTGTCCAGATAGGCATGCACGCCACGTCTGCGACCGGAATCCAGCGCCTCGACATCCTCGTGGAACAGAAGGCGGGCATAGTCCTGTGGCATCGGCTTGTAGTTGGTGTCGGTCTTGCCGGTGGTGAAGGTGCGAAAGCCCGCGCGGCGCAGGTCATAGGCCCAGGAGGCTGTCGGCGGCAGCGCGTCGCGCCAGAAACGGTTGAGGTCGACAAGCCCCGTGCGGAAGGGAGACAGGCCGGTGGCCAACTCGGCCCGGCAAGGGGCGCAGAGGGGAACGGTGGCGTAGGCGTTGGCGAAACGGGTGCCCTCGGCCATCAGACGGTCGATGTTGGGGGTCTGGATCGTGACACCGAAGGCCGTCCGCCATGTGAAGATGTCGATCATGTCATCGATCCAGATGACACAGATGCTGGAGCCTTGGGCGGACTTGCGGTCAAAGGCCACGATGGCACCTGTCGGTCCAAAGTGCCCTCACAGCCGCAAGTTCCGCACCAGAGCCAAGCAGATCCTGCCCCGACCAGACCATCACATCTGACAGATCAAAGCGGCCCAGTTTGTTCTTCATGCCCTTTCGCGCGGTGGGGCAGCCGATGAACAGGTCCGCAGGCCCGTTTTCTGCGTCAAGACGGGCAGCGACGGCAGACCCGCCGTTGACGGACAGCCGCGCCATCCCGCTGCTCAGGGCGCACAGGATCAAGATCGGTTGCAGCGGATCGGCAGGCAGCGTCAGGGCAAGACTGGTGGCCGCGTCCTTGCGGGCCAAACGCAAGTGCGGGCCTTCCAGTGACAGGAAGATGTAATCCCCCTGCGCCACCGGTTGCAGAGACAGAAGTGTGCGCGCTTCGGGCAGACCGGGGGTCAGGATCAAGGCGATGGTCACACAAGCCGCATCAGCAACCGCCCCTTCAAGCCTGAGGCCGCCATTCTCACCGGCCGAAAACTGAAGGGCCGGCGGGTCGCTGCGAAATCCGGTGCCGGTTGCGTTGTCCGGCACAGGCAGGGCCTGCGACGGGTCACCGCCGCGCGGGGCCCAGCCGATCACCCGCCCGGAAGCCGAGAGCGTCACCCCGGCAGAGGCGTCAAGCCAGATATTGGCCTCCGGTGCAGGCGTGGCCGGTGCGGCCCGTACCGTGCTTGCCCGGATCAGAACCCCTTCCGGCAGGGCACCGCGATAGATCAACACCATCAGACCATCCCTCGCTGCAAAGGCAGGATGGCGGGCAAAGCCCAGCGGTGCAGCGTGGCGCCCGTCTGGCTGTCTGCCGCCCAGGTGTCGCGGATGGCGCCCCGGTTGGCGGGGAAGCCATCAGCACTTGGAGCCGCACCATGGGCATAGTGCAGGGTTCCGCCCTCTGGCACGCGGTCACAGGTCAGGACAAGGGACTGCGGGTCGTCCTCGGCGATGCGGACGCTGGTGATCTGCGCCTCGGTTCCGGTCAGGTGGAAGCCGCAGGCGGGGTCGGGGGTCAAGGCGGGGTCAATGACCAGATCGGCCATGGCCCGTCCCGTCACCCGCAGGTCATGCCCCTGAAATTCGGCGAGCAGGAACAGCGGGCAGAGCCACTCCTGCCGGTTGGTCAGGGCGACGAGGGCATGGGCGTCCATCTCAGCCATCTGCTGGCGTGCCGCTTCGGTGGGGCGACCAAAGCGGGTTTGTTCGAACATGTAGCCGGGGGCCGGGAACGCAAAGCTGTGGTTCACATGCGACCATGCCAGCTCCCACTGGGCCAGCATCGCGGGGTGGAAGGAGACGCTCTGCGTCCCCGCCTCGAACGTCATCAGGAAATGCGGACGCTGCAGGCCGCGTTGGCCCATGTCGCGCTCGATCCGGCTCATCAGGGCGCGCAGGCCGGCGGCGTAGTCGGAGACGGTTGAGGTCTGATCCTCCAGCGAGAAATCCAAGCCCACCGACAGGACCTGCGCCCGCTTGCCCAAGGTTGCGGCAGAGGCCATCAGACTATCGAGAGCTGACAGAAAGTTCTGATAGGCCAGACCGCCGGACAGGGCGGCAAGGCTGGCGCTGCCGTCCGTCTCGGTCCGGACCATGAACAATGGCAAGCCCCGCAGCGCCGCACGCCGCCAGCCCAGCAGAACATCGGCCAGCAATGCATCCCGTGTGCGGTGCGGAATGCGTTGCAGGCGGTCCGAGGGTTGGGTGGCCGCTGTCCCCTCGGCCCCCACGGCGCCGATGTCATTGCCTGGGGCCAGCACGTGATGGGTGAAGGCCGCGGGGCCATCGGTAAAGCCCGCGCGCCGCGCACCGCCCAAAGACAGAAGACCGTAAAGCGGACCGGGTGCTGCTGCGATCACATCGCCGCCCGACACATGGCGCTGATAGCCGCGCACGGGGCCGTCGCGGTCCAAAAGAGCGGTGAAATGCAGCCAGTCGCCCTGCCGCCGCAGATCCCAGGCGTCAATGTCGCCTAGATGCTCAGCCGGGTCCAGCAAAGCAAGGCCAAGCCGGTCGCGCAGGTCCGCCACCACGGTGTCTGACAACCGCAAGGTCAGGCCGGTGGCATCGAAGGTCACCACATCACCATTCTCGGCCCGGATCAGAACGCCCGACTCTGGTGCACCGGCATCTAGGCTTGGGTCTTCCGGGAGCATGGCTGTCCTTTGACGCGTGAAGTGAGGGTCAGGAGGCTTGGGGTGTTTCGCGCCAATCACCCTCGAAATCCTTGGGAATCAGCAGGTTGTGTGGGCCGAAGTTCTTGATGTCACGCTCGCCGCACAGAGCCATTGTGGTGTCGATCTCTTTGCGGATCACCTCCAGCGCGGCGGTGACGCCCGCCTGACCCATGGCACCCAGACCGTAGATGTAACTGCGCCCGATCATGGTGGCCTTGGCCCCCATCGCCAGCGCCTTCAGCACGTCCTGACCGGAGCGGATGCCGCTGTCCATCCAGACCTCGGCCTGATCGCCCACCGCCCGCACGATCGACGGCAGGCGGCGGATCGACGACAAAGCGCCATCCAGTTGCCGTCCGCCGTGGTTGGACACGATCATCGCATCGGCCCCGAAATCGGCGGCACGGCGGGCGTCGTCTTCATCGAGCACGCCCTTCAGAATCAGCTTGCCGCCCCACATGTCGCGGATGCGGGCGATCTTGCCCCAATCCAGTTGCGGGTCGAATTGCTCGGCGGTCCATGAGCCCAGCGAGGACAGGTCCTTAACGCCTTTGGCATGGCCCACGATATTGCCGAACGAATGGCGCCTGGTCTGCGCCATCCCGTAGGCCCAGCGCCATTTGGTCGCGATGTCGAGGATGTTGGTCAGCGTAGGCTTCGGCGGGGCGGAAAGTCCGTTCTTGAGGTCCTTGTGGCGTTGGCCCATGATTTGCAGGTCCAGCGTCAGCACCAGCGCCGAACACCCGGCTTTCTTGGCCCGCTCCAAAGCGCCACCGACGAAGTCCCAGTCCTTCATCACGTAAAGCTGGAACCAGAACGGCGCCTTGGTCGCCTCGGCCACGTCCTCGATCGAACAGATCGACATGGTGGACAGGGTGAAAGGCACGCCGAAGGCCAAAGCGGCGCGAGCAGCCTTGATCTCTCCATCCGCCGATTGCATGCCGGTGAAGCCAACCGGGGCGAGGGCTACGGGCATTGTCACCGGCTTGCCCAGCATGGTGCCAGCTATGGTGCGGTTGGACATATCCACCGCCACCTTCTGACGCAGGCGCAACTTACTGAAATCGCTTACATTCTCGCGGAAAGTCTGTTCCGTATAGGACCCGCTTTCGCAATAGTCGAAGAACATGCGGGGCACACGGCGTTTGTGCAACTGGCGCAGGTCTTCAATGCAGGTGATGACGGGCATGGGGCCTCTCAGAGAGATGGACGGCGATACAATCGACGCCAGCCTAGCGCGGCCCAAGGGCCAGTGCCAGTGCCCAAGGGGCGAATTGCCCCGCGACGCTTGGGTCAAGCGGCCGTGAAATCCCTATACTTCGGGTTTATATCCGTCGGACTGGGATTATAGCGGGTGGCGCGCGCGATGAAGAGGAATTGACTTGCATCATTGCCCTCAGGTTGATCACCTCATAGGCGTGTCGGGTTCAGGTGCGCAGAGGGGCCAGCTTGCCAATGAAAGTCTTCCGGAAACCTTTGGAGGGTGTTGCCCTGCTGGCAGTGCTTTGGGCGCTGCAGGCTTGCGTGGGCGGAGGGACGGGCGGCAGCACTGGGCTTACAGGGGATCCGGCGGCGTTGGAGCGGCTCGATCTTTCGGCGCGCAACGGCCGGGCCGGAACACCCGGCGTGATGGGCGGGGCGCAGCCGACGCAGGTGGTCTATTTCAACGATGCCGGTGGCAGCACGACGGTTCTGCCCGGCGTGCAGGCGGTCGGTCAGGGCTATACGGTCAACCTGCAGGGCGTGGCCGTTGATGTGGCCGCACAGTCGCTGCTGGGTGACATATTGCAGGTGCCCTATACTCTGGACCCCTCGGCCACGGGCTCGGTCACGATGGCGACGGGTGGCCCGGTTCCGCGCGCCGATCTTCTGATGATCTTCGAGAATGCCTTGCAGGCCAATGGCCTGATTCTGGTCAGCGAGGGTCAGGGATTCCGCATCAAGGCGCTGGACGGCGCGGGCCAGACCGCCAGCATGAAGGCCGAGGGTTTCGGTTTCACCGCTGTCCCATTGCGCCACCTGGGCGCCCAGCGGATGCTGGCGCTTCTGGATGGCTTTGCTGCACCCGAGGGTTCGATCCGGGCGTCCGAGAATGAGGACATGATCCTGGTGCGGGGTTCGGCGGCGGATCGGGGCAACATCCTCAGCATGGTGCAGACGCTGGACATTGACATGCTGGCCAAGCCCAATGCCGGCATCGCCTTCCTGCAGAATGCGCCCGCCACGCAGGTGGCGGCTGATCTGGCCGTGGTGGCGAGCAATGATCCGGGCGCCTCGGGCTGGTCGACGCAGGTTTTGCAACGGTCCAACGCCATTCTGGTGCAGGCGCATGACCGGGGTGACTTGCAAAAGGCGATGACCTGGATCCGTCAGCTTGACCGGACCGGAGGCGCTGCGGGGTCTGACATCACAGTGTATCAAGTACAATATGCCAAGGCCTCGGATCTGTCTGGCATCCTGCAGGCGACCTTCGGCGAGGGCGGCGGTGCGGCTGCGGCGGCCCCGGTGCCAGCGGCGGCGGCAGCCGACGGCGTGGCAGTGCCCGCAGCCACCGAGACGGCCGTGAGTGCCGTAACGGCCCCGGCCGGCGGCGACACCCGATTTACCCCCGACGATGGCAACAACACCATCATCATCCGGGGTTCGACCCCGGTGCGCCAGCAGGCCCTGCAACTTTTGTCCGCCATCGACCGGCCGCCGGTGCAGGTGCTAATCGACGTTCTGCTGATCGAGGTCACCCTGAACGACGCCACCTCGATGGGCGTGCAGGCCTATCTGCAAAGCCACGACGCCCGCTTCATCGCGACCAATGGCACGACGACGGCGATTTCCCCCAGTGCCCCCGGTTTCAATCTGGTGCTGGGCAATGGCGCGACCCCCAAGCTGATCATCGACGACCTGACCCAGGTCACCAAGGTCAAGGTCGTCTCGGCGCCCTCTGTCTCGGCCTTCGAGAATGAAGAGGCGCAGATCAAGGTGGTGGAACAGGTGCCGATCGTGACGCAACAGGTGATCTCGACTCAGGCCGGCAACGCGCCCACGGTGAACTCGGTCGAATACCGAGACGCTGGGGTGATCCTGAAGGTGACGCCGCGCGTTAGCCAGACGAACCTAGTCAACCTTCAGGTCAGTCAGGAACTGTCGGCGGTGGTGAACAACGGCACCGGAGCGGCAACCCTGACCCCGACGCTGCGGCAACGGTCCATCTCGACGCGTGTGGCGGTTTATGACAACCAGACCGTGGCCTTGGGCGGGCTGATCTCGGCGCAGGACACCAGCGGCAAGAACAAGCTTTTCGGCTTCCTGACCAACCGGGCCAACGACAGCAAGGGCCGGACGGAACTGATGGTCTTCATCACCCCCCATGTCGTGCGCAACCAGCAGGATGCGGCCTCGGCCGCCGCCGAACTGCGCGCCCGCATGCCGCAGATGAGCGGGCAATGACCACGGCGGCGCCCTCTGCGGCGGGAACCGCGCCAGAGGATCCTCTGGCCCTTGCCCGCCGCCGGGCTGCCGCGCATGGCCTGCCCCTTGTGAACGAGTCCGATTGGCCCGCCGTGGCCGATGTCCCCGAGGGCCTGTCCCGCGCTTTCCTGCGCCGCAGTCTGATGCTGCCCTTGGGGAGAGGCCCCGACGGCCATTGGCGCGTGGCCGTGGCCGACCCCTCCGACGCCGCCGTCGCCGCCCTGCGCGCGGCGTTGGGCGAGGTGTCGCTTCTGGTCGCCTCGCAACCGGCCCTGCTGTCGCGCCTGGAAGGTCTGGGCCCGGGCGCTCCGGTCCATGCCGTGGAAGCGGCCCAGGATGATCCGCAGGACAGCGCACTGGATGCCCCGGTGATCGCGCTTCTGGACCGGATGCTGGCGCAGGCGGTCGAGGCGCGGGCGACGGATGTGCATTTCGAACCCGGGCCGCAGGATATGGCCGTGCGGCAAAGGGTCGATGGGATGCTGCGGCCGGTCGCCTCATTGCCTGCGGCAACGGGCCGGGCGGTGGTGGCGCGGCTGAAGATCCTCGCCGGTCTGAACATTGCAGAGCGGCGTCTGGCGCAGGATGGCCCGATCCGGGCCGTGATCGCAGGGCGGACTCAGGACTTGCGGCTGGCGACCCTGCCGATGGTGGATGGAGAGGGCGCGGCGCTGCGCATTCTGGCCGGTCGGCAGAACCTGCCGACGATTGCCAGTCTTGGCCTTTCGCTCCGCGCCGAGGCGGATGTTCTGGCGGCCCTGTCCAATTCCCACGGGCTGATCCTGATCACCGGCCCCACCGGAAGCGGCAAGACCACCACCCTGGCCGCCGCGACCGGCCATGTGAACGACCCGCGCCGCAAGATCATATCGATCGAGGACCCGGTGGAATACCACATTCCCGGCATCTCGCAGGTTCAGGTCAACCCCGCCATCGGCCTGACCTTCTCGGCTGGTCTGCGCGCCTTCATGCGGGCGGACCCCGATGTGCTGTTGGTCGGCGAAGTGCGCGATGCCGAGACGGCCGGGGTGACGGTGCAAGCCTCGCTGACCGGGCACTTGGTTCTGACGACCTTGCACACCAACTCGGCCGCCGGCGCGGTGGTGCGGCTGACCGAGATGGGGGTGGAGCCATACTTGCTGGCCGCGACCCTGCGGCTATCGGTCGGGCAGCGCCTTGTCCGCCTTCTTTGCCGCCATTGTCGGACCGAGGCATCTGGCCCCTTGCCCTTCCCCGACGATATCCAGCGCCTTGTCGGCCATGACCCCGCGCAGCCCGCCACCCACTACACCGCGCAAGGCTGCGACCATTGCGGGCGCACCGGCTACTACGGACGTCAGGCGATCTTCGAGGTGATGCCGCTGACCGAGGCCCTGCGCGCCAAGGTCCTGTCCGGGGCTGGCACAGCTGCCCTGCATCAAGCCGCCTTGGCCGAGGGGATGCAGCCCCTCATGGCCGATGGCCTGCGCCGGGCGCTGGAAGGCGTCACCTCGGTCGAGGAGGTTTTGCGGGTGGTGCAGGATGGCTAGTCTTTTCGGATCAGCCCCAACACCCGATGACATCACGCTGTTCACGCAGGAACTGTCTTGGATGATCGGCGCGGGGGTGCCCTTGGGCCGCGCGATTGACCTTTTGGCCGCCGAGGCTGGCCAAAGCCGGCTGCATCCCGTGCTGCTGGCCGTGCGTGGCGAGTTGCGGGCCGGGGCGAGCCTTGCGGATGCCCTGACCCGGCAGGGCGCTGTTTTTCCCGAGGCCTATCTGCGGCTGGTTTCCCTCGCTGAGGGCACCGGTACCTTGCCGATGGTCCTGCAGCGCCTGCATGCCGGCCGGTCACAGGCGCAGGCCTTGCAGCGCAAACTCGGCTCTGCGCTGGTCTATCCGGCATTTCTGCTGCTTGTGGCGCTGGCGGCAATGGCCCTGATTGCACTGGCCGTCGTGCCGCAGATGCGGTCTGTCTTGCCGCCAGAACCAAGGGCCGATGGTGCCGATGCCTCGATCCGTCGGCTGATCGACATGTCGGACTGGTTGACCTCTCATGCCATTCTGGCAGGTGCCGGGGTGGCGATTGTGCTGGCGCTGCTGGCCCTCCTGCTGCGGATGCCAGCTGTGCAGGAGGCGATCACCGCCTTGGCTTCGCGCCTGCCGGTGATCGGAAATCTAATCATCACGGCAAGGCTGGCCGAAATGACCCGCTCTCTCGCCATGCTGACCGAGGCAGGCCTGCCCTTGGCCGAGGCCTTGCGTCTGACCCGCCGGTCGACCGCTGCAGGCGATCTGTCCCAACTGCTGGAGGGCATGGAGAACGCGCTCCGCGCCGGGCAAGATGTGACCCAACCGCTGCGCGAGGCGCGCGGGGTGCCGCCGCTCTTGTCCAGCCTGATCCGGGTGGGTCAGGAAACCGGCGACATGGGGCGCAGCCTGACCCAAGCCGCGCAAGTGTTTGAGGAAAAGACCCGGATAGCGCTCGACCGGGCGCTGGTGCTGCTGGAGCCCGCCATCATCCTGCTGATCTCGGTCGGCGTGGGCGGGCTAATTTATACCGTCATCGGCGCACTGATGTCGGTCAATGACTTGTTCGTATGAGGAAATGCCATGATCCGGGACGATAACGAAGCGGGCTTCACGCTGGTGGAACTGCTGGTGGTGCTGGTGATCCTTGCGCTGCTCGCGGCCTTGGTGGGCCCCAAGGTCATAGGCTACATGAGCTCTTCGAAGGTCAAGACGGCACATGTCCAGATCGCGGCCTATCAGACGGCGCTGGAACTCTATCACCTCGACCTTGGCCGCTATCCGCAAAGCACGGAAGGTTTGGCGGCCCTCGCCAAAGCACCGTCCGGCGCCACCGGCTGGGCTGGCCCCTATCTGGACAAGGCGGTCGCTTCGGACCCCTGGGGCACGCCTTACGATTACACGTCGGCCACGGATGGCAGCGCCTACAAGCTGCGCAGTTTCGGCGCGGATGGCAAGGAAGGCGGCGAGGGCGACAATGCCGATATCGCGCCGTGACATCCTGCGTGACGAAGACGGCTTCACTCTGGCCGAAATGCTGCTGGTTGTGGCGATCACCGCGATGGCGGCGGGTCTGGTCGTGGGCAGGGGCCTTCCCGGCCAGCACCGGATCGACCGTGCGGCGTTGCAATCCTTTGTGCGAGGCGTGCGCGCCGATGCCATGCGCTCCGACCGGATCGTTACGGTTCAGGCCGGCAAGGATGGTCACAGCTTCGTCGCCGGTTCCAAGGTTCTCGCACTGGCTCCCGATCATCAGGTCTTTGCCTCAAACAGCGCGGGCGATGCTGCCATCACCTTCGGCCCGGACGGCTCCAGCGATGGCGGCCTTCTGCGCGTTCTGTCGCCGGGGGCTGAAGATCGCTTGGTGGTTTCCCCGCTCACCGGAGCGTTGCAGCCCTGAAGCCGGGTTCTCCTTGGTGGAGGTGCTGGCGGCCCTGACCATCGCCAGCCTGACGGTCGTGGCGGCGCTGACGCTCTTCACCCAATCCGCCCGCGTCAACGACCGCATGATCAAGGAAACCGCCGCCCGAGACCTCGCCCGGCGGTTGCTGGTGACCGGGGAGGTCGGCCGTGGCCAGTCTGGCGCCCTGGGATGGGTGGCAACCTTGGCACCGCCGGATCAGGGACTGGCGCTGCATCAGGTGGCCGTCACCTGGGCCGGTGGGCCGCAGATCGCCGTCTCGCGGCTGGAGCCTGTGCGATGAAGGGCAGCGAGGAGGGCTTCACCCTCATTGAGGCGCTATTGGCCTTGGCACTGGGCGTCTCGGTGGTGGCGGTTGTGCTGTCGACGCTGCATGTGGCGTCTAATGGGGCCACCAAGGCGGTGTCGGTGGCGGCAGAGGCCGAGGGATTTGCCCGGGCCGGGGTCGTGCTGGCCGGGGATGCACGCCACGGGCTGCTGATGCGCGATGCGCGCGGCGTGGTGATCTTCCACGGCCAGCCGCAAAGCGTGACCTTTCCGTCCGTGGCGCGGTTCGGTGGGGCGCCGGCGGTTTTGGAATTCGACCTGCGGCCCGCTGTGACCGGCACCGATCTGACCCGGGCCGAGGCCGTGATGCTGGCGGAAGGACCCGGGCCGATGGGCCCTGGCCAGCCGATCTGGCGGGGGCCGGGGGCCTGGGAATTCCGCTATCTCGACGACAAGGGCGCATGGCTGCGGGAATGGACTGCTCAAGACCTGCCGCGCGCCTTCGGGCTGGTCTCGTTGAACGCACCACAGGCTGTGGAATTGGTGGCCGCTTTCCCGGACCTGATGGAACCCGACTGCGCGCTGGGGCCGGGGCCGAAATGCAGCCTTGACGCAGGGGTCTTCCCATGAACCGGCGGGGCGAAGACGGCGCGGTTCTGCTGATGGTGCTGGTGGCGCTGGCCTTGCTTGCGGCCTTGGCGGGGCTGGTGATCCGCGTCTCGGAAAGTGACCTCTCCACCCTGTCCGCCGAACGCGCAGCGTTCCGACGCGAGGTGCTTATCGACTCGGCAATCGCCAGCCTGGGTGCAAGACTGCCCTCCAGCGATCTCGCCGAGGACGGCTCGGACGTGGTCATGGACTTGCCGGGAGGACGTGTTGTGGCGCGGATCTTCTCGGCTTCGGGCCTGATCAACCCGAATGCCACGCGAGAACCGGTGATGGCGGCGGCCCTTGCGGCGCTGGGCGCCACGCCGGAACAATCCCAGAGGCTGGCCTTGGCCGTGGCCTCGGCCCGGGGCGCTGCCAATACCCTGGCCTTTGCTCATGTAACCCGGGTGGCCGCGATTTTCGCCAAGGATGAGGGGCTTTGGCCTAAGGTGGCGCCCTTTATCACCCTTCTCGGCAAATCCGAGACGATTGACATCCTCCATGCGCCGCCCGCGTTGCGGGGCGTGGCAGAGCCTGCCACGGCGGCCGAGGTCGATTTCTCGGGCGCTGGTCTGGGGGCGGGCAAGGGGTTCTACGAGATCTGGCTGCATGTGGTGGACCCTGCCTTGGATACCTCTGAACCTGACGGCAGGCTCTGGACTCATGTTTCCGCCCTTGCAGGTGCCGACCACCGCCTGCACATTCTGACCATGGGCTGGCCTGAACCGCTGAAAGGGGGAAGTTGAATGGCAAACTGGCTTCTTGACGCGGCAGAATCTGTGGCACTGGCCCTGCAACGTGCGATCCCGGCCCGGCTGCGCGGGCTTGACCCCGTTGCACAGGCGGGCCTGCCCGATGCCCGACCGGGACGCGCCATCCAGTTGGTGATGCCGGACCAAAACCTTCTGCGGCAAAGCCTTGATCTGCCCAAGGGCGAGGCCGCGCCCCATCCCGGCTGGCTTTCCGCCCGGGTCGAGGCGCTGTCGCCTTGGGACAAGGATGCCTGCCTGTGGGACGCGCGGGTATCAGGCGGCGTGGTGCATTTGGCCCTGATCCCCTTGCGTCCGGTGTCCGATGCGGAAGCCTTCCTGTCGCGCCAAGGCGGACGGCTGGCCGAAGTGGTGGGGGCGGGCTTCATCTTCCGCCGCGACGGCACGCAGTTGAAACGCTGGCGCGACCGGATTGCCCTGACCGTGGTTCTGGCCACCGGTCTGGCGCTGGCACTGGCCGGACTTGGCGTGCAAATCGCCTTGCAGGCGCAACACCGCAGCACCATAGCCGATGCGGCGCTGGAACGCTCTGCCCAGCGGTTGAAAGACGGCGCGGGGCCGGCTCAGGCTGCCCTGGCTCTGCTGCCCCGCAAGGGGGCGAGTGTCGCGCTGGCGTTGTCCCATCTGGCGGCTGCCTTGCCGCAAGACAGCTACCTGACCACGCTGTCGGTAACCGCCGACGGGTTTGAACTCTCAGGCCAGACGGCGGCGCCCGAGGCGATCATCCCGGCGCTGTCTGCAGACAAGACCTTCGAGGGCGTGGATTTCGCAGGCCCCGCCGCGCGCAACCCGGACAGCGGCAGCTACACTTTCACCATCCGCGGCAAGCTGGTGACGCCATGACCCTGCGCCGCGCGCTGCTGCTGCTGCTGATCCCGATGGCCGTCTCGGTGGTCTTGGCGCTTGGCTCTTTGGCTTTCGCCGTGCAAGCAAGCCAGACGGCGGATGACGCGCAGGCCCGGCTGCAACAGGCGCTGGACCGCCGCCCGGAGGAGCCCGTGGTGCAGGCGGCAGACCTCTTGGTGCCGGGCGCGACCGAGGGGCTTGCCGCCTCGGCCCTGCAGGCGCGCATCCTGCAACTGGCGGGGCAGGGTCAGGTCCTGCAGATCGAGGCGCGCGGAGCCGAGGCAGAAGGCGCCTTGACCCGCCTGCGCGTGAACTTGCGGTTGGCGGGCGACGAGGCCGGACTGATGCGGACCCTGATCGCGCTGGAACAGGCGCAACCTCTGCTGTTCGTCGATGCCTTGCGCGTCACGGGGCAGGGCGATGGCGGCCGTCTTGCCGTCGAGATCGACCTGTCGGCCTACGCCGGAAAGGTCGCACCATGAACCTGCGGCCCTATCTTCTGGGAGCAGTGGCGCTGGCCTTGGCGGGGGTGGTGGTCTGGGACTATTGGCCCACCTCCCCCGAGCAGCCCTCAACCGCTGCGCAGGTCACGGCCAAGCGCGCTCCGGTCGCGCTGCTGAACCCAATGTCGCAACGACCCGAGGCGGATTTCGCAGCCCTGTTCGACCACCCGCTGTTCGACCCGACGCGCACGAAAGCCGCGCCGCTTCCCCTGCCGGTTGCCGAACCCGTGCCCGAAGTGGCGACGGCTCCGACCTCTGCTGCCATCGGTCCCGCCCAGCCCGTTCTGATGGGCACCGTGACCAGCCCCTGGCCCGGCGGCGTCTATCTGGGCGATGACCAAGGCGGCCCCGTGGTTTTCCTGCGCCCCGGAGAAGCCGCACAAGGCCTGCACCTGGAAGAAGCCCGCCCTGATAGCGCCCTTTTCATGGGGCCGGACGGAGAAGTCACTTTGACCCTGCAAAAAGCCGAACCCGCTCCGGACCAGACCCCAGCGGTTCCCGCTGCAACCGACCCCGGCGCGGCAGACCCGAACGCCAACAACCTCGGCGCAATGGCGCCCGGCGCGATTGATCCGAGCGCGACCGACCCCGGCACCGAGGCTGCCGCCCCAGCCGATCCCAACGCGCCCGCTGCGACGGCTCCGGCACCCATGCCAGAGGCCGTGGCCCCCAAAATGCCCGCCGCGCCATGAGAGGCGCGTGATGACGGTCCCCTCTGCGCCGCGATTGACCACAGGTCAGATTGCCGCGTGGCTAGGCCCCAAGGACAGGCTTGCGATGCTGGCCTGCGCGGCCATGGTGTTTGGTATCGCGGGCCTGGGGCAGGGATGGCTTGATGCCGTGCCGGTGGCGCTGCTCGCAGCGGCTTCTGTGGCCATCGTGGTGATCGACCTGCGGCACTACCGCATTCCGGATCGCCTGTCCCTGCCGCTGATCCCGCTGGGGCTGATCCATGCCGCCCTGACCGGTCCCATCCTGCCGCGTCTTGGTGCCATGGCAGCGGTCTGGGTCCTGCTGACCCTGCTGCAGGGCGCGTTTCTGCGCCTACGGGGCAAGACCGGGCTCGGCGGTGGCGACATCAAGCTGATGACCGCCGCTGCGGCATGGCTACCGGTCGATATCCTGCCCCTGTACCTTCTGGCGGCCTCGGTCACCGCCCTTATCGAGGCTCTGATCCGCCGCGCGAATCGCGATAACCGGCTGGCCTTCGGGGTGCATCTGGCGCCTTTGCTGGTGGTCATGACGCTCGCCGTCTGAAAACCCGCACTCAGCCGCCCCCTTCGGTCGGCGGCAGAATTAACCTGCCGTTAAGGTCGGGTTCGCTTCCGTCGTTGTCCTCCCCGGTTTATCACGGTTCTGTGCATGGCCGCGCAGTGAGCCGCCATTGGTCCGGCAAAACCCGGATTCACGCGCCTAAACTTTCGGTCTAGGTGCCTATTACTCGGCCTAACTAGATAGCGGGATTAGACTTTTCCGAATGAAGCCCCGCGACGGGCTTAATCTTGCCATGCTAGTCCTGATGCATCAGCAGCAGCGTCCGATCCGGCATTTCGGGGACTGGACATCGCAACAACCCGCAAGGTGCCGCCTCTGACCGGCTGCACCTCCCTAGCAACGGAGACCACGATGCCGACCTATGCATTGACTGTGAACGGACAAGCCCACAGCGTGACGGTGCCCAGTGCGGATATGCC
>CANBRQ010000092.1 GCA_947371955.1 Paracoccaceae bacterium | reverse complement strand
GCTGGTCTGGAAAACCAAAGCTTTTCGGCGAAAAAATCCCGCGCGCTCTACCGCACCCGCAACTCCCCGGCATCGATCCTCAGCCGCGTCTCATACGCCTTCGAGATATGCGCCTTCAGCGCCGCATAGGCCGCCTCGCCATCCCGCGCCTCAATCGCCGCGACAATCCGGTCATGCTCGGCCAAAGCCGGCCCATCCCGCCCCTCGGCCGCAAACGAGGTATTCGTCATCAAGGCCATCGACCGATGCACGAGGTCCAGTTGCTGCACCAGAAACCGGTTGTGGCTGGCCAGATGAATCTGCTTGTGAAACCGCTTGTTGGCGCGGCTCAAGGCGCGCGGATCGCCGCCCACCAAGGCCTTGTCTTCCTCGACCATCCGCCGCAACACCCGGCATTCCTCATCGGTCGCATGGCGCGCCGCCAGACGCGCCGCCAGCCCCTCCAACTCGGTCCGCACCGCGTACAACTCCGCAAGCTGGTTGTGATCCAGCGAAGCCACGATCAGGCTCCGCCCGTCCCGCGTCAGCATGGCCTGCGTCTCCAGCCGCTGCAAAGCCTCGCGCACGGGCGTGCGGCTGACGCCAAAGCGCTCGGCCAGTTCCGATTCCACCAGCCGGTCGCCGGGCGTGTACAATCCCGCCTCGATGGCTTCCAAAATCAACGTATAGGCATCCTTGGCCACGTCCGGTCTCCTTGTCCTGTCCGAACCCTACCCCCGCCGCCCCCCATCGACAACCCATGCAAGCCCCGCTACCCTTTCCCCATGCGCACACAGTTCCACCACGTCACCACCTGGGTCTTTGACCTCGACAACACGCTTTATCCCCCGCAATACCGCCTCTTCGACCAGATCGAGGTGAAGATGACCGCCTGGGTCATGCGCGAACTGGGCGTGGGGCGCACGGAAGCCAACCGCCTGCGCCAGCACTACTGGGACACATATGGCACCACGCTGGCGGGCCTGATGCGAGAGCACAATGCCGACCCCGCCCCCTATCTGGAGGAGGTGCATGACATCGACTTCACCCTCCTGCCGCAGGACCCCGATCTTGCCGCCGCGATCAAAGCCCTGCCCGGCCGCCGCATCATCTACACCAATGCCTGCGTGCCCTATGCCGAAAAGGTCCTGCAGGCGCGTGGGCTGAACGGCCTGTTCGACGCCATCTACGGCATTGAAAACGCAAGCTTCCTGCCCAAACCCGAACGCGCCGCCTTTGAGGCGATCTTCACCGCCGATGGCCTGGACCCATCCCGCGCCGCCATGTTCGAGGATGACCCCCGCAACCTCGCCGCCCCCCACGCCATGGGCATGCGTACCATCCACGTGGCCCCCAAACCGCACAAATCCCTGCACATCCACCACCACACCGATGATCTGGCAGCCTTTCTCGGGAAAGTGATCTGACCGCAGCCCCCTGCGACAGTGCGTCATGCTGCATCGCAGCAAAACCCTGATATCACGTCCTGAAAAGGAGCCTCCCATGTCGCAAGCCGCCCCCTACAACGAATTCCCCCTCGTCATCCCGATCGTCCGCCTTGTCACCAACCGCTTCGCCCCCTTTGCAGCATTGGTGCTGGTCGCGCTGGTGGCCCTCATCGCCGCCGTGGTGGCCTTTGGCCCAGTCGCCCTGACCCTGACGGCCACAGCCCTTGTGCCGCTGATCTTCGTGGCCCTGATCGGCTTTTCGCTGCCCTAAGCCTGCGGCGCTTTAACCCTTCGCTTTGCTGCCCCATCGCCCTACATTCCCCGGGTGACGGAGGCTGACATGCGCAACACCACAGACATCCTGATTTCCGGCGGCGGCGTGGCAGGTCTCACGGCCGCGGCCGCCTTTGGCTCGGCGGGTTTCACCGTGACCTGCGTCGAACCCACCCCCCCGGTGACCGAGGCGACCGCCCCCGGTGCCGACCTGCGCACCACGGCCTTCCTGACCCCGTCAATCGCCGTCCTTGAAGCGGCGGGCCTCTGGCAGCGCCTTCAGCCCCATGCCGCAGCCCTGCAGATCATGCGCATCATCGATGCCGGAGGGGCAGCCCAGGAACCCCGTCAGATCAAGGACTTCGACGCCTCGGAACTCTCTGACCAACCCTTCGGCTGGAACCTGCCCAACTGGCTTCTGCGGCGCGAGATGGTGACGCGGTTGGCCGAACTGCCCAACGTCACCTTCCTGCCCGGCCTGTCGACCACCGCCCTGCTGACCCGCGAGGACAGCGCCACTGTGACCCTGTCCGACGGCCGGCAGATCGATGCCAAGCTTATCGTGGCCGCAGATGGCCGCAATTCCACCATGCGCCAGGCCGCCGGCATCGGCGTGAAAACCTTCCGCTACGGTCAGAAGGCCCTGACCTTCGCCGTCACCCATCCCCAAACGCATCAGAACATCTCGACCGAAATCCACCGCACCGGCGGCCCCTTCACACTCGTCCCCCTGCCCGACATCAACGGCGAGCCCGCATCGGCCGTGGTCTGGATGGAACGCGGCCCCGAAGCCCTGCGGCTGTCGACCCTGCCACAGGCCGAGTTCGAGGCCGCGATCAACGCCCGCTCCTGCCAGATCCTCGGGCCGCTGACGCTGGTGTCCAAACGCCTCGTCTGGCCGATGATCGCGCAACTGGCCTGCGCCATGTCCGGCCAGCGCCTTGCCCTGATGGCCGAGGCCGCCCACGTCGTGCCGCCCATCGGCGCGCAAGGCCTGAACATGAGCCTCGCCGACCTGAAATGCTTGCTCACCCTCGCCGAAACCCTGCCCCTGGGCAGCGCCAAAATGCTGCAAGCCTACCACAAGCGCCGCCACCCCGAGGTGACGGCTCGCGTCTACGGCATCGACGCCCTCAACCGCGCCTCGATGGCCGAAGCGCCCTTCCTGCGCGACCTGCGTGCCATGGGCCTGAACGCGCTGCACAGCTTCGCCCCGGTGCGCCGCACCCTGATGCGGGCGGGTCTGGGTCTGCGCTGACAGCGCAGGGGCCCGACGGCTAAGCCTCCGGCGGGAGTATTTCCAAAGGAGCAAATGCAAGTGCCCCTCATTTGCTCCTTTGGAAATACTCCCCGCGGAGCGTCTGTGGCGAACCGGGGGCGCCGCGCCGGGTGATTCGCAGATCATGGTTAACGCGCCCTGAAGCCAAGGGGCGTAGAGACGGAAGGAAGACGTGGGCAAGACAGGAAAAAGACCCCCGAAAGCCCGGGGGTCTGTCGCGTTAAGGCAGCGTTCTCAGGCGGTTAGGGCGGCGTCCAGCGCAGCGGTGATCCGCGTCACCGTGCCGTCTACATCCTTCAGCTTGTCGAGCCCGAACAGGCCGAGCCGGAAGGTGCGGAAGTCAGCGCCCTCGCCCACCTGCAACGGAACACCGGCGGCGATCTGGTAGCCGGCGGCGCGGAATTTGGACCCGTTCTGGATATCGGCATCCTCAGTATAGCTGACCACCACGCCCGGCGCCTGATAACCCTCGGCCGCGACGGATCCTATGCCGCGCGCCGCCAGCAGCGCCCGCACCTGACGGCCAAGAGACCATTGCGCGGCCTTGGCCTCGGCAAATCCAAGCGCCTTGGTCTCCAGCATGGCATCGCGGAAGCCAACCAGCGCGTCGGTTGGCATCGTGGCGTGGTAGGCATGGCCGCCACCCTCGTAAGCCGCCATGATCGCACGCCATTTCTTCAAATCCAGCGCGAAAGAGTTCGTGTTCGTCTCGGCCAGCCGCGCCTCGGCCAGCGGTCCCAGCACCACAATCCCGGCGGAGGGCGAGGCCGACCAGCCCTTCTGCGGGGCAGAGATCAGCACATCCACGCCCGTCGCTTCCATATCGACCCAAGCACAACCCGAGGCGATACAGTCCAGCACCAGCAGCGCGCCGACCTCATGGGCCGCAGCCGCCAACGCGGTAACATATTCATCCGGCAGGATAATCCCAGAGGAGGTTTCGACATGCGGGGCGAAGACCGCTTCCGGCTTCACCTCACGGATCTTGGCCACGACCTCTTCAATCGGCGGCGGGGCGAAGGGGGCGCGGGCCTCGTTGCCCGAGCGTTTGGCCATGATCACATGGGTTTCGCCGGCAAAGCCGCCCGCCTCGAAGATCTGCGTCCAGCGGTAGCTGAACCAGCCATTGCGCACGATCAACACCTTGCCCTTGCCGAACTGGCGCGCCACGGATTCCATCGCATAGGTGCCGCCACCGGGGACCAGCGCCGTGGCAGTGCCCTTGTAGACCTCTTTCAGCAGACCCGAGACATCGCGCATAACCCCTTGAAAGCGTTGCGACATATGGTTCAGCGAGCGGTCGGTGAAGACCACCGAGAATTCTTGCAGGCCGGTGGGGTCGATATGGTCATGCGGCAGTGTCATCGGAATCTCCCTCGTTTCGGCAAATCTAGCGCAAGTTTGCTGCGTGGTAGACCCCAAAACCGACAGAATTCACCCAATCGGCCCCAAGCGCCGTTCTTCGGTCAAAAGGACATTCGCCTCCACATTGCCCACCCCCGGCAGGGTCATGATCCTGCGGCGGAGCACGCGTTCGAAATCGGCAATGTCGCGCGCCACAACCCTCAGGCGGTAGTCGAACATGCCAAGGACATGCTGCACCACCTGCACCTCGGGGATGGCCGAGACAGCGCGTTCGAAATCTTCCAAGGACACCCGACCCTTGGCGGCCAACTTCACGCCAAGAAAGACCGTCACGCCAAAGCCCAAGGCGGTGCGGTCGACCTCCAGCCGCAGGCCTTTGATCACCCCGGCCTCCTCAAGCCGCTTCTGCCGCCGCCATGCGGCAGGCTGGGAAAGACCCAGACGGCGGCCGAGTTCCCACGCCGAAAGGGCGCCATCCAGTGCCAGAGCCCGCAGCATCGCCCGGTCCAGATCATCAAGGTCGATCACAGCGGCAAGCCCTCGCTGTCCTTGATGGTCGAGATCAGCATCAGCGCCTCCAGTTCCGCGATGTGTGGCAAAGCTAGGATCCGACTGCGGTAGACCTCCTGATAATGCGCCATGTCGCGGGCTATGACGTTGAGGCGCACATCGACCCGTCCCAGAAAGGTTTCAATTCCAATGACTTCCGGGACAGTCCTTGCCGCCTCGATGAACTCGTCAAAGGCACGCGGGTTGGTCTTGTCGAGGGTGAAACGTAGCGATACCTCCACCTCATAGCCCATCCGACGCCAGTCGATCACCGCCCGCAGGCCTTTGATCGCGCCCCCTTCGGACATCCGCTCGATCCGCCGCCACAGCGTTGCGGGGGTGACGCCGGACCGTTCGGCAAGGTCACCGCGGCTTAAGTCCGGTTCGGCCAGATAGTGACGCAGGATCCGGCGGTCGGCTTCGTCGATCTGCATGATTTCTTCACCTAGCCTTGATAGTGCGCATGACTTTTCGCAGAACTCGCAGATTTCGTCAAACAATGCACGGGAAACCGGCCCGAAACCCCTATGCTGCGCCCAGCAATGAAGGAGAACGCCATGCGCGTCTATTATGATCGTGACTGCGACATCAACCTGATCAAGGACAAGAAGGTCGCCATTCTGGGCTACGGCTCCCAAGGCCACGCCCACGCGCTGAACCTGCGCGATTCGGGTGCGAAGAACCTCGTGATCGCGCTGCGTCCGGGTTCGGCTTCGGCCAAGAAGGCTGAAGGCGAGGGCCTGAAGGTCATGGACATCGCTGCAGCGGCCGCCTGGGCTGACCTGATCATGTTCACCATGCCCGACGAACTGCAGGCTGAAACGTACAAGAAATACGTCCACGACAACATTCGTGATGGCGCTGCCATCGCGTTTGCCCACGGCCTGAACATCCACTTCGGCCTGATCGAACCGAAGCCCGGCGTCGACGTCATCATGATGGCCCCGAAAGGCCCGGGCCACACCGTGCGCGGCGAATATGTCAAAGGCGGCGGCGTGCCCTGCCTCGTGGCCGTCCATCAGGACGCGTCGGGCAAGGCGATGGAGCTGGGCCTGTCCTACTGCTCCGGCATCGGTGGCGGCCGTTCGGGCATCATCGAGACCAACTTCCGTCAGGAATGCGAAACCGACCTGTTCGGCGAGCAAGCCGTTCTGTGTGGCGGTCTGGTCGAACTGATCCGCATGGGCTTCGAGACGCTGGTCGAAGCCGGGTATGAGCCGGAAATGGCCTATTTCGAATGCCTGCACGAGGTGAAACTGATCGTGGACCTGATCTACGAAGGCGGCATTGCCAACATGAACTACTCGATCTCGAACACTGCCGAGTATGGCGAGTATGTCTCGGGTCCGCGGATTCTGCCCTATGCCGAAACCAAGGCCCGGATGAAAGCCGTTCTGGAAGACATCCAGTCGGGCAAGTTCGTCAGCGATTTCATGCAGGAAAACACCGTCGGCCAGCCGTTCTTCAAGGCGACCCGCAGGCGGAATGACGAGCATCAGATTGAAAAGGTTGGCGAAAAGCTGCGCGCCATGATGCCTTGGATCTCCAAGGGCAAGATGGTCGACCGCGCGCGGAACTGACACCGGTAGGGTGGGGTTGAACCCCACCCTACGAGAGACCACCAAGGCCGGGGCGCAAGCTCCGGCCTTTTTGTCGCAGGCAGATCCGTGCACAGGGGCTGCGCATTCAGGCCCTTGTCAGCTTGGGGGTCGATAGCGGGCCAGGCCCAAGATGCCACGGAATTCTCCGGCGCCTTGGACCAAAGTGCACCGCACAACCCCGGAGACCCAAATGATCCTCAAGCTTTCCGCAGCAGCCCTTGTTCTGGCCTTGGCCATTCCGGCCCTCGCCCAGACCACCGCCACCATCACCCAAGGCCCGGCCGACGCCTGTGCCGCCACCAGTGGCAGCGCCAAACCCGCCGATTGCCCGGCCGCCAAACCGGCCAAGCTCGGTTCGGGCATCATCCCCTTGACCGCCTCTGGCAGTGAGTCCGGCGAAGACGAGGGAGAGGGCGAAGACGACTGACCCACCATCTGCCTTCCCGACCGGGGCCGGGACCCGTTCCCGGCCCCTTTTTCTTCACCGCAACGTGAGCCGGGATCGCGGTTCGTTCAGGCAGGTGTCAGCTTCGCAGCCCAAACCAGACACAGGCCGATGACGTCACCTCCAGCGCAGTACCAGCGGTGACCGCAAGACCTCTCGTCCACCCAACCCGGAGATTTCCCAATGATTGCCAAGCTTTCCGTCGCCGCTCTCGCCCTGATGCTGGCTGTTCCGGCGTTTGCCGGAACCACGGCGCCCCCCGCCGCGACCTGCTCGAAAAACGCGGCCTCGACCTTCAAATCGCAGGACGACCTGACCGCGCTTCTGAAGACCAAAGGCCTGACAGTGGTCAAGATCAAGACCGAAAATGGCTGCTACGAGGCCTATACCAAGGACGCCAAGGGCAAGAAGGCCACCCTCGGCTTCAACGCCGAAACGCTGGAGCCGGTCGCCAATGCTGAAGCTGGTGAAGGCTGAGCCGCCAGTTTCGGCAGACCCGGGCGCGCACCAGACTCCCCTGCTGGTGCGCGTCTGGGACCCCGTGGTGCGGCTCTTTCACTGGAGCCTTGTCGTGGGCTTTGCCGTGGCCTGGTTCAGTGCCAACAGGGCCGAGGATCTGCACACCTGGGTCGGCTATGCTGCGGGCGGGCTGATCCTTCTGCGGCTGATCTGGGGCGTGGTCGGCACCCGCTATGCGCGGTTCTCCAGCTTCGTCAAAGGGCCGACCGGCATCGCCCGCTATCTTCTGGCGATCCTGAAAGGCTCCGAGGCGCGCTACATCGGCCATAATCCGGCCGGGGGAGCGATGGTTCTGGCGCTGATGGCGGGGGTGCTGGGTCTGGTCGTGACCGGCTGGATGCAGTTCACCGACGCGTATTATGGCGAGGATTGGGTGACCAATCTGCATTCCTTGATCGCGCATGGGCTTCTGGTTCTGGTCGTGGTGCATCTGGGTGGCGTGGCGCTTGCCAGCCTGCGGCATCACGAAAACCTCGTGCGCGCCATGATCACCGGTCGCAAACGCACAGCGCAAGGCGATGATATCGCATGAAAAAAGGGCGCCTGCAGCGGGCGCCCTTTCTCCATAGGTAGGATGGGCCATCGGCCCATGGTCCAACGGCGTTACGGCCAGCAGGACACCAGAACCGTCATCCCCCGCGCCGCCGCATTGAAGGCATCCGGCGTTGCCTTGTCGGTGGTCGTCTGGGCATTCAGCGCCAGCGCGGGACCCTTCGGATTGGTCAAGGCCTCGGTCAGCGCCGCCGCTGAAACCGCAAAAGCCACGCCCGGCGGAAGCTCTTTGGTCGAACCCGCGCCCGCGGGCTGCAGCATGCCCATCACCGCGCCGCTGGCATCCAGCACCGGTCCGCCGGCATCGCCCGGCAGCGCCTGAAGCGACAGGCGTGACAGTCCTGCTTCGCCATTCAGTCCTTTAGCCTCTTCCAGCGTGCCCCGCGTCAGCACCGGTGCCGGCAGGCGGTCTTCATAGCTGTAGCCTGACACCGCCACCGCATCGCCAACCCCCAGCGCCGCCGAGGCGAACGAGGCCACCACCTTGGGTGACAGCGCCACATCCGGCGTCAGAACGGCAATCCCCAGCGCCTTGTCCTCGAAGCTGACCCGGGCCGACACGCTGCGCTCCAGCGTGATCGAACCGCATTGATCCACCGCCTCTGTCGTCGTCAGCACCGACCCCTTCGCGTCGATGAAGAACCCTGACCGCGCCAGCTTCGGCTTCTTGACGGCCAGCCCCTCCAGCAAGCCGCGCTTGACCGCCTCATCCAGCGGCACCAGCCCCGGGTCCATCGCCTTCTCACCGCTTGACCGGAACGAAGACTGCACCAGCGGCAGCACCCTTTGCATCAGATCGGACTGGCCCACCTTCCAGGACAGCAGATAGCCCTTCACATTGCTGCCCGCGATTTCGGCATAGGCCAGCGTCTCGATCTGGTCATTGCGGCCCTTGATCGTGAACGACGTCTCGCCCAGGGCCCGCTCCCCCTCCGTCGGCACAATCTCCAGCGATTGCAGCACGTCATAGAGCCCAGCGAGGCTGGCCGAGGTGCCCGGCTCCGAGATCAGCATCGCCGAAACCCCCGAGCCGCCTTTTTCCGCATAGCGCACGAAGGGAGGCGTGTAGCGGTCGAACTGCACCATCGCCATCGGCAGGGTGATCTCGATCCCCGATTCCGGCTCTGACACCGTCTGGAAACCAAAGGCCGCTTCCTCGCCCCGATAGCCCTCGACCAGCGTCTTGCGCTGGCCACTGGTCAGGACACCTGTCGCCTCAAGCCCCTGCGCCTCTTGCCATTTCGCCATCGAACCGCGGGTGCCGCCGCCGATGGCGCCGTCGACCTTGCCGTCATAAAAGCCGTACCATTTCAGCGCGGCCTGCAACTCTTGCCGCCCCGGTGCATCCAGCGCCGACTCGCCTGCCTTGGCCTCGGCCACGGACTCTTCCGGCACAACAGGGGTGGCGTCCACCACCGGCGCTTCGACAGCCGGCGGTTGGGTGATCGGCGTTTCTGTGATCGGAGCCTCAGGTGCCAAGCCGGTTTGCCCGCCCACCGGCCAGAACTGATCACCAAAGCTGGACCCGTCCGAGATATAGCTGTCCGGTGGAATCATGTTCTGCGCCATCAGGCTTTGCAGCTGTTCCACCGCCTGATCGGATGTGAAGGGGCCAAGGGCGATGCCATACCAGCCCGATTGCAGGTGATAGCCTTCAACCGTTGGAAAGACCGAGGCATAGGCTCGCGCGCGATCCGTCGCCGTGTTCAGATCGGGCTGCGCCTCAATCTGAACCCAGGCCCTGTCCTGCGCCAGCACCGGGTTCCCCATCAGCAGGGCGAACAGCCCCAGCACCAAGCCCAGCACGCCCGCCGAAAACCGCCCCGAAACTCTCATCGTCCGCACTACCCTTTTCCGCTCGTTCCCCGGGAGAGGCTCTGCGGCCCCTGCCCTTCCATGCCACAAGGTCAACACTAGCATGCCATCGGGCAGATGCATCCCCCATTTGCCCCGGTTGTGCACGCCAAATTGCGCGCGAAACCGCCCCGGCCCCCGGTGGCCGACATTGACCCTGTCCCCGCCCTTGCCTATGGAGAGGGCGCATTCCCACGAGGCTCAGATGACCGCAACCGCCCTGCTTCCGCCCCGCAGCTTTCAGGAAATCATCCTGCGCCTGCAGTCCTATTGGGCAGCCCAGGGCTGCGCGATCCTGCAACCCTATGACATGGAAGTGGGCGCCGGCACGTTCCACCCCGCCACCACCCTGCGCAGCTTGGGCACCAAGCCATGGGCCGCCGCCTATGTGCAGCCCTCGCGCCGCCCGACCGATGGTCGTTACGGCGAGAACCCCAACCGCTTGCAGCACTATTACCAGTATCAGGTCATCATCAAACCCTCGCCGCCGAACCTGCAGGAACTGTATCTGGGGTCTTTGAAGGCCATCGGCCTCGACCCCACCCTGCACGACATCCGCTTTGTCGAAGACGATTGGGAAAGCCCGACTCTCGGCGCTTGGGGTCTCGGCTGGGAAATCTGGTGCGACGGCATGGAAGTCAGCCAGTTCACCTATTTCCAGCAGGTCGGCGGCCATGACTGCCGCCCCGTCTCGGGGGAACTGACGTACGGCCTCGAACGCCTTGCCATGTATGTGCTTGGCATCGACCACGTCATGACCATGCCCTTCAATGACCCCCAATCCCCCATCGCCCTGACCTATGGCGACATCTTCCTGCAGACCGAGGAAGAATATTCCCGCCACAACTTTGACGGGGCCGACACCGCCCAACTGCTGCGCCATTTCGAGGATGCCGAGGCCGAGTGCCAGCGCCTGCTGGACTTCCCGCCCGACGACCCGAAATCCGGCAAGCGCATCATCATGGCGCACCCGGCCTATGACCAGACGATAAAGGCCAGCCACCTGTTCAACCTCTTGGACGCGCGTGGCGTGATCTCGGTCACCGAACGCCAAGCCTATATCGGCCGCGTCCGCGCCTTGGCCAAGAAATGCGCCGACGCCTTCCGCCTGACCGAAGCCGGGAAAGACGCCGTTGAAACCAGCACTGGGGTCACCCCGTGAATGGCAAACTCGTCGCAGGCTCCATCGTGCTGATCGCGGCCATCGCTGGCATCGGCGGCTATTGGCTGCAGGAATACGCCTTCTACGCCAAGGTCGACTTCAAACCCGGTCAGGAAATCCTGCTGACCCCGCTGACCTCGCCCGTCCCCGAGGCGATCCCGGTGAAAGACCTGCAAGGCATCGACGCCACTTCCTCTCCCTTGCGCTTCCGCGCCTGTTTCACCACCGAACTGACGCTGGCGACCCTGACCGATACCTACACCGTCTATTCCGGCCCCACCCCGCTCAACGGCCCGTCGTGGTTCTCCTGCTTTGACGCGGGCAAGATCACCGATGCGCTGGCCTCAGGCGAAGCGGTGGCCTTCCTCGCGCAAGCCAACATCATTCCCGCCGTCGACAAGATCGAAGTCGACCGTGTCGTTGCCGTTTTCCCCGATGGCCGGGCCTATGCCTGGAACCAACTCGCCCCCGGCGTGGAGCAATAGATGCCTGACCTTCTGATCGAACTCTTCTCCGAGGAAATCCCGGCCCGCATGCAGGCCAAGGCCCGTGAGGACCTGAAGAAACTTGTCACCGATGGCCTTGTAGAGGCTGGCTTGACCTATGCCTCCGCTGGCGTCTTCTCCACCCCGCGCCGCCTGACCCTGTCCATCGACGGCCTGTCGCCCGAAAGCCGCCCCGTGCGCGAGGAACGCAAGGGGCCAAGGGCCGACGCGCCCCCCGCCGCTTTGGAAGGCTTCCTCCGCTCCACCGGCCTGACGCTGGACCAACTGGAACGCCGCGAGGACAAAAAGGGCGGCGTCACCCTCTTCGCCATCCTCGAAAAGCCCGGCCGCAAAGCACCCGAGATCATCGCGGAGGTGCTGGAATCCACCATCCGCACCTTCCCCTGGCCCAAATCCATGCGCTGGGGCTCGGGCTCCTTGCGCTGGGTGCGCCCCCTCCACTCCATCCTCTGCATCCTCGTTGACGAGGCCGGCGTCCAAATCATCCCCCTGTCGGTCGACGGCATCCGCTCCACCAACACCACCGAGGGCCACCGCTTCCTCTCGCCCAACCGCTTCCCTGTCACCTCGTTTGACGACTACGCGATCAAACTGAAACGCGCCCATGTCGTCCTCGATAGCGCCGAGCGTGAAGCCGCCATCTGGCAAGGCGCCCAAAACCTCGCCTTCGCCGCAGGTTGGCACGTCGTTGAAGACAAAGCCCTTCTGACCGAAGTCGCGGGCCTCGTCGAATGGCCCGTCCCCCTGATGGGCCGGATCGGCGAGGAATTCCTGCACCTGCCGCCCGAGGTCCTGCAAACCTCAATGCGCGAACACCAGAAGTTCTTCTCGGTGAAAAACCCCCGCACCGGCCGGATCGAGGGCTTCATCACCGTCGCCAACACCGAAACCGCCGACCATGGCGCGACCATCCTGAAGGGCAACCAGAAGGTCCTGTCTGCCCGCCTCTCCGACGCCCGCTTCTTCTGGGAAAAAGACCTCCGCGTGGCGCGTGAGGGCATGACCGAATGGCTCGACGGGTTGAAAGCCGTGACCTTCCACAACAAACTGGGCTCGCAACACGCCCGCATCGAACGCATCGCCACCCTTGCCCAGCAAATCGCCCACCTCGTCGACGCCGACCCAGCGCTTGCAAAACAAGCCGCCGAGGTCGCCAAAGCCGACCTCCGCAGCGCCATGGTGGGCGAGTTCCCGGAACTCCAAGGCCTGATGGGCAAGTATTATGCCAAAGCCGCAGGCCTCCCCGAGGCTGTGGCCAACGCCGCCCGCGACCACTACTCCCCCCTCGGCCCCACCGACACCGTGCCAAGCGACCCCGTCTCGGTCGCCGTGGCGCTGGCCGACAAGATCGACACCCTGACGGGGTTCTGGGCGATTGATGAGAAACCCACGGGGTCGAAAGACCCTTTTGCGCTGCGCAGGGCGGCTCTTGGTGTTATCCGCTTGGTTCTGAACAACAAATTGCGCATTGACCTGCGCGCCATTCGGATAAGTGCGGATGCAGCATTTCCGGAGTCTATCATGTCCGGCGAACAAGTTGCCGAAGGCAGCAAGCCAGGCGACGATAGCCTCCTCTCCTTCTTCCACGACCGCCTCAAAGTCTTCCTGAAAGACCAGGGCATCCGCCATGACCTGATTGACGCCTGCCTTGCAATGCCCGGCAATGACGACCTCACGCTCCTAGTCAAACGGGCCGACGCATTGGCCGCGTTCCTCAAAACCGAAGACGGCCCGAACCTGCTGCAAGGCTTCAAGCGCGCCAACACCATCCTGAGCCAGGCCGAACAAAAGGACGGCGTCGAATACTCCTACGGCGCCGACATCAAGTTCGCGGAAACACCGGAAGAACGCGACCTCTTCCTCAAACTCGACATGGCCGAGGCCACCATCGCCCCCGCCGTGGCAAACGAGGACTTCAACGCGGCAATGTGGGCCATGTCCGCCCTGCGCGCCCCGATCGACGCCTTCTTCAACGCGGTCCAGATTAACACCGACAACGCGATCGTCCGCCGCAACCGCCTGAACCTCCTCCACCGCATCCGCGCGATTTGCGGCGGCGTGGCCGACCTGACCAAGATCGAAGGCTGAAGCCGCGAAGGGTGACCAACCATCCCCCCGGCCCCCCCATCCTCGCTGAGAAATATCCCACGGGGAGCGCGAGGGGTGTGAAACCCCTCGCTCCGCCGCCGAAGCGAGAAACCCCGCCGCAATGCTTGCGCCAAACCAACCAACGTATATCCTGCGCCCGCAAACACATGGTGCCGCAGTGCAGAATACGATTGAATACGCCGAGATCACGCCCACGACCCAGATGAAGGCCGAGGCGCATGGCTGGCGGGCAAAATGCCTGCAGCGGCTGATCCGGCTGGACCTGCCGGTGCCCAAGACCGTGGCCCTGCCCTCGGCAACCGTCAAAGCCATCGCACAAGGCACACCGGTCGATACTGCCGCCATCCTTGCCCATTTCGGGCCGACTCCGCTCGTCTCGGTCCGCCCCTCTCCAGCAAATCCCACCTGGGGCGGGCCGGGCACCATTCTCAACGTCGGCATGAACGCGGCGCGCCACAAATCCTTGCGCGAAACCCACGGCCAATCCGCCGCCGATGCCATTTATCTGCGCTTTGTCACGGCCTATTCCACCCATGTCGCCCGCCTTGACCCCGACCTTTTCTCCGCAGGCCTGAACAATGCCGAGGCGCTGCGTGAGGCGCTGCGCACCTATGAACGCGAGATGGACGAGCCCTTCCCCGAGGACCCGGCCCGCCAGTTGACCGAAGTTCTGCGCTCGATGTCGCGCGCATGGGAGGGCACCTCGGCCCGCCTGCTGCGGCAGGCCAAGGGCGCGCCCGAGGGGGCGGCTCTGGGGCTGGTCGTCCAACAAATGGCGCAAGGAATCGGGCAAGGCCTGTCCGGCGCGGGTGTGATCCAGTTCGTTGACCCTATCACCGGACAACCACAGGTGATCGGGCGCTATCTGGGCCAAGCACAGGGCCGTGCCGCGCTGAAGGAAACCGATGCGTTGTACCTGACGCGCGACAAGCGTGGCGCCTCACTGGAGGATCTGTCGCCCAAGCTTTTTGGCAACCTGATCGCCTTCGGCGCCGCTTGTCGCATCAAGCTGCGCGAGGAAATGCAGATCGAATTCACCATCGAGGATGGCAAGCTGTCGGTCATCGACGCGGTCAAGGTGCCGCGCTCGGCCCGGGCGGGCCTGCGGATCGCGGTGGCGCTGGCCGATGACGGCATTATCAGCCGGGACGAGGCGATCTTGCGCGTCGAACCGCGCTCCCTGACCGAACTTCTGCACCCGCAGGTTGACCCGCGCGCTCCGCGTGATGTTGTGGCCAAGGGCATCGCGGCCTCTCCGGGGGCGGCGACGGGGCGGGTCGTATTCTCTTCGGCTGCAGCCCAAGCCTCGCGGTCGCGGGGCGAGGCTTGCATCCTTTGCCGCAGGGAAACCCAACCCGAGGACATCCGGGGTATGCATTCCTCGGCCGGTGTCCTGACTGAACGGGGGGGCACAACCAGCCATGCGGCGGTGATCGCACGGGGGCTCGGCGTGCCTTGCGTGGTGGGCGCCTCGGGCCTGCGGATTGACAGCAAGGAAAAGAAGATCACCGCCGCCGATGGAAGGGTCTTTGTCGAGGGCGATCAGATCACCGTCGACGGCACGACCGGAGAGGTTCTGGCCGGTTCTGCTGTGATGCTCGCCGCCGCTTTGGATGACGCGTTCCGCAAACTGCTGGGCTGGGCCGATGCCGTGCGCGACATCGGTGTGCGCGCCAATGCCGACACTCCGGCCGATGCCGCGACCGCGCGTCGGTTCGAGGCGCAGGGGATTGGCCTTTGCCGGACGGAACACATGTTCTTCGACGAAGACCGCCTTGTGGTGATGCGCGAGATGATCTTCGCCAACACCCCGCAGGACCGCGCAGCGGCGCTGGCGCGTCTGCTGCCCATGCAGCGCGCCGACTTCGTGCAGTTGTTCAGCATCATGCAGGGCCTGCCCGTCTGCATCCGCCTCTTTGACCCGCCGCTGCATGAATTCCTGCCGCAAAGCCGCGAGGGCTTGCGCGAACTGGCCGAAGCTCTGGACCGCCCGCTTTCCGAAGTTATCCGTCGGGCCGAAGCCTTGTCGGAAGCCAACCCGATGCTGGGCATGCGCGGTGTGCGTCTGGGTGTCGCCATGCCGGAAATCTACGACATGCAGGCCCGCGCCATCTTTGAGGCGACAGTCGAGATTGGCAAACAGGGCGCGACCGTGGTGCCGGAAATCATGATCCCACTTGTGTCAGCCAAGCGTGAGGTCGAACTGGTGAAGGCCCATATCGACGCCGTAGCCGCCAACGTGCGCGCCAAATCCGGTGTCAACTTCAGCTTCAAGCTGGGTGTGATGGTGGAAACACCGCGCGCCGCCCTGCGCGCGGGCGAGATCGCCCAGCACGCCGACTTTCTGTCCTTCGGCACCAATGACCTGACTCAAATGACCTATGGCCTGTCACGTGACGACGCCGGGCGCTTCATGTCGACCTATGTGGCCCAAGGGGTTTTCCCCGAAGATCCCTTCCATTCCCTCGACATCGATGGCGTGGGAGAGTTGCTTTACATCGGTGCGGAACGCGGTCGCGCGACGCGTCCGGACTTGACTTTGTCGATCTGCGGCGAGCACGGAGGCAACCCCGAATCAATCGATTTTTGCCGAAAAGCCGGGTTTGATTACGTGTCCTGCAGCCCCTACAGGGTGCCCTTGGCTCGGTTGGCGGCGGCGCACCTGACTTTGGCCGATCGTGTGGCAAAGTGAAATAGAAACACAATATCATGAGATTGCAGATTGTTTCTCATGTAGAACCTTAAGAATTTCGGCGGAATTCCGCGCAAATTCACCTCAAAAGCGTGGCATTTCCGCCACAAAGGTAGACCGACCCGACTTTCCCCTTTAGCCCGATTTACCGTCGTAACCTGCAGCCCCGGAAGGGCCACGGAAACGACTTGGAGAAACAACCGGGATCAGCAAACAATGCGCTTGCACCTTCAGCGGACGATGGCCTCGATGGCCCTTATTGTCCTGACGGGCGCGGCCTTCGCCGATGTGACGGTGAGCCAGTCCAACGCACCAACCAATGCCATGGGCGAACAATTCGCCTCACTCTTCGGGGCAGAACATGACACGGTCAACGCCCTGCCCGAAGCCAAGCTGGCCGCCCTCGCCAATGGGCCCGAGGTCACCAAACCCGGCAAAACCACAGCTCCCGTGCTGATCGAATACACCGACGCCTGGCTCGGCACGCTGCCCGCACCCAAGGGCGACGCCGAGTGGGACTGCCTGCGCCGCGCGGTCTATTTC
>CANBRQ010000091.1 GCA_947371955.1 Paracoccaceae bacterium | reverse complement strand
CGGCAGGTCCGGTCGGGAATGACGTTTGGCCCCGATCGGGACGTCACAGCCGATCGTCCGGCGTTTGAAGCAATAGCGGGCTGAACTTGGCATAAAGGCAGTCCTTCTTTGAGCCAATAGCGCCATGAACTTGTGACAAAGAAGGGCTGCCTTTGTGCCAATTGCGGGCCGAAGTTGAGGTAACTACGGACTGAAATTTATGCAGAATGAGGGGGTTGGAGGAGGGGACCTTTGGGCGTTGCAACGATTTGGTAGGGCGGGCGTGTGATCCCTGAAGGCGACGCCGCCACGGGCTGCGGGCGTTGTGTGGTACAGGTACGGGGCGTTGCATGTCTTCTTTCGTCATCTCGACCAATACCACCGCGGGCCAGAGTCTGGACGCGGGCGAGTTTGGCTTTGTGGCGCCCAATGGCTCGATTCTGGCCCCGGTCGGCTCGGCGGTGACGATGTCGGACACGGCGACGCTGATTTCCTATGGGGCGATGGCCTCGGCCACCGCCGCAGGTATCGCGCTGGATGCGGTCACCGACACGAGTGTCACGATTGCCGAGACGGGTTCGGTCGTCACCGGCGGCGTGGATCTTCCGGCGATTGCGGGAACCTTCACCGGCTTTTTCGCGCTGCACAATGCGGGGGCCTTGAGCGGGGGGCAGGGGGTCAGTCTGACGGCGGCGGCGGCATCTTCGCAGATCAATATCGCCAATGACGGGGCGATTCAGGGGCTTGGGGTGACGGTGGGGTCGGCGCTGGCGCTGGTGCTGAACCAGACCTCGCGTGCCGTCATCGCCAACACCGGCACGCTCAGCACGGCGGGCATGGGGGCCACGGTCAGCGCCATGGGCAACGGGACGGTGACGCTGACCAACACCGGCAATATCCTGAACGCGTCCGACCTGCAGGCGGCGATTTCGGTCGAGGGTGGGTTGACGCTGCGCAATGCCGGATTGATCGAGGGCAATGTCAGCGCCACGCAATCTGCCAATATCTTCAACTCGGGCCGGATCGAGGGCAATGTCAGCCTCAATTCCTTCAACGATGTGGTGCGGGTCAGCGGGATCGTGATGGGCGATGTGCTTTTGGGCAACGGCGTCAATGTCTTCTGGCTGACCGGCGGGCGGATCATGGGCAAGGTGATGGGGGGTGCCGGGGTCGATACCTATCATGTCGACCGGTCGGACGTGATCATCGACGATCTGACCGGGGGCGTGGACCGGGTCTATGCCTCGGTCGATTTCCGGCTGAGCGACCGGGTCGAGCAGTTGTACCTCAGCGGGTCGCGCGGGCTGGTGGGGATTGGCAACGCGCAGAGCAACGTGATCGTGGGCGATGCCGGTGACGATACGCTGCGCGGGCTGAGCGGCAATGATGCGATCAACGGGGGCGATGGCAACAACCGCATCCTTGGCGGGTTCGGGCAGGATACGCTGACGGGCGGCAACGGCGACGATGTCATTGACGGCGGTGGTGGCGACGATGTGGTGCGGATCGGCTTTGGCAATGACAGACTGACCGGCGGCGCGGGCTTCGATCTTTTGTCGTTCGAGTTGATCACCAGTGCGGGCGGCGTGAAATATGACATGTCGGGCCGGTCGGCCAGCTTTACCGATGCCGGAACGCTGAACATCGCGGGCTTCGAGGCGGTGCTGGGCACCCTTTACGGCGATGACCTGACCGGGGGCAGTGGGGCCAATCTTCTGACCGGCGGCGACGGAGATGACAAGCTGAACGGGGCGGGGGGTAATGACACGCTGAACGGCGGCGCGGGGGCCGATACGCTGATGGGCGGCATTGGCTTGGATGTCTTCCTCTATAGCCTTGTCACCGACAGCGCCCATGCCGGCGGGATTGACGAGATTGACGGCTTCGTGCCCGGCACAGACGTCATCAGCTTTGTGGCGATTGATGCCGTTCTGGGCGGCGGAGACAATGCTTTTACCTTCCGTGGCACCGCTGCCTTCACGGGCGATGCTGCCGAGGTGCGCTACGATCAGGACAGCCAGACCAACACCACATTGATCGAAGTGCGGCTGGCAGGCTCTGTCACGGATGACATGCGGATCGTGCTGGATGGGCTGATCACGCTCAATTCCGGATGCTTTGCATTCTAAGTGCCGACCAAGGCCTGAAGGAAAGCCTGTTTTTCCCGTAACTTGGCCCGCCCTTGGTCGGTGGGAAAGGCGGTGCACCTTTGGCACTCTGGCTTTGGGACGGAACGATTGGCCAAGCGCATCTGAACGGAGAGACCTATGAAACTGATGACAACTCTTGCGACCATCGCCCTCTTGTGGGCCGGTGCCGTCAAGGCGAACGACTTTGGCACGGCGATTGAGACGGCCTATGCCTCGGCTGGCTATTCCAACATCGTGGTGCAGCACCAGCATGGCCAATGGCTGGTGACCGGCGATCTGGGTGGCGTGACCAAGACCTTCCTTGTCGACCGCGAAACCGGGGTGTCGACGGCGATTGATCAGACGGCCTTTGTGCCCGGGGAGGATGGCGTGGGCCATGATGCTGGCGACGACAATGGCGTGGATGGTGCGGGCCATGACGTGGGCGACGACACTGGCGTGGATGGCGCTGGCCATGATGCCGGCGACGACAACGCCGATGAAGCGGCAGGCCATGATGCGGGTGACGATCATGGCGGCCAACGTGGTGAGGACCACGGCGGCCACGGCGGTTCGGAAGACTGAAACCGCTGTTTCAGACTGGAAGGTGGTGCGCGCGGCGCACCACCTTTTTTCGATCAGACCAGGCCTTCAAAGTCGGCGGCAGAGTGGCGTTCAGCCAGTTGCGGACCCTCGCCAAAGACCTTGTTGACAATGCGGCCGCGTTTGACTGCAGGCCGCGCCTCGATCGCATCGGCCCAGCGTTTGAGGTTCTTGTAGCTGCCCACGTCGAGGAACTCGGCCGAATTGGCATAGCTGCGACCCAGAACCATCTGGCCGTACCAGGGCCAGACCGCCATGTCGGCGATGGAGTATTCGCCGGCCAGCCATTCGTGATCGGCAAGGTGACGGTCCAGCACATCCAGTTGGCGCTTGGTTTCCATCGCATAGCGGTTGATCGCGTATTCGATCTTTTCCGGCGCATAGGCGAAGAAGTGGCCAAAGCCGCCGCCGAGGAAAGGGGCGGAGCCCATCTGCCACATCAGCCAGTTCATCACCTCGGTGCGCTGCGGGCCGGAGGCGGGCAGGAAGGCGCCGAATTTCTCGGCCAGATGGATCAGGATCGAGCCCGATTCGAACAGCCGCAGGGGTTCGGGGCCTGACACGTCGAGCAGGGCGGGGATCTTGGAGTTCGGGTTGATCGCGACAAAGCCAGAGCCGAATTGCTCTCCTTTGCCGATGTTGATCGTGTAGGCGTCGTATTCGGCGGCGTGGCCCGCCTCCAGCAGTTCCTCGAACAGGATGGTGACCTTGACGCCGTTCGGTGTGGCGAGGGAATACAGCTGGAACGGATGCGCGCCCTGCGGCAGCACCTTGTCATGGGTGGCGCCGGCGATGGGGCGATTGATGTTGGCGAACTGGCCGCCGCTGGCCTGATCCCAGGTCCAGACTTTCGGGGGAACATAGGGCGTGGTCATGGTCGATCCTTTGCGGCACCGTGCCGACTTGCCCAAAGGTAAGCCATGTTCCGCCGCGCGACAATTGCGCGCGCTTGCAGGGTTGTGCGGCATGCATACCTAAAACCCGCACAACCAAGGAGGTTGCCATGCTGTGTCCGAATGACAGCGAAGTCCTCGTGATGACGGAACGCAACGGGGTCGAGATCGACTATTGCCCGAAATGCCGGGGCGTCTGGCTGGACCGGGGCGAGTTGGACAAGATCATCGAGCGCTCCGGTGCTGCGCCGCAAACGGGTGCCTCGCCCTTCACCATGTCGCAATCGCCACGCCCGCAGTCTTCCGGGCAGGTGAGGCGTGATCATGACGACGACGATGACGACCGTCATGGCAAGACGCGCCGGGGCGGGTTCTTGGGCAATCTGTTCGATTTCTGACCTTGTCGGGCCGCCTCAGACCCCCGTCCATGGGTCGTCGCGGCCCGGGAAGGCCACCTTGGCCCAGGGAAACTGCGCAATCAGACTGCGGAAGACCGCGCTCAAGGCTGGCTCCAGCGCCTCGTCCCGCGCCCAGTAGAAGGCCACCGCATCGCAGCCCGGCCAGTCGGTCGGGTTGTCCGGCGGGTTCAGGTAGCAGCAGCCAAGGCAGCGGGTTTCGTCGTCGTTCATCACGGTATAGGCGAAGGAATGGCCGATGGTGAACTCGCGCTGGTGCCAGGCGAGGTCGATCAGGTTTTCCTCCAGCGTCAGCCCGTCGGGCCAGGTCGCACCCGGCTCCATCAGGCCGCGCAGGCGAGGGGCGGCGGCGATGACGGCGTCGAAGTCCTTGATGACGTCATGAATGGTCAGCATGCGCAAATGGAAGCCCGCACCACCGGCGCGGGCTGGGGGCGTGAAGTCCTTGGGGACGATTCGGCGGTTGTACATTGCGGTGACCCTTCTCGGACGCACTGCGATTCTAACCCGAACGGGGGCTTGGCCGAAGCGGTTTCAGAAGATGCCGGTGTCAGACCGACCGCGTGATGCCGCCATCAACCCGCAGGTTCTGCCCGGTGATATAGCCCGCACCGTCCGAGGCAAGGAAGGCCACGGTGGCGGCGATTTCCTCTGACGTGCCGTAGCGGCCCATCGGCACCGATTGGCGACGCGCCTCGGTCGCGGGCAGGCTGTCTATCCAGCCGGGCAGGATGTTGTTCATCCGCACGTTTTTGGGCGCGAAGTCATCGGCGAAGATCTTGGTATAGCTGGCCAATCCGGCGCGGAACACGGCGGAGGTCGGGAACATCGCCGAGGGTTCAAAGGCCCACGCGGTGGAGATGTTGATGATGCTGCCGCCGCCTTGCGCCACCATGATCGGGGCGATCAGGCGCGTGGTGCGGATGATGGGAAGCAGGTAAACCTCCATCCCCTTGTGCCAATCCTCGTCGGTGATCTCCAGTATGGGCGCGCGGGGCCCGTGACCGGCGGAGTTGACCAGCACGTCGATCCGGCCATAGGCGGCCAGCGTCGTATCGACCAGCCGCTTGATGTCGTCGTTGGATTGGTTCGAACCGGTGATGCCAATGCCGCCCAGTTCCGCGGCCAGTGCCTCGCCCTTGCCCGACGAGGACAGGATGGCAACTTTGTAGCCCTCCGCCGCCAGCCTTTTGGCCGCCGCCGCCCCCATGCCGGAACCGCCCGCCGTGATCACTGCCACTTTTGTCATCGTCATCTCCCGTTTGGCGTGACCCTGCCACTGGGGCAGGGTCGGGGGCAAGCGACTTTGCCCGCCTATTTGGTTGGCGCAGGTGCGCCACCCTCAAAGCGGTTGCCGTGCCGGTAGTCGCAGGGTGCCTCCTGCATTTGCAAGTGGAGACCGTTGCCGGTGTAGGGGTGGGCGCGGGCGAGGTCCTCGTCGAAGTCGATGCCAAGGCCGGGGGCTTCGGGGGGCAGGATATAGCCGTCCTCCCACTGCAGGGTGTGCTTGATCAGCGCCAAGTGGAAGTCGCCGCCTTTCTGGATGGTTTCCGCCATCAGCAAGTTGGGGATCGAGACGGACAGATGGATATTGGCCGCCCATTCCACCGGACCGGCGTAGAGGTGCGGGGCCATTTCGGCGTTGAAGATCTCGGCGATGGCCGACAGCTTCTTGGCCTCCATGATCCCGCCCAGACGGCCGAGCGCGGGCTGCAGGATTTTCACTCCACCGGCGCGCAGCAGAGTGCCGAATTCGGTCTTTGTGGTCAGCCGTTCGCCGGTGGCCAGCGGAATGCGGACATGCCGCGCCACTTCGGCGAATTCGAGGATATTGTCCGGCGGGATCGGCTCTTCGTACCAAAGCGGGTTGTAGGGCTCCAGTTCCCGGCCCATCCGGATGGCACCCGGCGTGGTGAACTGGCCATGGGTGCCGAACAGCAGGTCCGCCTTGTCGCCCACCGCCTCCCTGATCTTCTTGCAGAACGCGACCGAGCGGGTGATGTCGCTCATCGCCGGTTCATGGCCGCCGCGGATGGTATAGGGACCAGCCGGGTCGAACTTCACGGCGGTGAAGCCCTGTTTTACGGCCCGCACCGCCGCCTGCGCGGTCATGTCGGCATTGACCCAGAATTCGGCGGCATCCTCGCCGGGTTCGGGGTAGAGATAGGTGTAAGACCGCACCCGCTGGTTCATCTTGCCGCCCAGAAGCGCCCAGACCGGCCGGTTGCGCGCCTTGCCCAGAATGTCCCAGCAGGCAATCTCAAGCCCGGAAAACGCGCCCATCACGGTCGGGTCAGGGCGCTGCGTGAAACCGGACGAGTAAACGCGGCGATACATCAGTTCCACATTCTCGGGGCTTTCGCCCTGCATGTGGCGTTCAAACACATCCTCGATGACAGCGATCATCGCTTTCGGGCCCACGGTGGAGGCATAGCACTCGCCGTAACCCACGATCCCGTCATCGGTGGTGACCTTCGGAAAGATCCAATAGCGCCCGCCCCAGCCCGGTGCCGGGGGTGCCACAACGAAAATCTCCAGATCCTTGAGCTTCATGATGATCCTCCCTCTTGCCCCAGCCTAAAAGCCTGCCGGCCAAAGATATGGCCGTCCGCGACGTCAAATGTCGCAAAGGGGCGCTGCCCCTCGGCTTCGCCTCACCCCGGAGTATTTCCAAAGGAGCAAATGAAAGAACCCGCTCCCCACATCCTCGCTGTGCAAGTATCCCACGGGGGTCTGGGGGTGTGAAACCCCCAGGGTCAGCCCAGCAGGCCAAGGTCAGACATGCCCGATCCCGGTCAGGAACCCGCGCAGCAGGGCGGCATATTCGGCTGGCTTTTCCACCATCGGCAGATGGCCCACGCCGCGCATCAGATGGAAGCGGTGACCGGGGATCAACTCGGCGGTTTCGCGGACAAGGTCGGGCGGGGTGGTGCCGTCGTTGGTGCCCGCGATGACCAATGCGGGCAGGCGCAGGGCCGCGGTGGTGGTGTAGAAGTCGCTGCCGCCGATCGCTGCGGCGCAGCCCGCCCAGCCTTCCGGATCGGTGGAGGTGATCAAGCGCCTCAGGTAGGGCATATGCGGGCTGTCCTGCCAGCGCGGTCCCAACTGGCGTTGCAGGGCGGCGGGGGCATAGGCCTCCATCCCTTCTGCGCGGATCTGGGCGGTGCGGGCGGCCCAGAGTTCCGGCGAGCCGATCTTGGCGGCGGTGTTGGACAGGACCAGAGCGCGCACAAGGTCCAGCCGCTTGACCGCCAACCCCTGCGCCACAAGGCCGCCCAAGGAGACGCCGATGAAGACCGCGTCCTTCATCTCGAAATGATCCATCAGCCGTTCGGCATCGCGCACCAGAGCCCCCATGGCATAGGGAGCCGCCGGCACGTCCGAGGCACCATGCCCCCGGTGGTCATAAGTCAGCGTCCGGTAGCCCGGCAGATGCGACAGGGCACCATCCCAGATCGACTGGTTGGTGCCCAGCGCATGGGCAAAGACCAAGGCGGGGGCCGAGGCAGGACCCTCCAGCCGCGCATTGAGGCGCAGATCGGACAGATAAACCAGCATTGTTCGATTACTTCATGGGTTTTGGGTAGGATGGGCAATTTGCCCATGTCTATGTTGGAAAATAACAAGGATTCAGGTCAGGCCCAGCGCCTTGCGGAAGGTCTCGGGGTCTACATTGCCGCCCGATGCCGTGCAGATCACCGTCTCGGGCAGGTCTTGCCGGAACAGAGCCGCCGCCAGCGCCACGGCACCGCCGGGCTCCACCACCAAACGCAGATGGGTGAAGGCCAGCGCCATGGCGCGCAGGGCTTCCTCGTCGCTGACCACCAGGCCCGGGCCGCAGAGGCGTTGCAGGATGGGGAAGGTGATCTTGCCGGGCTCGGGTGTCACGATGGCATCGCAGATCGAGCCTGACGCAGTGGCGTTGCGCAGCACCCGGCCCGCCGCAAGCGATCTGGCGGTGTCATCGAACCCCGCCGGTTCTGCCGGTCGCACACGCAGGCCCGGGTGCGGTTCCAGTGCCAGTGCGATCCCCGCCGTCAGGCCGCCGCCGCCGCAGCAGGTGATGACATCCGCCGCCGTGATCCCGGCCTCTTCCGCCTGTTCGGCAATCTCCAGCCCGGCGCTGGCTTGGCCTGCGATCACCAAGGGTTCGTCATAAGGGCGGATCAGGGTCAAGCCGCGCGATTGCGACAGGGCAAGGCCTAAGGCCTCGCGGTCCTCGGTCAAGCGGTCATAGGTGATGACCTCGGCGCCATAGGCGCGGGTGTTGGCGATCTTCACCGCAGGGGCGTCGTGCGGCATGATGATGACGGCGGGTGCCCCTAGCAAGGCTGCGGCATGTGCCACGCCTTGCGCATGATTGCCCGAGGAAAAGGCGATGACGCCTTGGCGTCGAGCCTCCTCGGGCAGGGCGGTCAGCGCCGACCACGCGCCGCGGAACTTGAAGCTGCCGGTCCATTGCAGACACTCGGCCTTCACATAGACGCGGCGTCCGGCGATCCGGTCCAGCAGGGGGGCATTGAGCAGAGGCGTGCGGCGGGCGTGGCCGTTCAGGCGCTGGGCTGCGGCCTTGATCATCGCATAGGTCGGGGGGGACAGGTCATTCATGGCAGGGCCTTCTGAAAGGCGGTCAGCGCCGCGATGCTTTCGGGTTCGTCAAGGTACGGCACATGGGCGCGGTCCGGTACCTCTGCCGCGATCAGGCCGGGGTGGCGGCGGGACATTTCGGCCACGGTTTGCGCGCTCAGTAGATCAGAGTTCGCGCCCCGGATCACCGCCATCGGCAGACCGGCGCAGGCGTCAAACAAGGGCCATGCATCGCCGGCGGGCGCTGCCATCGCGGCATCAAAGCTGTCGCGCAGCGCCGGGTCGTAGGTGATCTGCAGGCCCTCCGCTGAAGGCTTGGCATGTTTCTGCGCCTCCTCCAGCCAGCGGCTGGTGGGCACATTGGCAAAACCCGGAGAATGGCCGGCCAGAGCCTGAGCAAATTCGGTCTAGGTCTTGGCTGATGGATTGCGGCCGACGTAAGCTGCAATCCGCTCCAGCCCGGCCCGTTCAATCACCGGGCCTATGTCGTTCAGGCACAGGCCCAGCAGACGGTCGCGGGCCAGATGCGCCAGCAGCATGCCGATCAGCCCCCCGCGTGAGGTGCCCAGCACGGCGAAGTGATGCAGGCCCAGATGGTCCATCAGCGCCAGCGCATCCTGTGCCTCTTGCAGCACGGTATAGCTCGCAGCCCCTGTCCACGACGACCCACCCCGCCCGCGATAATCCATCCGGATGATCCTGCCCCCCAGATAGGGCTTGGCATAGGTGAAATCGGCCATGGTCCGGGTCAGGCCGGGCAGGCACAGGATGGCTGTCCCCTCGCCCTGATCGGCGTAGGCGAGGCGGGTTCCGTCGGGAAGGATGAAATGGCGCATGCGATACGTAAGCAGGAAAGCCGCCGTTACGGAAGGGGCGCTTGCCTGTCATGATTGGCGGGCATAAGGAAACCTCTGACGAGCGGGAGTATTTCATGGCGCATCTTGATACGCAGGACCGGGCGAAGTCGCGCAAGGTCGGGGCTTTGGCGGGCCTGAGCCCCTTTCTGGCGCCCTACCGGACGATGATCGTGGTGGCGGCCATCGCTTTGGTGCTGACAGCCTCGGTCAGCCTGATCCTGCCGATGGCGGTGCGCCGGGTGATCGACGGTTTCGGCGTTGAACGCGCGGCCATGCTGGACCAGTATTTCGGCGGTGCCATGGCGGTGGCGGTGATCCTCGCCGTGGGCACCGGGGTGCGGTATTACTTCGTCACCCGTCTGGGCGAGCGTGTGGTGGCCGATATCCGCCGCGCGCTGTTCGACAAGGTCATCGGGATGAGCCCGGCCTATTTTGAGAAAATCCTGACCGGCGAGGTTCTGTCGCGCATCACCACGGACACGACGCTGATCCTGTCGGTGCTGTCCTCCTCGGTCTCGGTCGCGATGCGCAACGTGCTGACGCTGGTGGGCGGGCTGGTGCTGTTGATGCTGACATCGACCAAGCTGGCGCTTCTGGTTCTGCTGATCGTGCCGGCCATCGTGGTGCCGATCGTCGTTCTGGGCCGCCGGTTGCGCGCCTCGTCCAAGGAAAATCAGGACTGGATCGCGCAATCCTCGGGCAAGGCGTCCGAGGCTTTGACGGCGGTGCAGATCGTGCAGGCCTTCACCCATGTCGCGGCCACGCAGGGCGAATTTGGCGCGGTCACAGAAAAGGGCTTCGCTTCGGCGCTGAACCGGATCGGGCTGCGCGCGGTGATGACCTTTGTCGTGATGTTCCTGGCCTTCGCCGGCGTGGTCAGCGTCTTGTGGATCGGTGCGCATGATGTGCGCTCGGGCGTCATGACGCCGGGTGAACTGGTGCAGTTCGTGATCTACGCCGTGCTGGTGGCCGGTGCCGTAGGCGCCCTGTCGGAAATCTGGGGCGAGTTGCAGCGGGCGGCAGGTGCCACCGAACGGCTGGTCGAGATGCTGAATGCCGTCGACCCTGTTCAGGACCCCGAAGCGCCCAAGATGCTGGCCCAGCCGGTGCGCGGGGCGCTTGCGCTGGAGGATGTGCGCTTCTTCTACCCTTCGCGCCCCGATGCCCCTGCGCTGGACGGCGTGTCGCTGACGATTGCACCCGGTGAGACGGTGGCGCTGGTCGGCCCCTCGGGCGCTGGCAAGTCCACGGTGTTCCAGCTGCTGCTGCGGTTCTTTGACCCGAGTTCAGGCCGCGTGACGCTGGATGGCATCGACCTGCGCGACATGGACCGCGAGGCATACCGCAAGGCCTTTGCGCTGGTGCCGCAGGATTCGGTGATCTTTGCCACCACGGCCCGCGACAACATCCGCTTTGGTCGCCCCGAGGCGACCGATGCCGAGGTGGACGCCGCCGCCCGTGCCGCCGCCGCGCATGATTTCATCATGGACCTGCCGCAGGGCTATGACACCTTCCTGGGCGAGCGCGGTGTGATGCTGTCCGGTGGCCAGCGCCAGCGCATCGCCATCGCCCGCGCGATCCTGCGCAACGCGCCGGTGCTTTTGCTGGACGAGGCCACTTCGGCCTTGGATGCCGAAAGCGAACGGTCCGTGCAGCAGGCGGTTGACCGGCTGGCGCAGGGCCGCACGGTCGTCGTCGTGGCGCACCGTCTGGCCACCGTGAAGCGGGCGCACCGGATTGTCGTGCTGGATCAGGGCCGCATCGTCGCGGTGGGCACCCATGATGAACTGGTGGCGCAGAACGGGCTCTACGCCCGCCTTGCCCGGTTGCAATTCACCGACGGGGCCGCAGGCGTGCCTTGAGGTCCGCGATGAAGGCCTTGACAGCGCGGGGCAGGGGGCCGGTCTCAAACGCTGCCAATCCAGGTGCTGTGGCCTTCTGGCCGATGTTCAAAAGATCCAGCAAACGCTGACGCTCGGCCTCCTCGCCCTCCAGCAAAGGCAGGCGGGCCGCGCTGATCAGCAGGGCATAATCCTCATGCAGACGGCGCATGGCGCGGAAGGCGGCGTCCATCGGCTCAAGCAGGCTGGCATCGTCGCGCCAACTTTTGCCCGCAAAGACCTCCTGCACCACCCTTTGCCCCGCGCCGAGGCAATCATACCGCACACAGCCGCCAAACCCCGCCGCCGCCAGCCCGGCATGGATGCCACAAGCATGGCCCGCCAGATGTCGGCAGGGCTCGCCCCCCGCCTTGTCAAAGCCAAAGGCCTCGCCCGCATCAAACGGCAACAGCACACAGCAAAGGGCCGCACAGGCCTTGCAGTCCGGGGTCAGGTCGATCTCTTGCATTTGCTCCTTGCCAAATACTCCGGGGTCCGGGGCTGGCCCCGGGTGCCGGCCACAGGCACCTGCCCAACCCTAATGCGGAACTTTCCCTAACGGCAACCGGGCGCTTGGCAAATCCCGGCTTTGCCGCCATCCTGCGCCCAAGCCCCCCATCAGAGGGTGCCGCATCAGAACGACCGGGAGGACAGAATGGGCACGTTCCGCAACCGACAGGATTTGCTCGCGATCGAGGCCGAAGGGCCGTGGCAGGCCCCCGGCGATCCGCGCACCATCCACGCCTTTCTGGCCGGCACGGCGGCGGCGCATGGCGGACGACCGGCGGTCAGCTTTCAGCTGACCTCGGGGCCGCAGGACAAGGCGCTGACCCTGACTTGGGCCGAACTGCTGGCGCAATCGGTCTGTGCAGCCAATCTGTTCCGCAGTCTTGGTGTGGGTCCGGGCGATGCAGTTGCCTATATCCTGCCCAACAGCCTTGAAACCGTTGTGACCTTGCTGGGTGGGGCGATTGCAGGAATTGTTTGCCCGATCAACCCCTTGCTGGAACCCGCTCAGATGGCAGCCCTACTGCGTGAGACAAAGGCCAAGGTTGTGGTCACCCTAAAAAGCTTCCCCCGCGCCGATGTGGCGCAGAAGGTCGCGCAGGCCTTGGCCGAGGCGCCGGGGGTCACCACCGTGCTGGAGGTTGATCTTGCCCGCTATTTGCCTTTCCCCAAGTCGCTGATTGCGGGCTTTCTGCGCCCGAAGAACCCGGTCACGCACCGGGCCAAGGTCTTGGGCTTCACGCAAAGTCTGAACCGCCAGCCGCAAAAGCTGGCCTTCGCCGACCCGCCGGAGGACCGCGTGGCTGCCTGTTTCCACACCGGCGGCACCACGGGCCTGCCCAAGGTGGCACAGCACAAGGTGTCTGGCATGATCTACAACGGCTGGTGTGGCGCCAAGCTTCTGTTCCGCGAGACGGATGTGGTGATGTGCCCCTTGCCGCTGTTCCATGTCTTTGCGGCCTACCCCACGCTGATGTCGATGATCGCCTCGGGTGCCCATGTGGTGTTTCCGACCCCTGCGGGCTACCGAGGCGAGGGCGTTGTCGACACCCTGTGGAAACTGGTCGAACGCTATGGGGCGACCTATCTGATCGCCGTGCCCACCGCCCTGTCGGCGCTTATGCAGCGGCCGGTGAATGCGCGGATCTCCTCGCTGCGGGGAACCTTCTCGGGCTCCTCTCCGCTGCCGATTGAGCTTTTCAGCCGCTATGAACGCGCGACCGGCGTGCAAGTGATCGAGGGGTACGGCCTGACCGAATGCACTTGCCTTGTCGCCGTCAACCCGCCCGATGGCACCAAGAAGATCGGCTCGGTCGGGCTGCCCTTCCCGCACACCCGCGTGCGGATTCTGGCGCCAGAAGGCGAGGGCTTTCGCCCTTGTGCTGTCGATGAGGTGGGCGAGATTTGCGTGTCAAACCCCGGCGTCATTCCCGGCGGCACCTATCTGGAGCCTTCGCGCAACGCGAACCTCTTTGCCGAGGGTGGCTATCTGCGCACCGGCGATCTGGGGCGGATTGATGCCGAAGGGTATCTCTTCATCACCGGCCGTGCCAAGGACCTGATCATCCGGGGCGGCCACAACATCGACCCCGCGCTGATCGAAGAAGCGCTGGCGGGCCATCCGGCGGTGGCCTTTGCCGGGGCCATCGGCCAGCCCGATGCCCATGCCGGCGAATTGCCTTGCGTCTATGTCGAACTGGTCGCCGGGGCCACCACCACGCCCGAGGAATTGGCCGAGCATTGCCGCAGTCATATCAGCGAACGCGCTGCGATCCCGAAACATGTGGAAATTCTGGCCGCCCTGCCCAAGACGGCAGTGGGCAAGGTGCTGAAGCCCGATTTGCGCAAACTGGCCATCGCCCGGGTCTTCAACGCTGCCTTGGCCGAGGCCGGACTGGCGGCCCGCGTGGCCGAGGTGGTCGAAGACCGCAAACGCGGCCTTTTGGCGCGGCTGTCGGGCCGTGTGGTGGCCGAGGAACCGCAGGTCCGTGCGCTTTTGGGCGCCTTCACAAACCCTTGGGAATGGGCGGAATAGGGCCGTTAATCCCTGGCCGCATGGGCGCCTTCACGAACCGATCGCAACGACGTGACTTTTTCGTTGCATGAATCAGATCATTGGCCCAACTCTGCATAAAATCGCGTCATTTGGGAGGGATGAGATGAAATTTGGCGTGGCCGCTTGTGTGGCTTTGGCATTTGGGATGGCGGCGTTGCCCGCCCTCGCCAATCGGGTTGATACGCTGTATTCCTACAAAAGCTGGCAGGTCGAGGGTGTGACCTTCGACGATGGCACCTATGCCTGTCTTGCCGAAGTGACCGATCCGGGCGAAAGCTTCTCGATCTGGGTGTTCCCCGATCAGGCGGTGCGTTTGCAGTTCTACTCGGAAGACTGGAACTGGACGGAAGACAAGACCGCCGACCTGCAGATCGAGATTGACCGTCGGGGTGCATGGACGGTGCCGGGGGCGACGCTGTCGCAGAATTCGGTGCTGTATGACCTGACCGACCAACAGGCTGGCGCGGATTTCATTGTGGAAGTGGCCCGGGGCAGAACGCTGCACCTGCGCGAATCCGATGGCTCGGGCGTCAAGGATTACTCGCTGGCGGGGTCTTCGGCCTCGATCAGCAAACTGATCGACTGCGGCACGGCGATTTCCGGGCCGAGCAACCCGTTCAACTGAGGGCTGGGCAGGGTCAAAGATCTTTCGGCGAAAAATCTTGGACCACACGGTTTACATCGCGGCGGTGTCCATCCAGATGGTCACCGGGCCGTCGTTGTTGAGCGAAACGTCCATGTCGGCGCCGAAGATGCCCTTTTCCACCGGGACGCCTTCGGCGGCGATCTTTGCGGCAAAGTAATCATAAAGCCGGTTGCCATCCGCCGGGGCCGCTGCATAGGAAAAGCCGGGTCGGTTGCCGCGCAGGTCAGCCGCCAGCGTGAACTGGCTGACGACAAGGGCCGCACCTTGGATGTCGCGGACCGACAGGTTCATCTTGCCCGCATCGTCCTTGAAGATCCGCAACTTGGCGATCTTGGCCGAAAGCTTGTCAGCCTCTGCCTCGGTATCGCCCTGCATGGCGCAGATCAGGATCAGCAGGCCCGCGCCGATCTGCCCGGTGATCTGGCCGTCAACCGTAACACTCGCACGTGAGACGCGCTGCAGCAGCGCCCTCACAGTTCAGAACGCCACGGCGGGTTGGCCCCGGCGCGGCTGACGGTGATGGCGGCAGAGCGGGTGCCAAGAGTCAGCGCGGCGTCCAGTTCAGCATCGGTCAAGGTGGCAAGGCGGGCCTTGGTCAGGGCACCGGCCTCATGCAGCGCGGTCAGGGCGCCTGCGTTGAAGGTGTCGCCTGCGCCCACGGTATCGGCCACGGTGACCTTTTGCGCGGCCACGAATCGGTCTTGCGTGGCGGTAATCGCGCGGGCCCCGGCGGCGCCTTCGGTGATGAAGACCAGCTTCGGCCCCTGCGCCACGATGGTGCGGGCCAGTTCGGTCACATCGCCCTCGCCCGACAGCCAGTGCAGGTCCTCATCCGACAGCTTGACGATATCGGCGCGCGCGATCATCCGTTCGATCCGAGCGCGGTATGGACCTTCCTTGCCCGCGATGAAGCCAAGCCGGATGTTGGGGTCGATCATGGTGACGCGGGTCGGCGCCTCCCGCGCCTGCAACGCCTCGTAGGTCGAGGCGGCGGGGTCGTTGACCAGCGAGATGCCGCCGAAGAACAGTGCGTCGACCTCGGGCGGCAGGGTGGGCAACTGATCCTGTGTCAGCAGCAGGCCTGCGGTGTTTTCGTCATAAAAGGCATAGCTCGCCTGACCCTCCACCAGTTTGACGAAGGCCACCGTGGTTGGGCGGGCTGAGCGGGCGAGGTACTGAGTGTCGACGCTGGAGGCCGCCAGCGTATCCGCCAGAATCTCCCCCAGCATATCCGTCGAGATGCCCGAGAAGAAGGCCGAGGGCGCGCCAAGCCGGCCCAAGGCGATGGCCGTGTTGAACACGGCACCACCGGCGTAGGGCGCAAAACTCGCCTCGCCCAGTGTGCTGGTACGGGGCAGCATGTCGATCAGGGCTTCGCCACAGCTGAGAATCATTTCAACCTCCCGAGGTTATCAGCGACCTTATCCGAAACGCGGCCGTTAGCGCAAACAGCTGGCATGGGTAGGATGGGCAATCTGCCCATGCTACGCGAAAAACGGGGCAAGTGCGGTGCGCACCCGATCCAGAGGCGTCGCACCGGACAGATCGGGCACGAAAGTCTGACCGGTGATCGCCTCATAGGCCTGAATATAGACCTTAGACGTCGCCTCGATCATCTCCGCCGGAATCTCGGGGATTTCATCCCTGTAAGGGTCACAGCGTTCGGCCACCCATGAGCGGATCACGTCCTTGTCGAAACTCGGCGGACGTGTCCCCGCTGCAAAGGCCGCCTCGTAGCCCGAGGCGATCCAGTAGCGGCTGGAATCGGGGGTGTGAATTTCGTCGGCAATCAGGATACGGCCGGTATGATCTGTGCCGAATTCGTACTTGGTATCAACAAGGATCAAGCCGCGCTCCGCTGCCATTTTCTGCCCACGTGCAAACAGCGCAAGTGCTGCTGCCGAAACCTCATCCCACTGGGCTTGGGTCAGCAGGCCCTGCGCGATGATCTGACTTTGTGTCAAAGGTTCGTCGTGGGCGCCGTCGAAGGCCTTCGAGGTGGGCGTGATGATGGCCTCTGGCAGCACCTCATTGTCGCGCAGGCCGTCGGGCAGTGTGTGGCCATACATCTGCCGGACGCCCTTCTTGTACTGCGTCAGGACGGACGTGGAGGTGGTGCCTGCGAGATAGCCGCGCACGACAACCTCGACGGGCAGGATGGTGAGGCGCTTGCCGATGACCACATTGGGGTCGGGGTAGCTGAGCACATGGTTGGGGATGATGTCGGCGGTGCGTTCGAACCAGAACCGGGCGATCTGGGTCAGGACCTGACCTTTGAAGGGAATGGCGGCCAGAATGCGGTCGAAGGCGGAAATCCGGTCCGAGGCGATCAGGATGCGCCGCCCACCCGGGTTGGCGGCATCCGGGGCCAAGTCATAGCAGTCGCGGACCTTGCCGAAATAGGGGTTCGGCAGTTCTGGAATGCGGGCTTGGGCAAGAACGCGCATGGGGCCTCCGGTCATGGCAAGACCCTCCTTTGGCCCGGGTGTCGGGGAGAGTCAACCAAAGGGCGCTCTGCGGACCCGGCTGGGGGGCTTCGCGCCCCCCAGACCCCCCGCGGGAT
>CANBRQ010000090.1 GCA_947371955.1 Paracoccaceae bacterium | reverse complement strand
CCAAAGTGAGACTTTGGGCGCTTGGGTCAAGAGGTTTGACGGTCTGACGGGTGGTTGACGCCGTCGACCCATGGGATCAGCCCAAGGTCTTTCGGGTTGATGCCTTCCAGAATGCCGACGTTGATGCCGTATTGCGTGGGATCAGAGCGGCGTTGGTGGTGGGTGTAGATGCCGCAGGTCTTGCAGAACCAGTGTTTGGCGGTGCGGGTGCCGAATTGGTAGAGGGTGAGGTTGTCCTGTCCCTTCAGGATCTTGACGCCGGACAGCGGGGCCGAGACGACGATGGCGCCGCGCCTGCGGCAGAACGAGCAATCGCAGCGGCGGGCGGTTTTGAGGCCGTCCGTCAGGGTGATGTCAAGTTCCACAGCGCCGCAGTGACAGGTTCCGCGCATTTGGCCTCCGAGGTTCGCGGCAAGGGAGGCCGGTTGCCGGGGGAAGTCAAGGGCAGGCTAGGCGCCCACCTCGGCCAGAAGTTGGGCGTTGCCGCCCGAGGCGGTGGTGTCGATGCAGATGTGCCGCTCGATCAGGGCGTGGGCCATGTCGGGGGCGTCGGAGATCAGGGGCAGGATGGGGCCGGGGCGCAGCGCGAGGGCTTGGGCGTAGGTGCGGGCGGTGGCGGTGTCGCCCCACCAGAGCGCACCGGAGAAGCCTTGTAGGCGGGTGAGTGCTGCGGGCTGAAGCCCGGGCGCCGCGATGGCTTGGCCGCCGAGGGCGCGGATGGCTTGGGCTTGGGCGGGCGCTTCGGGGCCGAGGCATAGGACGGGGGGGCGGGAGAGGCTGGTCAGGCGGTTGGATTCTCCGGTTGGGCCGGGAAGGGCTTGGGTGGGGCCTTGCGTCGCGGTTTGCTGGGTGAGGGCGGCGGCGATTTGGGCTTCGGTGGTGGTGGTGGCGTCCGGCTGCACTTGCGGGGCCGGGATACGGGTGAAGCGCGGCAGATAGTGCGGGCCGCCGGCTTTGGGGCCGGTGCCGGACAGGCCCTCGCCGCCGAAGGGTTGGGAGCCTACGACCGCGCCGATCTGGTTGCGGTTGACGTAGATGTTGCCGGCTTTGACGCTGGAGACGACGGATTGCACGCGGTCGTCGATGCGGGAGTGCAGGCCGAAGGTCAGGCCGTAGCCGGTGGCGTTGATGGTTTGGACGACCTTTTCGACCTCGCCGGCCTTGAAGGTGGCGACGTGGAGGACGGGGCCGAAGATTTCCCTTGGCATATCCGCGATGCCGGTCACGCGGAGGATGGTGGGGGGGATGAAGGTTCCCTGCGTGGGGGCGGTGAGTTGTTTGACGAGGCGGCCTTCGGCGCGGGCGGTCTCGATGTAGGCAGTGATGGCAGATTGCGCCTCAAGGTCGATCACCGGGCCTAGGTCGGTGGAGAGGCTCCACGGGTCGGCGATGGTGAGGGTGTCCATGGCACCTTCCAGCATGTGCAGGACCGCCGGGGCGATGTCTTCTTGCACGTAGAGGCAGCGCAGGGCGGAGCAGCGCTGGCCTGCGGATTGGAACGCCGAGGCGATGATGTCGCGGACGGCTTGTTCGGGCAGCGCCGTGCTATCGACGATCATGGCGTTGAGGCCGCCGGTTTCGGCGATCAGGGGGGCGGAGGGGTCCAGATGGTCGGCCATGTTCGCGCGGATTTTCAGGGCGGTTTCGGTGGCGCCGGTGAAGGCTATGCCTTTGATGCGCGGGTCTTTGGTGAGGGCGGCGCCGATTTGGCCGTCTCCCGGCAGGAGTTGCAGGGCGGTTGGAGGGACGCCGGCTTGGAGGAGGAGGTTGGTGGCGAGATAGGCGATGAGGGGGGTTTGCTCGGCCGGTTTGGCTATGACGGCGTTGCCGGTGGCCAAGGCGGCGGCGATCTGGCCGGTGAAGATGGCGAGGGGGAAGTTCCAAGGCGAGATGCAGGCGAAGGTGCCTCTGGCGGGGGCTTTCTCGGATTGGGCTTGGATGGCGTAGTAGCGGAGGAAATCGACGGCCTCGCGGAGTTCGGACACCGCGTCGGCGAGGGTTTTGCCGGCTTCGCGGGTCAGGAGGGCGAAGATGGCGCCGAAGTTGGCCTCGTAGAGGTCGGCGGCACGGTTCAGGATTTGGGCGCGGATGTGGGCGGGGGCGATCCAGGGTTCGGCGAGGTGGAGGGCGGTTTCGACATCGGGCTGGCCAGAGGTGACGACGTGGCCGGTCAGGGTGCCGTCTGACGGGTTGGCGATGCCGATGCGCAGCGCCCCGGCGACGTGGCCGGCCAGACGGGGGGCGGCTTCGAAGATGGTCTTTTGGTGGGGGGTGCGGGCAGCTTCGATGGCTTGAAGGTCGGTGGCGGAGGTGAGGTCAAAGCCCTTGGAGTTCTGGCGCGGCAGGAAGAGGTCGGTGCCGGGAGGGATGGCTTGGCTGGTGGGGGGGAGGGATTCCAACTGGGTCAGGGGGCAGGCGGCTACGGCTTCGGGGGAGAGGTCCTCGTTGACGATCTGGTTGACGAAGGAGGAGTTGGCGCCGTTTTCGAGGAGGCGGCGGACGAGGTAGGCGAGGAGGTCGCGGTGGGCGCCGACGGGGGCGTAGATGCGGCAGTGGGTGTGGTTTTCAGTGAGGACGATGTCGTGCAGGCGTTCGCCCATGCCGTGCAGGCGTTGGAATTCGTAGTGGGCCGGCGTGATGCCGCCTTGTTCGGCCATGTGGAGGATGGCGGCCACGGTATGGGCGTTGTGGGTGGCGAATTGGGGGTAGATGCGGTCTGTCAAGCTTAAAAGCTTGCGGGCGTTGGCGAGGTAGGAGGCGTCGGTGCCCTGCTTGCGGGTGTAGACGGGGAAGGAGGTCAGGCCGAGGGTTTGGGCGCGTTTGATCTCAGAATCCCAGTAGGCGCCTTTGACGAGGCGGATCATGATTTTGCGGTCTAGGTTGGTGGCGAGTTGGTGGAGCCAGTCGATGACGGCTCCGGCGCGGCGGCCGTAGGCTTGGACGACGATGCCGAAGCCATCCCAGCCTTTGAGGGAGGCGTCTGAGAGGGTGGCTTCGATGACTTCGAGAGAGAGGGAGAGGCGGTCGGCTTCCTCGGCGTCGATGTTCAGGCCAAGGCCTGCGGCGCGGGCGAGGCCTGCCAGCGCCCGGACGCGGGGGACGAGTTCGGTGAGGACGGATGCGCGGTTGGCTATTTCGTAGCGCGGGTGGAGGGCGGAGAGTTTGACGGAAATGCCGGGGTTGGTGCGGATGTCGCCGGTTGTGGCGGCGCGGGCGATGGCGGTGATCGCGGCGGAATAGGACAGATGGTAGCGGTGGGCGTCGGCTTCGGTCCGGGCGGCTTCGCCCAGCATGTCGTAGGAGTAGGTGTAGCCTTTGGCTTCAAGGTCACGGGCGCGGGTCATGGCGGCGTCGATGGTCTCCCCAAGCACGAAGGCGCGGCCCATCTCCTTCATGGCGCGGGTGACGGCGGTGCGGATCACCGGTTCACCCAATCGGCGCATGGCGGCGCGGAGGTGGCCAACGACGCCGGGCTCGCGGTCGTCGAGGACCTTTCCGGTCAGCATCAGGGCCCAGGTGGAGGCGTTCACCAAGCTGGAGGAGGATTTGCCCAAGTGGCGGCCCCAGTCGGCAGGGGCGATTTTGTCTTCGATGAGGGCGTCCATCGTGGGGGCGTCGGGGACGCGGAGAAGCGCCTCGGCGAGGCACATGAGGGCCACGCCTTCGTCGGTCGAAAGGCCGTATTCGGCGAGGAAGACCTCCATCAACCCGGGTTTGGCGGAGCCGCGGATGGCGGCGACGAGGGCGGCGGCGCTGGTGGTGATGGCGGCGCGGGCGGTGTGGTCAAGGGCGGCTTGGGAGAGGTTTTGCGTGACGAGGGTGGCCTCGTCCGCCAGTGCGCCGTGTTCGATGATGTGCCACGAGTTTTGAGTGCGGGCGTCGGTCATTTTGCTTCCCCTTGTCTAGCGGGCAGTTTAGCAGGGGTTGGGCAGGGAATTGTCCTGAAGATGGGGCATTTGCCGGGCGGATCGACTGAACTTGAGGGCTTTGACATGCCGAATGACCTGCTGGACAGCTATGACATGGCGATACTTGAGGTGCTGGAGGCCGAGGGGCGGATCAGTGCTACCGAACTGGCCGCGCGGATCGGGCTGTCGAAGTCGCCCACACAGGCGCGGATGAAGCGGCTGGAGGCTTCGGGGGTGATAAGGGGCTATGGGGCGCGGCTGGACCGGGTCAAGATGGGGCAGGCGCATGTGGCGTTTGTGGAAGTGCGGTTGAGCGACACGCGGGAGGCGGCGCTGCAGGCCTTCAACAAGGCGGTGCTGACGGTGGGCGAGATCGAGGAATGCCACATGATCGCCAGCCGGTTTGACTATCTGCTGAAGGTCAGGACAGCGGACATTCAGGCCTATCGGCGCGTGTTGGCCGAACGCATCTCGGCCCTGCCGCATGTGGCAGGGACTTCGACCTATGTGGCGATGGAGGCGGTGAAGGAGGGGGCGTAACCCCCTGCCCTTATTCTTTCGGCTTGTTGACGTTCAGGCCGCCCTTGGTGGAGGCCACGGCGATTGTCTGGCCGGGCTTGACCACTTCCTTCTTCGGCTTCTTGACTTCTTTGCGCTTGCCGAGACCTTTTGCCATGTCTTTTCCCCTGAAATTGAACCGACTCAGCCGGTTTTGTCGGGTCAGTGTAGGCGCGGATTGGCGCGGAGGGAATCGGCAATTTATCGGCGCGGATCCGGCGGGAAGCCCAAGATTTTTCGGCGAAAAATCTTGGGGGCGGGTCAGGGGTGGCTTGAGGCCAGTTCGGGGCGGAAGATCAGGGCCGCAGCGCCGATGAGGGACGAGGTGGTGCCGAGTTCGGCGCGCAGGATGGGGATGCCCTCGAAGCCCGGCTTGAGGTGGGCGTCAAGCGAGGCTTGCAGGGTGGGCTGCAACTGGTCCCAGGCTTGCGCCATGCCGCCGCCGAGGATGATGGCTTGGGGGGAGAGGATGTGGGCGAGGCTGGCGAAGCCCATGCCGAGGAGTTCGGCTTCGTCATGGACGAGGCTTTGGGCGAGGTGGTCGCCTTGGGCAGCCGCCCGGTACACGGCGCGGGCGTCGAGGATTTCGGAGTGGAGCGGGGAGGTCGGGGTCTTTGCCGCAAGGGCCATGGCGCGGGCGGTCAGGGCGGGGCCAGCGCCGTAGTCCTCGAAGGCGGGGAGTTTGCCGCCCTTGTGGCGCGGCCAGTCACGGTGGAAGGCCATGTGGCCGATGTGGCCGGCCATGCCGCGTCTGCCCCGCAGCGGGCGGCCGTCCACCACGATGCCGCCGCCGATGCCGGTGGAGATCGTGGCATAGACGAAATCCTGATAGGCGCGGCCCGCGCCGAAGCAAAGCTCGGCCACGGCGCCGGAGATGCCGTCGTTTTCCACCTGAACCGGCAGGTGGAGGCGGTCTGACAGGGCTTGGCGGAGGGGGAAGCCTTCGAAGCCGGCGAGGGTCTGGATGAAGAAGGTCTGCCCCTTCAGCGTGTCGATCGGGCCGGGGGAGCACATGCCGACGCCTTTGACTTCGGTGCCTTGCAGGACTTGGGCGGCAAGGGCGGCGATCTGGTCGAGGACCACGATGGGGCCGTCCATCGCCCTTGTGCGCGTCTCGGCTTGCGTGACGATGGTGCCGGACGGGTCGATCAGACCCGCCCTGATGTTGGTGCCGCCAAGGTCTATCGCCAGCGCGAGGTCGGTCATTTCAGATCAGCGAGCCATGCCATGCGGGCGCCAAGGTCCGGCGCGTTGAAGGCGAGGGAGCCGAGGACGACGGTCTGGGCGCCCTCGGCGCGCATCCGGGGGACGGTGTGTTCGCGGATGCCGCCGTCTGCGGCGAGGATGACGGTGGGGGCTTGGGTGTCGAGCAGTTTGCGCGCCTCGGCCAGGCGGAGGTAGGTGGTCTCATCGGGCTGGACGCCCTTGATGCCGATGGCGGTGGAAACGAGGGTGAGGAAGCCCACGCGGGACAGCCACGGGGCGGCGTTGGCCACAGAGGTGTGGAGTTGCAGGACGAGGCCGGATTTGAGGCCGAGGGACGCAATACGGGTCAGGGCTTGGTCGAGGATCGCCGGGGCGGTTTCGGCGTGGACGGAGATGAGGTCGGCACCCGCCTCGGCAAACTGGTCGATCTGGGAGAGGAGGACTTTGTCCTTGACCATCAGGTGGACGTGGAAGGGTTTGGCCGTGGATTTGCGCAAGGAGGCGATCTGGTCGGGGAAGAACAGCAGGGCGGGGACGAAATGGCCGTCCGAGACGTCGATGTGGTAGATATCCACATGGGCATCCACCCGCGCCATATCGGTGCGGAGCGCACCCAAATCGGCGCTCCATAGCGAGAATTCGGCGATCAGGGTGGGTTTCGGCATTGTGTCCAGCCAGTTTGCGTCGGGTCGTACCATGCTTCCCCTCAAGGGTTGGATGCCCCCGCAGGGGCACCGGTTACAGTTTCGCCGCGACCAAAGCCTCAAGCTTCATGGCGTCGATGTTGAAGTTGCGGATGCCCTCGGCCAGCTTTTCGGTGGCCATGGCGTCTTCGTTATGCTCCCAGCGGAAATCGGCTTCGCTGGTGGGGGCGGCAGAAGCTCCGGCGGCACCGGCCGTCAGCTTGCGGGGCAGATCGCCTTGGTCTTCGGCCAGCTTGTTGATCAGGTCGGGCGAGATGGTCAGGCGGTCGCAGCCCGCCAAGGCTTCGATCTGGCCGGGGTTGCGGAAGGACGCGCCCATGACGACGGTGGCGATGCCGTGGGTCTTGTAGTGGTCATAGATGCGGCGGACGGACAGGACGCCGGGGTCTTCCTCGGGCCCGAAGGTCTTGCCGGTGGATTTGGTGTACCAGTCGGTGATGCGGCCCACGAAGGGGGAGATCAGGAAGGCACCGGCATCGGCGCAGGCCTTGGCTTGGGCCATCGAGAAGAGCAGGGTCAGGTTGCACTGGATGCCTTCCTTTTCCAACTCTCGTGCGGCCTGAATGCCTTCCCAGGTGGAGGCGAGCTTGATCAGGATGCGGTCGCGGCCCACACCCAGCTTGGCGTAAGCCTCGATCAGGGCGCGGGCCTTGGCGATGGAGGCCTCTTTGTCGAAGGACAGGCGGGCGTCGACTTCGGTGGAGACGCGGCCCGGGACGATGGCGGCAAGCTGCGCGCCCAAGTTCACGGTCAGGTCCTGCACGATGGTGGCGATGGGGTTGGCATGACCTTTCAGGCGCGCGACGGTCTCGGCAAAGGTCTCGGCGCTGGCGGGGGCCTGCATGGCTTTCAGCACGAGCGAGGGGTTGGTCGTGCAATCCTGCGGGGCAAGGCGGCGGACGGCGTCAAGGTCGCCGGTATCGGCCACGACGACGGTCATCTGGCGAAGCTGGTCAAGTTTGCTGGGCATGGGGGCGGTCCTTATGCGGGTTCGCGGGAATGGGCTGGTGCCTGTCTGACATGGGATTGCCTGAGGGGGAAGGTGTCAGGCGGTTTTGGCAAGCGCAGTGTCCTCCAGATCAGGCAGGGTGAACAGGCGTTCGCGCAGGCGGGCGGCGGCGCCGATGGCCGCCCCTTCGGCGCCATAGCGGGCGAGGTGCAGGGTCGGGCGGGCGTGGCCTTCCAGCATGAGGGCCTTGAGGTGGGCTTCGACTTGCGCTGCGACCAGTGGGTAAAGCGCAGAGAGCGGGCCGCCCAGCACGATGCGGTCGGGGTCGAGGAGGTGGGCGGCGTTGGACAGGCCCATGGCGAGAGCCTCGGCCCAAAGGGCAAGGGCGTCTTGGGTTTCGGTTGTGTCCTGGGTGGCCAGCAGGGTGGCGACACCTTCGGCGACCGCCCTTCCCTTCCCCATGACATGCGGGAAGCCTGCGGCCCCGGCCAGGGCCTCGAACTTGGCGGATTGGCCGCGAAGGCTGATGCGCATGTGGCCGAGTTCACCGGCGAAGCCATGGGCTCCGGCGATCAGCTTGCCTTGGGCGATGTGGGCGGAGCCTACGCCTTCGGCGAGGAGGACCATGAGGAGGTTGAGGGGGGTGTCGGCACCGGCCAGTTCAGCGGCGGCGAAGGCAAAGGCGTCGTTGACGACCTCAACGGGCATGTCGGGGAAGGCTTGGGCAAGAGCGGCCTGCATGGGATGATCGCGCCAGCCAAGGATCGGGGCGTTGACGATCTGGCCGTCTTTGCCGACCAAGCCGGGGATGGCGAGGCCCAGGCCGTGGATGGGGTCCGCGGTCAGCGATTTGGCAAGCGCGATGATGCGGAGGGTCATGGCCTGCGGGTCGTCGTAGTCCGTTCCGGTGGGGATGGAGGCGCGGGCGGTGACTTGCATGTTCAGGTTGAGGAGAAGGCCGGTGATGGCCCTTGTGTCGATCTCGATGCCGATGAACCGCGCGCCCTCGGGGTTGAGGCGAAGGGCGACGCCGGGGCGGCCGATGCCATTGGGGGCCGTCTCGGATTCAAGGACCAGACTCGCTTCCGCCAGTTCCGCCACGGCATGGCCTACGGTGGCGCGGGTCTGGCCCAAAGCGCGGGCCATGTCGGCACGGCTGAGGGAGGCACCACCTTGCAAAAGGCGCAGGCAGCGGAGCGCGTTGATGTGGCGGAGGAGGCGGGTGGTGATCATGCAAGGAACGCGCTGAGGGCGGCTTTGAAGTCGGCGATATGGCCGGGTTTGTCGCGGCCTTTGGGGGTGAGGCTGGTGAGGGTCGCATGGGGGATCAGGGCGGCGAGCGCCTCGCCATAAGCGGGCGGGTGGACGTGGTCTTCGGGGGTGGAGAGGATGAGGGTCGGTTGGGTTATTGACTGGATTTGGGCCTCGGTGATGCCGGGTCCGTCGAGGGGGAAACGGGACAGGAGCGCTGTGGTGGTTTCGGGGTTGGGCCGTGTGAAGAAGGTGACGAGGGAGGCGGCGTTGTCGGGCGAGGCGAGGCTCAGGTCGCGGTAGATCTGGCCGGATTGGAAGAGCGCGCGGCCGATTTCTCCATGGCTGGCAAGAAGGCGGGCGACTTCCGTGTAGGCTTTCATGGTTTGCGGGGCCGGGTCGGCGACCCATGCGGGGCGGGCGAGGATCAGGGCGTTTACTCGGGTCGGGTGGAGGGCGGCTAGGCGGAGAACGATGGCTGCGCCAAGGGAGATGCCGCCTGCGGCGATTGTTTGCAGGTTGAGGTGGTCAAGGAGGGCCAGCGCGTCGTCGGTGAATTGGGCGATGGAGAGGTTTTGCGGGTCGCCGAGTTGGGATCCTTCGTGGCCTCGGCAGATCAGGGTGATGCGCTGGAACTTGGCCTTTTCAGTATTGGGCGGGAAGACCTCGGCGGGTTGGGCGGAGGTGGCGCCTAACCCGTGCTGCCACAGGACGGGGCGGCCCTCGCCCTCGACCTCGAAGGCGAGGGTGGTGCCGTCTGGGGTTTGGAAGGTGCTTCTCACGGCTGGCATAGGGCAGTCAGGACCATTGCGGCGCGGGGAGCATCGGCGGCATCGAAGCCGTGGCCGATCAGCGGGCCGGTGAAGCCTGCGCTTTTCAGGCCTGCGACGAAGCCGGGCAGGTCGATGACGCCGTCGCCGGGGGGAACGACTTTGCCGGTGGCGTCGTGATCCTTGGCGTGGGCGAGGAGGAGGTTTGCCCCCAAGAGCGTCAGGGCATGTTCAAGGATGGCGTTCTGGCGCTTGGCATCCTCGGCGGGGATCAGGTTGGCGGCGTCCAGCACGATGCCAAGGTGCGGCGCTTGCATGTCGTGCAGGATGCGGCGGGCGGTTTCGGCGTTGTGGATGACATTGGCGGGTTCAGGCTCGATGGCAAGTTTCAGGCCAAGCTGGGCGGCGTGGTCCAGCGCCCAAGTCAGTTCGGCGGCAAGGTCGGCCCAGGCCTCGGACGTGGCGTTGTCGGGGTGAGCTTCCCACATGTTGGCCGTGTTGCGCGAGCCGGTGCAGAGGGTGACGATGGGGGTGCCAAGGCGCTTGGCGGCGTGCAGGACGTTGAGGAACTTGGGGCGTTGTGCTGCGCGGTGGGCCGGGTCTGGGTGGGCCATGTTCCAGGTGCCGGACAGGGCGCTGATCTGGATGCCAGTGCTGGCGGCTTGGGCCGCAGCGGCCTCCAGCCCTTCGGGGAGCGTGTCGGGCAGCGGGGGGAAGCCGAGGTTGGAGAGGTTGAACTGTACTGCCTTGAAACCATCGGACCTTACGGCAGCGAAGGTTTCGGCGGCGGTGGTCAGGGGATAGGTGCGCGAGAAGATGGCGGGGATCATACCGGACCTGTGGCGTCTGCGAGTTTCACGGGCTTGCCGGTTTCAGCCGATTGCATGATGGCGACCATGCCGCGGACGGATTCCACGCCGTCTTCGATATTGGCACCCTCTTGGGGGATGCCCTTCAGGATGACGTCTGCGAAGCCCTCCAATTGGCGGCGGTAGAAGTGCCCGTCCGCCCCAAGGACGCGGTGGGTGGAGGCGTCGGCCTCGCGGAAGATGTCGACTTCGGAGGCGCGATAGTACCACGGATTCAGGATGTTGGCGGCGATGGAGCCGTTTTGGCCGTAGATCTGGAAGCCTTCATGCCAGTCCATCCGGACCGAGAGGGTCAGGTCAAGGTGGCCAAGCGCCCGGTTCTCGAACTCGACATCGACGAACCATGACATCGCACCGTATTTCTCGCGGTGGCGGGCGTGGACTTCGGTGATCGGGCCGCAGAGGTAGCGGGCGAGGTCGAGAAGATGGCAGCCGTGGGCCAGCATGTTGTAACGTTTCAGATTGGCTTTCGGGTTCCCGGCGGGCTTCAGGGGGCGGGTTCCGGTGCGGTGCATCGGCTGGATGGCGTCGGTGTTGGTGTAGCGGGCGGTTGAGTCGCAGTACCAGGCTTTCAGGGCGAGGATCTCGCCCATTTCATCCCGCAGGAAGTCGTGGGCGGACTGGATGCCGGGGTCGAAGCGCAGCATGTGGCCGACTTGAAGCACTTTGCCGGTGGCGTGGACGACCTTTTGCAGGTCAAGCACCTCTTCGACCGACAGGCCGATGGGCTTTTCGCAGAGCACGTGCTTGCCCGCTTCCAGCGCCTTGATCGCGGCAGGGACGTGGAATGCGTCGGAGATGCCGATGATGACGGCCTCGATCGTGTCGTCGGCCAGCATCTGGTCATAGTCGGGGAAGATCCGCTCGGCGTCGTAGAAGGTCCCGAAGCGGTTGGCCAGCCCCTCATCCGCGTCACAAACAGCGCGCAGGGTGGTGTTGCGGCCCTTCTGCACCGATTCCAGATGCGCGAATTGCGAGATCGGCCCGCAGCCCAGAATGCCTACGTTGAGCAGACGCTCTTCCTTCTTCACCGCCATCGGGTCCTCCTGTGTCGGGGTTTGTTTACGACAGATACGAATTAGGATCAAGTCTGAATGAGCTGGTTTGTCGGAGGTTGCAGCGGGGCGGGGCGGGTTGTAGCAGAGGGCGGCAGCAGCAGGCGGAAGCACCATCGTGAGCGAGACGGAATACCATAGGCCGCGTGGCGTGGTGCTGCGCTGGGGCAGCTTGATTGTGCTGTCGGCGGCTTTGACGGCGGGGCTGGAGGTGTTCCATCTGCCGGCCGCCCTTCTGCTGGGGCCGATGGCGGCGGCGATCCTGCTGGCGATTGCCGGGCGTGGCGTGGCGCTGCCGGGTCTGTCGATGCATTTTGCGCAAGGCGTGGTGGGGCTGATGATTGCGACGATCCTGCCTGCGTCGATGCTGACCGAGGTGGTGGCGAAATGGCCGATCGTGGTGCTGGGAACGCTGTCGACGATTGTCGTCTCGGCCGGTTTGGGCTGGGCCCTGGCGCGGACCGGGCTGCTGCCGGGGACGACGGCGATCTGGGGCTCGGCCCCCGGAGCGGCCTCGGTCATGACGGTGATTTCGGCGGACTATGGCGCGGATATTCGCCTCGTGGCCTTCATGCAGTATCTGCGGGTGGCGTGCGTGGCGGTGGCGGCAACGCTGGTGGCGCACAGCTTCGGCGTGGCGGGCGGCAAAGTGCCCGAGGTGGTTTGGTTTCCCGCCGTCAGCCCGCGCGCGGTGCTGGAGACGGTGGGGCTGGCGGCGGCGCTGGCCTTTGCCGGGCTGAAACTGAAGATACCGGGCGGGACGTTTTTGCTGCCGATGTTTGGCGGGCTGGCCTTGGTGCAATCGGGCTGGGTGACCGTGGTGCTTCCGCCCTGGCTGCTGGCGCTGGCTTATGCGACGATCGGCTGGGCGATTGGACTGCGCTTCACGCCCGCGATCCTGGGCCATGCGGCGCGGGTGTTTCCAAGGGTTTTCGCCTCGATCCTGCTGCTGATTGCCATCTGTGGCGGGGCGGCCTGGGTGTTGGTGCTTGTCGCGGGCGTTGACCCCCTGACGGCCTATCTTGCAACCAGCCCCGGAGGGGCAGATTCGGTGGCGATCATCTCGGCCTCGACCCCGGTAGATGTGCCGTTCGTGATGACCATGCAGATGTCGCGGTTTCTTTTGGTCTTGTTCACCGGGCCGTGGCTGGCCCGGCTGTTGTCAGGGCATAAAGGCGGCTGATCAGGCCTGCGCCAGAACCTTCTGGACGGTCGCCTCGATCTCGCCGCCCATCGGCTCGGGTCCGGAACGCCATGTCGCCACGACACGGCCGGTGCGGTCGAACAGGACCTTGTTGAAATTCCACTCCGGCGCGAATTTCGCCTTGGCCCAGAGCCATTTGTACAAGGGATGCGCCGTATCGCCGGTCACCTTGGAGATCACCGCCATTGGCATGGTGATGCCGTAGTTCAACTCGCAAAAAGCCTTGACCTCGCCGTTGCTGTTCTTTTCCTGATGGAAATCGTCCGAGGGCACAGCGAAGACCACCAGCCCCTTGTCCTTGTAGGTGTCCTGCAGCTTTTGCAGGGCGGTATACTGCGGGGTATAGCCGCAGAGCGAGGCGGTGTTGACCAGAAGCACCACCTTGCCCGCGAAGTCCTTGGAATCGTAGGTGCCGCCGTAGATGGATTCGAAGCTCCACTCCGGGGCGGGATCGGCGGTCAGGGCGGCGGCTTGGGTCATCATGGGGGCTCCGGTTAGGGCGGTCAGGGCCAGCAGGCCTGCGCCGCCAAGAATCTCTCTGCGCGTTGTCATCTGTCGGGTGTCCTTCTATGGCCGAATATAGCGCAAGATGTGGCGCAACGCCGGGCAAAGCCAAGCGCGTCTGCGAAAAAGTGAGCGCGCCACAGCCCTGTGGGTGGCGACCTTCCGGACCAGATTCCTGCATTTCCCCCCTTGCAGCCCCCCGCCGCCTGTCATAATCAGCGCCGCAGTGGCCCGTTCGTCTATCGGTTAGGACACCTGGTTTTCAACCAGGTAAGAGGGGTTCGACTCCCCTACGGGCTGCCACTTCCCCCGAAATATCCATGCCATCAAGGCGCTGTGGCATTGGCCTGCGCGCAAGGCAGGCTATCATTCACAACCGCAGGGCCCAAGGCTGCCAGCTTCTGGTTGGCGCGGCCAAAGGCTTGGCGTAGGGTGGTCTGCCAACAGGATTCCATACCTCGTCCAAGAGGAGAGAAAATGCACTACTATAAACCGCAGAGCTTTGATGAAGCCGTGCAGATTGCAGCCAGCGCCAGCGGCGTGACGCGCTTTCTGGCCGGGGGGACCGATGTTCTGGTGCAACTGCGCGCCGGAACCGTCACGCCGGATCATCTGATCGATTTGAAACTGATCCCCGGCGTGCATGACATTGCCCGCACGGAAGATGGCGGCTGGAAGATCGGCATTGCCGTCTCGGGCATCGACTTGGGCCGTCACGCCGAACTGGTCGCCGAATGGCCGGGCGTGGTCGAGGGGATGAGCCTTGTCGGCTCGACCCAGGTGCAGGGCCGCGCCACGCTGACGGGCAATCTGTGCAATGGCTCACCGGCGGCGGATTCGGTGCCGGGGCTGGTGACGGCACGGGCGACTGTGACCGTCGTGGGGCCCAACGGGTCTCGTGAGGTCGCGGTTGAGGATATTCCGGCAGGCCCGGGACGCAATGTGCTGCAGCAGGGCGAGATCATCTCGGCGATCACCCTGCCGCCGCGCGGCAAGAACTCGGGCGACGCCTATCTGCGCTTCATCCCGCGCACCGAGATGGACATTGCCGTGGTCGGCGTGGCGGTCAGTGTGACGCTGGACGGTGACAAGATCATTGCCGCCCGTGTGGCCTTGGGTGCCGTGGCGCCGAAGGTTTTGGTCGCCGCCGATGCCGCTGCGGCGCTGATTGGCTCGACCCTTGATGACGCGGCGATCGCCGCCCTGCAGGCTGCGGTCACTGCCGCCGCCGTTCCGATCACCGACCGTCGCGGCACGGTGGAGTTCCGCAAGGACGTGGTGGCCGTCCTTGCCGCCCGCGCCGCCCGCATCGCCTATGACCGCGCCAAAGGAGCCGTTTGATGAGCAAGGTTCATGTCTCTGCCGTGGTGAACGGCGACAATGTCGATTTCCTCGCTGACCCGCGTGAGTCTTTGCTGGATTGCCTGCGCGATCAGTTGGGCCTGACGGGCAGCAAAGAGGGCTGCGGGACGGGTGATTGCGGCGCCTGTTCAGTGACTGTGGATGGGGTGCTGGTGTGTTCGTGCCTGATGCTGGGCGTGGAAGCCGAGGGCAAGACAATCGGCACCGTTGAGGGCTTGGCCGATGTCGGCACCCTGCACCCCTTGCAGCGCAAGTTCATCGAACATGCGGCCCTGCAATGCGGCTTCTGCACGCCTGGGATTCTTGTGGCCTCGAAAGCGCTTCTGGACCACAACCCCGACCCGACCGAAACCGAAGTACGCTATTGGCTGGCAGGGAACCTCTGCCGCTGCACGGGTTATGACAAGATCGTCCGCGCCGTGATGGATGCGGCGGCTGAACTGCGGGAGGCTGTGTGATGCCGAAGGATGAATTGAAGTCCGAATACCGTCTGATCGGAACCCGTCCGGACCGGCCCGATGGGCTGGACAAGGTGACCGGGCGCGCCCGCTACGGCGCGGACATGTCCCTGCCGGGGATGCTGCACGCCGCCGTGGTGCGCTCCCCCCATGCCCATGCGAAGATCCTGAAGATCGACGCATCGGCGGCTTTGGCGCTGGACGGCGTCAAGGCGGTGATCACCCGCGCAGATTTCCCGACCGGGTTGACCGGCGAGGATTGGAACCTGCAGGAAAACTCGATGGCGGGGGAGGTTGCGCTGTATGACGGCCATGCCGTCGCTGCGGTGGCGGCCACGTCGCGGCTGCTGGCTGAAGATGCGGCCAAGCTGATCAAGGTCGAGTACGAGGTTCTGCCGCATGTCATCGACGTCGATGATGCCTTGCGCATGGACGCTCCGGTGATCCGCGCCGGTGTGGGTGACCATACGGTGCCGGAAGGCTCGCCGCCCAACGTGTCCAAGAAGATCGAGTTCGGCCATGGCGATCTGGAGGCAGGCTTTGCCGCCGCCGATCTGATCCGCGAACAGACCTACAAGACCGAGGCGACCCATCAGGGCTATATCGAACCGCATGCCTGCGTGGCCCAGCTGGGCTCGGATGGCAAGGGCGAGATGTGGGTCTGCACACAAGGCCAGTGGTACATCCGCCGGATGTGCTCTGCCGTCCTCGGGCTGGAGGCGTCGCAACTGCGCGTCACGCCGTCCGAAATCGGCGGCGGCTTTGGCGGCAAGACCATCATCTTCATGGAGGCCCTGCCCCTTGCCCTGTCGCGCAAGGCCGGTGGCAAGCCGGTCAAGCTGGTGATGAGCCGCTCGGATGTGCTGCGTGCCACGGGGCCGACCGCCTCGGCCTCGATGGATGTGAAGCTGGGGATGACCAAGGACGGCAAGATCACCGCCGCCCATGTCAACTTCCGCATGCAGGGTGGCGCTTTCGTTGGGGCGTCGCCAGTCGGCGAAGCGCTGTCTTGCGCCTTGGCCTGCTATGATATCCCCGCCGTGATGCATGAAGGCGTCGAAGTTCTGGCCAACCGCCCGAAAGCCGCCGCCTACCGCGCGCCGGGCTCGCCGATGGCGGCCTTTGCGGTGGAAAGCCTTGTGGATGAGATGTGCCACGAACTCGGGCTGGACCCGCTGGATGTGCGCCTGAAGAACGCGGTGCATGAAGGTGTGAAGGCCAGCTACGGCCCGACCTACGCCCGCATCGGTCTGGTCGAGGTGCTGGAAGCCACCAAGAAGCACCCGAACCTGCTGGCACCTTTGGGCCCCAATCAGGGTCGCGGGATTGCGAGCGGCTTCTGGTTCAACCATGGCGGCGAAACCTCGGTTTCGCTGGCGATCGGCGAGGATGGCACGGTGACGGTGTCCATCGGCACGCCGGATATCGGCGGCAGCCGCGCGTCCATGTCGCTGATGGTGGCCGAAACTTTGGGCATCGCCTATGAGGCCGTCCGGGTGAATATCGTGGAAACCGGGGCACTTGGGGTCAACGAACCCAGCCATGGCAGCCGCGCCACCTTTGCGAGCGGCAAGGCCGCCGTGGAAGCGGCGCGCTCTGCGATCCGCGAGATGTGCCGCCGGGCCGCGAAGGAATGGGGCATCGAGGAAGAGGCCGTCGAATGGAAAGACGGCGCGGCCATGCCCGCCGGTCCGAACGCGGGCAAGTTCCCGCCGATGACCATCGCGGAAATCGGCGCGAAGATGGGCGGCACCGGCGGTCCGATCTCGGGCCACCATGAGACCAACGCCGATGGCGTGGGGGCCAGCTTTGGCACCCATGTGGTCGATGTGGAAGTGGACCCGGAGACCGGCCGCACGACCATTCTGCGCTATCTGGTGGTGCAGGATGCAGGCACGGCGATCCATCCGGCCTATGTCGAGGGGCAGTATCAGGGTGGTGCTGTGCAGGGCATCGGCTGGGCCTTGAACGAGGAATATGTCTACGGCGCCAATGGCCGTCTGCAGAACGCCGTGTTCCTTGATTACCGCATCCCGGTCGCGTCCGACCTGCCGATGATCGACACGGTCATCGTCGAGGTCCCGAACCCCGGCCACCCCTACGGCGTGCGCGGCGTGGGCGAGACGGGGATCACCCCGCCGCTGCCCGCGATTGCCAATGCCGTGGCCATGGCCACCGGCGCGCGTCTGCGGTCCTTGCCACTGTCGCCGCCGAAGGTTCTGGCGGCGATCAAGGCCAAGAAGGGCTAAGCGCGTGGTCGATGTCCACCTCTGGTCCGGCCTGCGGCGCTTTACCGATGGCGTCGAGGTCGTGCCGGTGGAGGCCACCAAC
>CANBRQ010000089.1 GCA_947371955.1 Paracoccaceae bacterium | reverse complement strand
TGCGCCATGGGCATCCGCCACGCACCCTCGCCTTCGGCCCCGGCGGCTTTCAGGAAATCGGCGCAGAGCCCGTCATTGTTGGAAAACACCCCGGCGTGTTCCGCGCCCAGGGCCACAATGATCGCCCCGGTCAGGGTGGCGAGGTTGATGATACCCTTGGGGTGGAAGGTCTCTTGCGCGTACCAAAGCACATCGGCCAGCACCAGACGGCCTTCGGCATCGGTGTTGATCACCTCGACCGTGTCACCCTTCATCGACTTTACGATATCGCCCGGACGCTGGGCCCGACCGTCCGGCATGTTCTCCACCAGCCCGACCAGCCCCACCACATTGGCCTTGGCCCCGCGAAGCGCGAGGGTCTTCATCACCCCAGCCACCACGCCCGCGCCGCCCATGTCCATCGTCATCTCTTCCATGCCACCTGCGGGCTTGATGGAAATGCCGCCGGTGTCAAAGCACACACCCTTGCCAACCAGCGCGAAGGGCGCCTCGCCTTCCACCCCGCCATTCCAGCGCATCACCACCATCTTGGTCGGGCATTCCGAGCCGATGCCGACGCCCAGCAGCAACCGCATGCCCAGCCGTTCCAGTTCCTCTTCGTCAAACACCTCGACTTGCACGCCCAAGTCGCGCAGGCCGGTCAGACGGTGGGCGAATTCGATCGTGGTCAGAACATTGGCCGGTTCATTCACCAGATCGCGCGTGAAGAAAATCCCCTCGGCAAGCGCCTTTGCAGAGCCCAGCAGCTCGGTGGAGGCTTCGACATCCGCCACCATCAGCGTCACCGGCTTGCGCGGCGTCTTCTCACCCGACTTGTAGACGTCAAAATCATAGGCGCGCAACAGAAGGCCAAGCAGAAGGTCCGACTGGCGCGGGTGGTTTTCCATGAGCACCAGCGTCTCGGCCTTGCCCCGGCCAATTGCCCCGCCCGCCTTGCGGGCCGCCGCCGCATCGGCCTTGCGCGGCAGGCGCAGCACCTGCACGGCTTCCGCTGCCAGCCCTGCGGGCCAGGCCAGGTCCATCGCCTCGCCGGGTTTCACCTTGCCCCACGCGTCAGAAGCCATCAGCCGCGACACCGCCCCCTTGGTCAGCCGGTCGATCCGGCGGGCGGCGGCATGGGCGGGCTCGGTGCCATCGACCAGAATCGTGATGCGACCGGTGCGAGAGGCCAGCGCCTCGACATCAAGGCCAAGGATTTCGGGGGAAAGAACGTCGGTCATGGGGTGCTCCGGCAGGGGACGGCCACACGGGTGGCCGGGATACGCCGCAAGCTAGCCCCGAGGGGGGGCTTTGGCCAGATATGAGTTTTACCCCGGGCGGCTTTCGGTTTAGGGTCCCGGCCTGACGCCTGATTGTGCGCCATGAGACCAGAGGACCGAATTTGCCCCGGATCGACCGCTATATTCTGTCGCAACTGATGGGCCTGTTCGGGTTCTTTGCGCTGGTTCTGGTGGGGGTTTACTGGATCAACAAGGCGGTGGGCCTGTTTGACCAGTTGATCGGCGACGGGCAAAGCGCCCTGGTGTTTCTGGAATTCAGCCTGCTGACGCTGCCTTCGGTGATCAAGCTGGTGCTGCCGGTCGCGGCCTTCATCGCCACCGTCTACGGCACCAACCGGATGATGACGGAAAGCGAGCTTGTTGTCATGCAGGCCACGGGCTTTTCCGGCTTTCGCCTTGCGCGGCCGGTGTTCTACTTCGGGCTGATCGTGGCGCTGATGATGCTGGTCATGGCGCATGTCCTTGTGCCCGCCAGCCGCGCCACGCTGGTTTCCGCCCGGGCCACCATGTCGGAAAACATCACCGCCCGCTATCTGAACGAGGGGCAGTTCAGTCACCCTTCCCCCGACGTGACGCTGTATATCCGCGAGATTTCGCCGCAGGGCGAACTTCTCGACATGTTCCTTGCCGATGAACGCGACCCGGTCGAGCATACCACCTACACCGCCCGCAAGGCCTTGTTCGTGCGCGGCGATGCTGGGCCGAAGCTGATCATGTTCAATGGCATGGCGCAGGTGCTGGATATGGCGACCCAGCGGCTGTCCGTCACCCGCTTTGCCGATTTCACCTTTGACATCGGGGCCTTGCTGACCGCCTCCGTGCGCCCCAACCGCTCGTCTGGTGAACTTTCGACGGCGGAACTGCTCTGGCCCACACCTGCGCTTGTGACCGAAACCGGCGAGACGGCGGATGCCCTGCGCTTTGACGGCCACAACCGCTTTGCCGAGCCGATGCTGGCGGTATCTGTCACGCTGGTGGGTTTCGCCTCGCTGCTGGTGGGGGGCTTCAGCCGGTTTGGCCTGTGGCGGCAGATCGTGCTGGCCGTCTGTCTTCTGGTGGCGGTGCAGGGATTGGCGACGGCCTCCAACGCGCTGGGGGGCAGAACACCGCAGGGCTGGGCGCTGGCCTATGTGGCCCCGGTTGTGGGGCTGCTGATGGCTTGGGCGTTGCTCTGGTGGGCGGGCAAACCCCGGCATGTGGCGAAGGTGGACGTCGCATGATCCTGAACCTGTACATCGCAAAGCGCTTCTTGTGGCTGTTCCTGCGCGTCTTCGCCGGGTTCTTCGCGCTGATGCTGATGATCGATCTCATTGACGAGCTGCGCAAATTCGCCAATCCCGGCCTGTCGATGGCCGAGGCCCTGCAACTGTCGCTGATGAACGTGCCCGCCACGATCTACCGCATCCTGCCGTTGATCCTGATTCTGTCGGCGATTGCCCTCTTCCTTGGGCTGGCGCGGTCGTCGGAACTGGTGGTCGTGCGCTCCTCGGGCCGGTCGGGCCTGTCGTTCCTGATGGCACCGGTGATGACCGCCTTCCTGATCGGCGTCTTTGCCGTGGCCGTGCTGGACCCGTTGGTCGCTGCCACCTCACGCCGCTATGACACGCTGTCGGCGGGCCATGCGCGCGGCGGGTCGGTCCTGTCGGTGTCCGATCAGGGCCTGTGGCTGCGGCAGGGCAATGACGCAGGCCAGACGGTGATCGAGGCGGCGCGGGCCAATCTGGACGGCACCGTGCTGTTTCAGGCCAGTTTCCTGACCTTCGCCCCCGACGGCTCCCCCCAGCAGCGGATCGAGGCGGGCAAGGCCACGCTGATCCCCGGCTTCTGGCAGCTTTCGTCAGCCAAGGCCTGGCCCTTGACCGAGGACAACCCCGAACGCAACGTCAAGGCCCTGGCAGAGGGCGACACGATCGCCACCGACCTGACCCGCGACCGCATCCACGACAGTTTTGGCACCCCCAGTGCGATCAGCTTCTGGAACCTGCCCAACTATATCCGCAGCCTTGAAAAGGCAGGATTTTCGGCGCGCAGCCATCAGGTCTGGTTCCAGATGGAACTGGCCCTGCCCCTGCTTCTGGCCGCGATGGTCCTGATTGCGGCAGGCTTCACCATGCGCCACGCCCGCATGGCCAAGACCGGCACGCTGGTGTTGTTCGCCATCCTGTCCGGCTTCGGCGTCTTCTTCCTGCGCAACTTCGGGCAGGTCTTGGGCGAAAACGGCCAGATCCCCGTGCTTATGGCCGCATGGACTCCGCCCCTTGCAGCAGCCATGCTGGCCTTGGGATTCTTGCTCCATCTGGAGGATGGTTGATGCGCGGGCTGCTTCTGGCATTGCTGCTGCTTTTGCCCGGCTGGGCATGGGCGCAAGCCACGACGCCGGACCGGGCAACGCTGGTGGCCGACAGTGTCACGCTGCAATCCGCCTCGGTTCTGGTGGCCAAGGGGCATGTCGAGGTCTTCTTCAAAGGCCAGCACCTGACCGCCGCCGCCATCACCTATGACCAGACCGCCGACCACCTGTCCATCACCGGCCCGATCCATATCGATGACGGCAAGGGCGGCGTCTTTCTGGCCGATCAGGCCGAACTGTCTTCGGATTTGACCGAGGGGCTTTTGACCTCGGCCCGGATCGTGCTGGACCAGAAACTGCAACTGGCGGCAAGCCAAGTGCTGCGCACCGATGCCGGACGCTATACGGCGATGCGGCAGGTCACCGCTTCGACCTGCACGATCTGCAAGGGGTCCACCACCCCCCTGTGGGAGATCCGCGCGCGTGAGGTGGTGCATGATGCCGTGGCGCAGCAAATCTGGTTCTCGGACGCCACGCTGCGCTTTGCCGGGGTACCGGTGCTGTACCTGCCCGTCCTGCGCGTGCCCGACCCGACGCTGCACCGCGCCACGGGCTTCCTGATGCCCCGGATGCGGACGACCACCGCCTTGGGCACCGGGCTGAAACTGCCCTATTTCATCGTCCTTGGCCCAAGCCGCGACCTGCTGCTGACGCCGTACCTGACCACAGGCGGCGACCGCACGCTGGACCTGCGCTACCGCGAGGCCTATCGCCACGGCACGCTGGAGGTGCAGGGGGCGGTCACGCAAGACCACATCAAATCCGACCGCGCCCGGGGCTATGTCGAGGCGACCGGCGCCTTTGACCTTGGCGGCGGCTACACGCTGGCGCTGCATGGCATCGCGGTCAGCGACAAATCCTATCTGCTGGACTACGGCATTTCCGATGCCGACCGGCTGGACAGCACGGTGTCCATCACACGCGTGCAGCGCAATCTCTACTTCTCGGGCCAGATCGCCGCCCTGCGCTCCCTTCGGGCGGATGAGGACAACACGATCCAGCCGGTGCTGATCACCGATTTCACCTTCCACCGCCGCTTCCTGCCCGCCATCCTTGGCGGCGAGGGCGAGTTTCAGTTCCAGACCAACAGCCACTACCGTCCCTCGGCCTCGCTTCTGGACAGCAATCTTGACGGCATCGCGGATGGCCGCGACATGAGCCGGGTGACGTTCAAGGGCACTTGGCGCCGCAACTGGACGTTGACGAACGGGATTGAGATTTCCACCGGCGCCGATGCCGAGGCGGATTTCTACGCCATAAGGCAGGATGCCACCTACAGCGGCTATCCCTATCGCGGCACGGCCGTGACCGGGGTGGAACTGCGCTGGCCATGGGTCAAGGCCGGTGCCGACGGCACGACGCAGTTGATCGAGCCGGTGGTGCAGATCGTGGCCGCCCCCAAACCGGACAGCCGGATCCCCAACGAGGATTCCACGCTGGTCGAGTTCGACGAAAGCAACCTCTTCGCGCTGGACCGCTACCCCGGGTCGGATGCCTTCGAGGGCGGCACGCGGGTCAATCTTGGCCTCAACTACCTGCGCACCGCCGCCACTGGTTGGACTTTGGGCCTGACGGCGGGCCGCGTCCTGCGCTGTGCCGATCTGGGCCAGTTCGCCAAGGCCTCGGGCCTGTCGGGGCGCAGTTCGGACTGGCTGGTGTCAGGCTCGGTCGCCAATGCCTCGGGCCTAAGCATGACGGGGCGGGTGGTGGCGGCGGACAATCTGTCGCTGACCAAGGGCGAGATGCGCTTTGACCTCAAGCGCCCGACCTATGCGGTGTCGGGCGGCTATGAATACCTGATGGCGGCGGCGAGTGAGAACCGCCCCGATCCGGTGCGCGAGATTGTGCTGGATGCGACCTATGACATGACGCGCAACTGGCGGGCGCAGGTGACCAATCGCTATGATCTGGCGGCGCATGCGATGGCGCAGGCCGGTTTGAAGCTGAACTTCCAGAATGAATGCCTGTCGGTCGATCTTTCCGTCTCGCGCAGATACACGTCGTCGGCTAGTGTGAAGCCCAGCACGGATTTTGGCCTCTCGGTCGAGCTTCTGGGCTTCGGCGGCAGTTCGCGCAGTGGAACGCAGCAGGTGTGCCGCAGGTGACGAAGATGGAAGAACGGATGATGAAGCGGATGGTTGATCGGGTGATGCGGGCGGTTCTGGCAGGGATGCTGGGGCTGGGGTTGGCTCTGACCGGGGCGGCGCTGCCCGCAGCGGCGCAGGCGGACCTTTTTGCCCCGGCGGTCACCGTGAATGGCACCGTGGTCACAAGGTATGAGGTCAAGCAGCGCATCGCCTTCCTGAACGCCCTGCACCAACCCGGAGACATCGCGCAACTGGCGATGGATGGCCTGATCTCGGATCGTCTGCAGCAGGATGCCGCGCACAGCTTCGGCATTACCGTGGCCGAGCCGGACGTGACCGCCGGCATGGCGGAATTCGCCGGCCGCGCCAATATGGCGACCGAGGATTTCCTGAAGGCGCTGGCGGAATCCGAGGTGCAGCCCGAAACCTTCCGCGATTTCGTCAAGGCGGGCGTGCTCTGGCGCGCGGTGCTGCGCGCCAAGTTCGGCGGCAGGATCCATGTCTCGGATGCCGAGGTGGACCGCGCGATTGCGATGGGTGCGGCCTCAGGCGGGGCCAAGCGGGTGCTCTTGTCGGAAATCGTGCTGCCGGATGATGGCAAAAGCGACGTGACCACGATTGCGCAACGCATCAAGGACCACGTGAAGAACGCGGATGATTTCGCGCTGCAGGCCAAGCTGTTCTCCAAGGTCAATACGGCGGCGGACGGCGGAGTTCTGGGCTGGGTCGACGTCACGGCGCTGCCGCCGGATGTGGTGGCGGCGATTGCGGCGCTGAAACCGGGTGAGATGACGCCGCCCATCCCGCAACAAGGCGCCGTGGCGCTGTACTTCCTGCGCGATCAAAGCGAGGGCGAGGGCACCGCCAAGGGCGCTTCAACGGTGGATTATGCCGTGTTCCAGCCCAGCACGGCCACCGATCTGGCGCGGCTGCAGGCGAGTATCTCGGGTTGCGAGCAGTTGAACGTGCAGGCGCGCGGCATGCCGGCTGCGGCCCTGCAGCGCCAGACCTCGCCCGAGGCTTCGGTGCCCTTGGGCCTGCGCGCGGCCATGTCCGGTCTGGATGCCGGCGAAAGTGCTGTCGTGACGGGTGCCAATGGGGCCGCTCAACTCTTGATGATCTGCGCCCGCCGTCCGGCCTCGGCGGTGGAGCCTTCGGCGGATGACGTGCGCAGCCAGCTTGTGAACCGCAGGCTGACCATGCTGGCCCAAGCCTATCTGGAAGAGTTGCGCAGCCAAGCGATCATCGTCCGTCAATGACACGCCCCCTGCCGATTGCGCTGACCTGCGGCGAGCCTGCAGGCATCGGCGCTGAAATAGCCATAGCCGCCCGCGCCGCCCTGCCCGACCTGCCCTTCTTCTGGATCGGGGACCCAAGGCACCTGCCCGCCGGAGCGGCCTTTGCCGAAATCACCTCGCCCGCCCTGTCGGCGGCGGTTCCCCCGGATCTTCTGCCGGTCCTGCCGCACCGCTTTGCGGGTCAAGCCATCCCGGGCCAGCCGCAGCCCGAAAACGCCCAAGGTGTGATCGACGTCATCGCCCGCGCCGTGGCCTTGGTACAGGGCGGCGCGGCTGCGGCGATCTGCACCCTGCCCATCCACAAGAAGGCGCTGAAGGACGGCGCGGGCTTCGCCTTTCCCGGCCATACCGAATACCTCGCCCATCTGGCCGGTGACGTGCCGGTGGTGATGATGCTGGCGTCCGAGACGCTGCGCGTCGTCCCCGCCACAATCCATATCGCGCTGTCCGAGGTGCCCCGCGCCCTGACCCCCGCCCTGCTGGAAGAGGTGATCCGCCTGACCGCCGCAGGCCTGCAGCGCGATTTCGGCATCACCCATCCCCGGCTGGCCATCGCAGGCCTGAACCCGCATGCGGGCGAAGGCGGGGCGATGGGTGGCGAAGAGATAGCCATGATCGTCCCCCTCCTGGACCGTCTGCGGGCCGAGGGCTATGACCTGCGCGGCCCGCTGTCGGCGGACACGATGTTTCACGCCCGCGCCCGCTCCAGCTATGACGCGGCCGTCTGCATGTACCACGATCAGGCGTTGATCCCGATCAAGACGCTGGATTTCGACGGTGGGGTGAATGTAACGCTCGGCCTGCCCTTCATCCGCACCTCGCCCGATCACGGCACCGGATTTGACATCGCCGGCAAAGGGATGGCCCGGCCCGACAGCACCATTGCCGCCCTGCGGATGGCGGCACGGATGGCCGCCGCGCGCCGCACAGCCCGCTGAACGGCGCAAACACAAGAATTTTCGCCGAAAATTCTTGTGCGGCGATGTGCAACCCTAATCCGCATTGAAGCTCGGCAGGACGACGGCATCCCAAGAATTTTCGCCGAAAATTCTTGGGCCTTCCCGGCGGTGGGTCAGGATATCGGCTGGATCAGGTCCCAACGGTTGCCAAAGGGGTCGCGCCACACGGCGACGGTGCCATAGGGTTCATGACGCGGGTCTTCCTCGAAGACCCCACCGGCGGCGGTGATCCGCGCGGCATCGGCTATGAAATCATCGGTCTGCAGGAACAGCCAGACGCGGCCTCCCGCAGGCGTGGCCAGAGCCGCCCGTTGGGCAGGACCCTCGGCGCGGGCGAGGACGAGGCGGATGTTCTCGCCCGGCGGTGCCACCGTGACCCAGCGCTTGGGGCCCTGCGGCACATCCTCGGTCAACCGGAACCCCAAGCCCTCGCAAAAGAAGGCGATGGCCGGGTCATAGTCGGGCACCAAAACGGTGAAGGCGGCCAATCTCATGTGGCCCGCATCACGGATTGCGCGCTTCGGGCAAGGCGATGCGGGCGACCTGTTCGGCGATGGGCTCAACCGACAGCGGGTGCAGTTCCGCGCGGTGGGCTGCCGGGTCGCCGATCGGCTGCCATTGCCCGCCCTTGTAAATCTCCAGCGCCGAGAACTTGGCCTTGTAACCCATCTTGCGCGACCCCGGCACCCAGTAGCCCAAGTAGACAAACGGCAATCCCGCCTCCCGCGCGATCTGGATATGGTCCAGGATCGCGAAGGTCCCAAGCGACAGGTGCTGCAGGCTTGGGTCGTAGAAGGAATAGACCATCGACAGCCCGTCATCGAACACATCGGTCAGCGAGACGCAGGCCAGCGGGCGGCCCCTTTCACCGGGTCCGGCAGGACGGGTGTATTCGATGACGCGGGATTTGATCGGGGTTTCCTCGATCATCGCGGCGAATTCGAAGACATCCATGTCCGCCATGCCGCCATCGGCGTGGCGTTCATCCAGATAGCGGCGGAACAGGGTGAACTGATCCTCGGTGGCCCAGGGCGAGGTGGCATTGCGGCGCAGGTGACTTGCGGCCTTCATCACGCGCTTCTGGGTGCGGGAGGGTTCAAAATCCGCCACGCGGATGCGGGCGGACAGGCAGGCGGAACATTCCGCACAGGACGGCCTGTAAAGCACGTTCTGCGACCGGCGGAAGCCCTGCTTGGACAGCGAGTCATTCAGGCGCTGCGCATGTTCGCCCTGCAGGGCGGTGAACAGCTTCCGCTCGAACCGGCCGTCCAGATAGGGGCAAGGCTGGGGCGCCGTCACGTAGAACTGTGGCGCGATGGGAAGCGTATGGCGCATGGCGGCCTTTGAATGAGGTCAGGCCATGACGTTACCAAGGCCCAAGGCTGTCGCCAAGGGCCTTGTTACATTACTGAAACGCGTGGGCGTTGACGAGGCGCGTGCCCAGCACGATGTCCGACAGGCCCTGATGCTGGCGCGAGAAGGCCATCAGGGCGACCGAGATCACCTGCGGGAAGACGAAGGTCACCGACAGGGTGTAGAACAGCGTGTGCAGGAAAGCGGTCAGGCCATCAACCGGCCCGCCCTGCGCATCCCGCAGCGTCAGGCCCATCACGCGCATCCCGAAGGTGCCAGAGGCGCGGGCGAGGCCAAGCCAGCGGTAGAGAAAGCTGATCGCCAGATACAGGCCGCCCAGAAAGAACAGGGCAATGAACCCGGTCAGCGGGATCAACAGCGCCGTGATCATGGCGATGGCCACCGTGTCGATGCCCCAGGCCAGCAGGCGGCGCGGGGCCACGTCGGCGTAAAGGCGATCCTCGGGGATCACATGAATGGTATAGGGGCGGGCAGCGTACATCGGCGGCGTCCTTGAGAAACCAATGAAAGGGTCAGTCAGGTGGCTGCGGCCCCGCACAGGGGCCGCAGTCGCATCAGGTCAGGCTTGGGCGTCGTCCACGCCGGACTCGGGCGCTTTGGGCGCTTGGGCCGCTTTGACACGGTCGGCCATGAAGGCGTCGAACTCGGTCTTGTCCTTGGCATCGCGCAGGCGCTGCAGGAAGGACTGGAAGGCTTCCTGCTCTTCGGCCAGACGGCGCAGGGTCTCTTCCTTGTAGGCGTCGAAGGCCGAATTGCCCGAGGAGCGGAAGCCCCCCATGTGGCGGTGGCCGCATTTGCCGCCCCACTGGCTGCCGTAATGGCTGGCCCAGGGGCCGCGGTTGGCGTCACGGTTGGTGTCACGGCCTTCGCCGTAGGAACGGTTGAACATGCGTTTGCTCCAGATCATATAGGCCAGAAGGCCAAGGCCCACGGGCCAGACAAAGACGAAACCGAGGATCATGGCGACGATCCAGGCCGGGCGGCCACGCGCGTCCAGCCAGGCCTCGACGTTGCGCGCCATAGCAAGGGGGCCGCCCGGTCCGCGATAGGCGGGATGGGTTTGGGGCTGGCTGTACATAGACGTCTGTCTCCTTCGGTCGGGTTGCGGTTGAACGGTGAATGTGAAGGCTTTTCACATGGACCCAAGATGGCCCCGGTCTTCCCACGGTTCAAGATGCGATGTAACGGATATTTACATTAAGCCAATTTCCGCCGATTTGTGCGGCATCGCCCTGCCCCAACGGGGGCCTTTGCTGAAACTTGCGCCACAAGGGCACCCGTCGCAATAATAGTTCAAAAAATACCGCCGCCACGACATTTTTCGCGTCGATTTGCGGTTGACGCCCCTGCCCTGCAAACATAGTGTCCCCTGCGGAATGACGGGACAAGGGTGCGGGACATGGCTTTCTCCACTGTAGGCTCTAGGTGTTGGCGCATGGGCCGGTAACGGCAACCCTGACAGGTGACCATGCGCCCCCGAGAAGTTCCGGGGGCTTTTTACTGACGATAAGGATATGGCTATGCGGCAGATGACCGGTGCGAGAATGGTGGTGCAGGCGCTCAAGGATCAGGGCGTCGAGGTGGTCTTTGGCTACCCCGGTGGCGCTGTGCTGCCGATCTATGACGAGATTTTCCAGCAAAATGACATCAAGCACATTCTGGTGCGGCACGAACAGGGTGCCGTCCACATGGCCGAGGGCTATGCCCGCTCCACCGGCAAGCCCGGCGTGGCGCTGGTGACCTCTGGTCCCGGTGCGACCAATGCGGTCACCGGTCTGACGGATGCGCTGATGGATTCGATCCCGATCATCGTACTGTCGGGTCAGGTTCCGACCTTCATGATCGGCACCGATGGCTTTCAGGAGGCGGACACGGTCGGCATCACCCGCCCCTGCACCAAGATGAACTGGCTGGTGAAAGACACCGCGAAGCTGGCGGAGACGATCCACCAGGCCTTCCACGTCGCCACCCACGGCCGCCCCGGCCCGGTGCTGATCGACATCCCCAAGGACGTCCAGTTCGCCACGGCGCAATATACGCCGCGTGAGGAAAGCAAGATTTCGCACTACCAACCCCGCGTCCGTGGGGATGAAGCGGCGATTGCCAAGCTGGTCGACCTCATGGAAACCGCCGAACGCCCGGTGTTCTACACCGGCGGCGGCGTCATCAACTCGGGCGTCCGCGCCTCTGCCCTGCTGCGCGAACTGGTGGCCGAGACGGACTTCCCGATCACCTCGACCCTGATGGGCCTTGGCTCTTACCCCGCCTCCGGCAAGAACTGGCTGGGCATGCTGGGGATGCATGGGCTGTACGAGGCTAACCTTGCCATGCACGGCTGCGACGTGATGATCAACATCGGTGCGCGCTTTGATGACCGGATCACCGGGCGGATCAAGGACTTCAGCCCGCATTCCAAGAAGGCCCATATCGACATCGACCCTTCCTCGATCAACAAGGTGATCCGGGTTGATGTGGGCATCGTCGGTGACGTGGCCTTGGTGCTGGAAGAAGTGCTGCGCCAATGGCGCGCCCGGGGGTCCAAGACCAACCGCGCTGCGCTGCCGAAATGGTGGGCGCAGATCACGGAATGGCGCGCGGTCAAGTGCCTGACCTACAAGAACTCCACCAAGGTGATCAAGCCGCAATACGCGCTGGAGCGGCTGGAGGCGCTGACCAAGGGCATGGACCGCTACATCACCACGGAAGTCGGCCAGCACCAGATGTGGGCCGCACAATTCCTTGGCTTTGAAGACCCGAACCGCTGGATGACCTCGGGCGGTCTGGGCACCATGGGCTACGGCCTGCCGGCGTCAATCGGTGTGCAGATCGCTCATCCGGACTCGTTGGTGATCAACGTGGCGGGTGAGGCGTCCTGGCTGATGAACATGCAGGAAATGGGCACCGCGATGCAATTCCGCGCGCCCGTGAAACAGTTCATCCTGAACAACGAGCGCCTTGGCATGGTCCGCCAGTGGCAGGAACTGCTGCATGGCGAGCGCTATTCGTCGAGCTGGTCCGAGAGCCTGCCCGATTTCGTGAAACTGGCCGAGGCCTTCGGCTGCAAAGGCCTCCGCATCGACGACCCCGCCGATCTGGACGAGGCGATCCTCGAGATGCTGGCCTATCCGGGCCCGGTGATCTTCGACTGCCGCGTCGAGAAGCATGAGAATTGCTTCCCGATGATCCCGTCAGGCAAGCCGCATAACGAGATGCTGCTGGGCGATGCCGACACCCAAGGGGTGATCGGCGCCAAGGGGGCGGTGCTCGTGTAATCTGGCGGAGCGGGGGGTTTCACACCCCCCGCACCCCCCGTGGGATATTTATGCAAGTATGAAAGGGGCGAAGAGATGAACGCTCTCAATATCAAGAAGGGCTCCAGCAGCCATTCCGCTTACGAGTTGCGCGATCCGAACGGCGATCTGATCGAGAGCCATACGCTGACCGCCGTGGTCGCCAACGAAAGCGGCGTGCTGGCGCGGGTGATCGGGCTCTTCTCGGGGCGCGGGTACAACATCGACAGCCTGACGGTGGCCGAGGTGGACCACGAAGGCCATCTCTCCCGCATCACGGTGGTGACGCGCGGCACCCCCCCAGTGATCGCCCAGATCAAGGCGCAACTGGAGCGTCTGGTGCCTGTCTATGAGGTGCATGACCTGACGGCCGAAGGCCCCTCGGTCCAGCGCGAACTGGCGCTGATCAAGGTGACCGGCAAGGGCGAGGCGCGGATCGAGGCGCTGCGTCTGGCCGAGATCTTCCGGGCCAATGTGGTGGACTCGACGCTGGAAAGCTTCGTCTTCGAGATGACCGGAACCCCGGAAAAGATCGACGCCTTCGCCGACCTGATGCGGCCGCTTGGCCTGCGCGAAATCGCAAGAACCGGCGTCGCCGCCCTCGCCCGAGGCGCCTGACCCTGTCACACGGGAAAATATCCGCAGGGGCTTTGAGCGCCCGGAAAACCGTCCAGTGGAAGGTTTTCAGTGAAAAGCGCCGGGCAAAGCTTTGCCCGGCTAGGGGGGAGCCGTGGCTCCCCCTGCGTCTGTTTGGGGTTCTCTAAGGGGCGATGAGCGCTCGGAAAACCCTCCGGTGGAGGGTTTTCAGCGAAGAGCGCCGCGCAAAGCCTTGCGCGGCTAGGCGGCCCCCCTTGGATCAGGGGGGCGGAAGCCCTCCGCTCACTCCTTCATAAGGTCTGCAAGCCGGGCCTTGTCCTGTTCAGTCAATCCTGCTGCCTCCGGTGCGGCGGCGCGTCTGCGCGTGATGATGAACGCAAGACCCGCACCCGCGAGCAAGGCTGCAGGTCCCGCGAGCCAGAGGATCAGGTTGGCGCCCTTGGTCGTGGGGTTCAACAGCACGAACTCGCCATAGCGGGCGACGATGTAGTCCACCGCTTGGCTGTCGCTATCCCCTGCGGCAATCCGGTCGCGCAGCAGGACGCGCAGGTCATGGGCAAGGTCGGCATCCGAATCGTCAATGCTTTCGTTGCGACAGACCAGACAGCGCAGGCCTTGGGACAACTCACGCGCCCGGGCCTCCTGCCCGGGATCAGGCAGCATCTCGTCGGGGCGCACGGCCAGCGCGGGGCTGGCCAGCAGCGCAAAGGCCAGCGGCAGAAGAAGGCGCTTCATTCTGCAGGCACCCCCACCACCGTCCGCCGCGCCCCCGCAGCCACGCGGTAGCGGCGGTCGGTCAGAGACAGAACACCGCCCAAAGCCATCATCAACCCGCCGAGCCAGAGCCAGTCGGCGAAGGGCTTCAGGTACGACCGCACCGCATAGCCGCCACCGTCCTGCGGGTCGCCCACCACCAGATAGATGTCGCCAAAGACGCCGGGGCGGATCGCCGCCTCGGTCGTGGCCATGGCCGCCACCGGGTAGGTGCGCTTGGCCGGATGCATCACCGCCACCTCGGCCCCGTCCTTCGTCACCAGCATGTCGGCCACGCGCGAGGTGTAGTTCGGACCCGGCTCATCATGCACGCCCTGCAACTGCACCTGATAGGCGCCGAGGGTGAAGCTCTCGCCCACTTTCAGCACCCGGATATCCTCGACCGCCCAAGAGGTCAGGGCGACGATGCCGAAGATCGTCACCCCCATGCCGGCATGGGCCACGGTCTTGCCCAAGTCCGCACGCGGCAGCCGGGTCAGACGACCCAGACGGCTGGCAAAACTGCCCCGCCCGCAGCGCTGCCACAGGTCCACCACCGCGCCCGCCACCAGCCAGACGGCCAGCGCCACGCCCAAGGGCCCCAGCGCCGATTGGCCCGAGGTCAGCGCATAGGCGAGCAGTGCCGCCGCTATCGCCACCGCCAGCGCGCCCACAAAGGGCCGCATCGCCCGGCCAAGATCCGCACGTTTCCACGGCAACACGGCACCAATAGGCAGGATCACCGCCAAGGCGATCATGAAGGGCATGAAGGCCGCATTGAAGAAGGGGGGCCCGACCGAGACGGCACGGCTCCACAGGATTTCCGCGATCAAGGGCCAGATCGTGCCGATGAAGACCACGAAACAGGCGACGGTGAGAAGCAGATTGTTGAGAACCAGCCCAGTCTCGCGGCTGACCATGGCAAAGACGCCCTTCGATTCCAACTGCCCCGCCCGTGCCGCGAACAGTGTCAGCGCGCCGCCCACAAACACCGCCAGAATCCCCAGCACGAACATGCCCCGGGTCGGGTCACTCGCAAAGGCATGGACCGAGGTGATCACACCCGACCGCACGATGAAGGTGCCGATCAGAGAGAAGCCGAAGGCCAGAATGGCCAGAAGGATGGTCCAGGCCTTCAGGCTCTCGCGCTTTTCCACCACGATGGCGGAGTGCAACAGCGCTGTGGCAATCAGCCACGGCATGAAAGAGGCATTCTCCACCGGGTCCCAGAACCAGAACCCACCCCAACCCAGTTCATAATAGGCCCAAAGCGAACCCATCGTGATGCCGATCGTCAGGAAAAGCCAGGCCACCAAAGTCCAAGGGCGCACCCAGCGGCCCCAGGCGGCATCAACCTTGCCCTCGATCAGGGCGGCCACGGCGAAGGCGAAGGCCATCGACAGCCCGACATAGCCGAAATACAGGAACGGCGGGTGGAAGGCCAACCCCGGGTCCTGCAGCAGGGGGTTCATGTCATGCCCGTTCATCGGCGGATATTCGAGCCGCAGGAAGGGGTTCGAGGTCCAGAGCATGAAGGCCAGAAACGCCACCGCCACCGCCCCCTGCACCGCCAGCACCCGCGCCTTCAGCCGTGCGGGCAACTGCCCGCCAAACCAATGCGCCGTGGCGCCGTAAAAGCTCAGCGCCAGCACCCACAGCAGCAATGAGCCTTCATGGTTGCCCCAGACCCCGGCCACCTTGTAGAGCATCGGTTTCAGGGTATGCGAATTGTTCACCACCAACCGCAGGCTGAAATCAGAGGTCACTAAGGCATAGGTCAGCGCCCCGAAGCTGACCGCGATCAGCAGGAATTGCGTCGTGGCGGCGGGGCCTGCGACGGCCATCAGCAAGGGGTCGTTCCTTTGCGCGCCAATCAGCGGCAGTACGGTCTGGATCAGGGCTACGACAAAGGCAAGGATCAGGGCGAAATGTCCAAGCTCGACGATCATGGGTGGGTCCTTTCGGGCATGGTCACGGCAGTTCAGCTTGACGTGACCATAGGGTGTTTTAGCGCGGGGTCCAATGGGGGGAAGACAGGTTGCGGCGCTGCGCCGCGAGACGTGATAGGGCCAAGCTGGCACATCGCCCGGCCAGCCGTGGCATTCCGCGCAGTTTGTCAGTGGACCGGGGCACAGAATGCCCGGATAGTGCGCCACAAAATGGGAGGGATTGCATGTCCAGAACCACTCTGATCGGCGCACCGATCGATGCAGGCCAGCGACGGGCGGGCTGCGTGATGGGGCCAGCGGCCTACCGCGTGGCGGGCTTGGGCGCTGCCATCGCCGAACTGGGACATGGGGTCGAGGATTGGGGCGATCTGACCCTGCCCGCCTTGGGTCAGGCCACCTGCCCCAATCCGGTGGTGCATTCTCTGCCCGAGATTCTCGGCTGGACCGAAGTTCTGTCGCAGGCCGTCGCAAGGGCGCTGGCGGCCGGGTCGCTGCCCATCGTGCTCGGCGGTGATCACGCGCTGGCGCTGGGGTCGGTTTCGGGGGCTGCGGCCCATGCGGGCTCGGTCGGACGGCCCTTGTTCCTTTTGTGGCTGGATGCGCATTCCGACTTTCACACGCCCATGACGACGACCTCGGGCAACCTGCACGGCACGCCTGTGGCCTATATCGCCGGCCGGTCCGGGTTTGACTCCTTCCCACCCTTTCCCGGCGTGATCCCGGCCGAGCGCATCTGCCTTTACGGCATCCGCTCCGTTGACCCCGCCGAACATGCGGCCCTTCTGACCCATGACATCGCCATCAACGACATGCGCGTTCTGGATGAACGCGGCGTCGTGGCCCCCCTGCGCGAGTTCCTCACGGCGGTGCGGGCGGCAAACGGCATGCTGCATGTCTCGCTGGATGTCGATTTCCTCGACCCCTCCATCGCCCCGGCCGTCGGCACCACCGTGCCCGGCGGCACCACCTTCCGCGAGGCGCATCTGGTGATGGAACTGCTGCACGAAAGCGGGCTGGTGACCTCATTGGACCTCGTGGAACTGAACCCATTCCTGGACGAACGCGGCATGACGGCCAAGCTGATGGTGGACCTTGTGGGCTCGTTGATGGGCCGCAAGGTCTTTGACCGCCCGACCCGCAGCTTCTGAAGCGGGACCGGGCTGAAGCCCGGCCCCGCCGCTCGGCGGACCCGGAAGCGGGGGGCTGCCGCCCCCCGCACCCCCTGCCTCAA
>CANBRQ010000088.1 GCA_947371955.1 Paracoccaceae bacterium | reverse complement strand
AAGACCTGCGCGCCGCCGTCACCCGCGGTATCCTGACCGAGGGGCAATCCGCCCAGTTGATCGCCCTGTCCGAGGCGCGCAGGGCCGCCAGAGACAAGGTCGAACCGGTGGAGGAGCCGTTCGTCCTGTTCAAAGGCTTCAACGAGATTTTCGTGGTGGTCGGCCTGACGATCCTGTTTCTGGGATGGGTTGGCGTGGCAACCCTGATGGGGCTGAACAGCGAGGCCCCGGCGGGCACTGAAACCATTGTCCTGTCCGTCGTGACGATCCTCGGGCTGGCCGGCGTGGCGCGCTATTTCACGCTGAAACGGCGGATGATCGCCCCCTCCATCGCTTTGGCGATCATGACGGCGCTGGCGGCTTTCGTTCTGGGCGCGGCGCTGGTTGGCAGCTTTGCGACCGACCATGTGGTGGCGCTGACCTCTTTGGTGATCGCGGTGGTCATGGCCGGTTACTATGCCGTGTTCCGCGTGCCCTTCGCCGCCGCCATCATCGCCGGAGCGGTGTTCGTGACCATCTGGGGCGCACTTTCGGATCTGGGCAGCCTGTCGGGCCTCGCCTTTCTGGCGCTGGAGAGTGACGCGAAGGCTTCGGCCTTTGTCGTGATCTTCGGGCTGGTGACCTTTGCCGTGGCGATGGCGCTGGATATGTCAGACCCGATGCGAGTCTCCACCCGGTCTGGCACGGCGTTCTGGCTGCATGTGGTGGCTTCTCCGGCCATCGTGAACACGGTGGCGCTGAACCTGCTGGATAAGGCCTCGCCGGGGGCGCAGGGCCTGCTGGTGGCCTTTCTGGTCGGTATCGCCCTGATCGCGATCATCATTGACCGTCGGTCTTTCCTTGTTTCAGGAGCCGGCTATTCGGTGGTGCTTGCCGCCACGCTGTTCGAGGGTGCTGCGCCCTTTGCCATCCTCGCCTTGGGCCTGATCCTTGTGCTTCTGGGCTCGCTATGGGACCGCCTGCGCGCCCGTCTGATGCAGGCACTGCCGGATTTCCCGGGCAAGGCCAGCCTTCCCCCCTATGGAATTGCAGAATGAGTGACCTGACCCCGCGTGAAATCGTTTCCGAACTTGACCGCTTCATCATCGGCCAGAAGGACGCCAAGCGGGCGGTCGCGGTGGCGCTGCGCAACCGCTGGCGGCGCAAGCAACTGGGCGATGATTTGCGGGATGAGGTTTACCCGAAGAACATCCTGATGATCGGCCCCACTGGCGTCGGCAAAACCGAAATCGCCCGCCGTCTGGCCCGTCTGGCCAAGGCACCCTTCCTGAAGGTCGAGGCCACCAAGTTCACCGAAGTGGGCTATGTCGGCCGCGATGTCGACAGCATCATCCGCGATCTGGTGGATGAGGCCTTGGTCGAAACCCGCGCCCGCATGCGCGACGAGGTCCGCGCCCGCGCCCAGAAAGCCGCAGAGGAGCGGGTGGTAGAGGCTTTGGCCGGCAAGGACGCCCGCGAACAGACCCGCGAGTTGTTCCGCGGCAAGCTGCGGCGGGGTGAGCTGGACAACACGCTGATCGAGCTTGATGTCGAAGACAGCGCTCCGTCGCCGATGATGATGGGCGGTCAGGGGATGGAACTGCAGATGCAGGGGCTGCAGGACCTGTTCAAGGCCTTCGGCAACCGTACCAAGAAGAAGAAGGTTACCGTTGCCGAAAGTTATGGCCTGCTGCTGGGCCAGGAAGCCGACAAGCTGCTGGATGACGAGGCGGTCAAGGCTGCCGCCTTGGAAGCCGTCCAGCAAAGCGGCATCGTGTTTCTGGATGAGATCGACAAGATCTGCGCTCGCGCCGAAACCCGTGGCGCCGATGTTTCCCGCGAGGGGGTGCAACGCGACCTGCTGCCGTTGATCGAAGGCACCACGGTGTCCACCAAATACGGTCCGATCAAGACCGACCATATCCTGTTCATCGCCTCGGGCGCGTTCCACATCGCCAAGCCGTCCGACCTGCTGCCCGAACTGCAGGGCCGCCTGCCGATCCGCGTGGAGCTGCAACCCCTCACCGAAGGCGATTTCGTCCGCATCCTCACCGAAACCGACAACGCCCTGACTCGCCAGTACACCGCGCTGCTGGCCACCGAAAAGGTCACGGTCAGCTTCACCCCTGACGGCATCGCCGAACTCGCCGCCATCGCTGCCGAGGTCAACCGCAGCGTAGAAAACATTGGCGCCCGCAGGCTTTACACCGTGATGGAACGCGTGTTCGAGGAACTGTCCTTCAACGCCCCCGACCGGGCCGGGTCCGAGGTTGTGGTGGACAAGACCTTTGTCGAGGCCAATCTGGGTGCCCTGTCCCGCTCGGCCGATCTGTCGCGCTATGTTCTTTGACCAAGCCGCCCAAAGGCTGGTCATTCTGGGGCTGATCCTGCTGATGGGCTGCACGTCTCGCGGCGCGGTCACTTTGGTGCCTTCGGGCACTCCGGTCGGGGACGTCGAGAAGATCTTCATCGGCACCACCCGCAAGCAAGAATCCGACGGATCCTTCAGCGGCAGCCGTGCCGATGGCGTGCGCTATGCGCTGTACGAGGTGTCAGTGCCAAAGATCCGCGAGGTTGGCCAGATCGCCTGGCCGCCCCGGCACGGCAAAGCCGATCCGCAGACCCAGTTCGTCACCGCAGCCGAGCAGGTCTACCCGACCGCTGACCGCTTCCGCGCCAACCTGCGCACCGAATTGGCCAAGAATGGCGGCGAGGCGGTGATCTTCGTCCACGGCTACAACACGAACTTCGCCGAAGGCGTCTACCGCGTGGCGCAGTTTGCCCATGATCTGAAACTGCCCGGCGCGATTGTCGAATACTCCTGGCCCTCGGCGGGGGTGCCCCTGGGCTATGCCTATGACCGCGATTCGGCCCTTTGGGCGCGGGATGGGCTGGAACAATTGATTCACGAGGTCGCGGCTGCCGGGGCGAAGCGGATTTATCTGGTCGCCCACTCGATGGGGTCCGGCGTGCTGATGGAGGCGCTGAGGACCGTGGCCTTGCGCGCGGATCGGCGGGAATTGGGGCTGGTGGGCGGCGTCATCCTGATCTCGCCAGATATCGACGTCGATGTGTTTCGCGAGGAGGCCCATGCCATCAAGGACCTGCCGCAGCCCTTCGTGATCTTCGGATCGGACCGCGACCGCATCTTGCAGCTTTCCGCCGCGCTGACCGGCAATTCGGAACGGCTGGGCGCGTTGACCGATATGTCGCGGGTGGCGGATCTGAAGGTGACATTCATGGATGTCGGTGCCTTCTCGGAAGGGGCGGGGCATTTCACCGTTGGGGAATCGCCCGCGCTGATCTCGCTGCTGGGGCAGATTGCCTCGATCCAGGGGGCCTTCGAAGCGGACCGGCGCAGGCAACTGGGCGTCTTGCCCGGGATCGTGATGACGGTCCAGAATGCGACGCAGGTGATCCTCAGCCCGCTGGTAGCAGTGGACACGGGGCTGCGCCGATAACCTAAAGGCGGCGCAGATAGACGTAATAGGCGCCGCCGCCGCCATGCTTCAGATGCGCCTCGGTGATCTGCAGCACAGCGGGGCCAAGCGGCGCCATCTGCAGCCAATGCGGCACCTGATGGCGCAAGACGCCCATGCGTGTGGGGATCGGGCCGTGATCCGGGCCCGATTTGCCCTTGCCGGTGATCACCAGAACCAGCCGCATCCCCGCCGTCTGGGCGTTCAGGATGAAACGGATCAGTTCCGGATGTGCCTCGGCCATGGTCATGCCATGCAGGTCGATCCGCGCCTCAGGGTCCAGCTTGCCCCGGGTCATCTTGGCATGCTTGCGGGCATCCATCTGCAGCGGAGCCTGCGCCAAAGCCTCAGCCGGAGTGGGTGCTATGAAGGCGGCCGAACGCAGCGGTCGGGCCTTCTCACCCAGACGGAAGGCGGCGAACAGCGGTTTGGGGTCTGGAACCACCGGGGTGGGATGCACAACGGATTCCGTCAGGTGCACCGGTTTGCGCAACCGCGCCAGCGCTGCCTCGGACGTCGGGCGGATCGTGCGGGCGACCTCGTGCCACAGAGCCTCTTCCTCTGGCTTCAGGATGCGACGGCGGGCCATGGCTTATCCGTTCGGCAGCATGGCAAAGGCGCGGTCGATGGGTAGCAGCATGATCAGCCGGCCAGAGTCCTTGATCGCCCCCGCCGCAAGCCCTGCCGCATGGCCCGTGCCGTAATAGATGTCCGCCCGCTGCGCGCCCTTGATCGCCCCGCCGGTATCCTGCGCCACCATCAACTGATGCAAGGGATCTGCGCCCTCTTTCTCGACCCAGACGGGCGTGCCCAGCGGCACGAAGGCCGGGTCCACCGCGACCGAGCGCAGGGGTGTAATCGACCGGCCCATCGCGCCGATCGGCCCCTGATCCTCGGTCAGATTGGTCAGCTTGCGGAAGAAGACATAGGACGGGTTCTGGTTCAGAATCTGCGCACCCATTGTCGGGTTGGCCCGTACCCAAGCCCTGATGGACTCGGCAGAAAGCTGATTTTGCGACATGTATCCCCGCTGCACCAGCATTGACCCGATGGAGCGGTACGCATAACCGTTGCGCCCGGCATAGCCAACCCGGATCACGCGGCCATCGGTCATCTGAATGCGGCCAGAGCCTTGGATGTGCAGGAAAAACACCTCGACCGGGTCGTCGAGCCAGGCAATCTCCAACCCCCGACCGTTCAGGATGCCGCGTTCGATGGTGGCACGGTCGTACCACGCCACGCCGTCGCGCAGTTCCGGCGGGCGGCGGTAGATCGGATAGGCAAACCGCGAGGTGCGCACAGCCGATCCCTGCAGGACCGGTTCATAATACCCGGTGAACAGCGCAGGGGGCGAGCCCAGCAGAACCGGGCGGAACAGCAGTTCGAAGAAGGCGCGGGCGGCGGATTCATTGGCATCCACCGCGGCGGCAAGGCCACAGATCGGCTGCCAGTCGGGCTGGTCCAGCAGATCACATGTGCGCTGAAAGCTTTGCAGTCCGGCCAGATGGTCGTCCTTGCCCCAATCGGGCAGAGATTCGAAATCCAGAACCTGCGCCGCGACCGGCATCAGGTTCGCGAAGACCAGCAGCAGGGCAAGCAGCAGCGCACGCATCCCTCCGCCTTAGTCGCTTGTGGCCGTCAACTGCCAGTTCGGATCGCCCGCCCCCATCTGGCGCGAGAAGGTCCAGGTTTCCTTCTGGCGCTGGATGGCGGTGGCGTTGCCCTCCACCACAGTCCCCGAGGCATCCCGCACCGCGCGGATCAACTCGCCCGTGAACCGCACCGAGATTTCGGCGCGCTTGGTCGCGGGATTGTATTCGGCCTGCGCCAAAGTCAACTCGCGCACGCCCACAAAAGTCGAGGCAACGGTCAGGCCCCGCTTGGCGCGGTCAGCCACGGCGGAATCGAAGCTGGCTTCCACCTCGTCGCCGACAAAGGGACGGATACGGTCAATCTCGCCCTTGTCGAAGGCCATCAGGATCATCTCATAGGCGCTGCGGGCGCCTTTCAGGAAATCGGTAACCGAGAAATCCTTCTCGACCGCCTTCATCGCCGCCAAGGCTGAACGCGATGCATCGTCGGCCACGTTGTCGACGATGTCATGGTCCAGCGATCCGTCGATCACTTCTCCGGTCGGCACGGGACGCAGGTTGGGGGCTGGCGTGGTCTTTTCAAAACCTTCCCGCGTGCCCAGAACGGAACGCAGCTTCAGGATCAGGAAAATCGCGATCCCGGCGAGGACGATAAGCTGGATCGGTGCGGAACTCATGCGGAACCTTTTTGCAGGGTCAAAGGGCTGGCCGTCATCTGGCTCGGACCTTATGTAAGTGCTGGGGTGGTCCAAGTCCACCTGCCGAGGCCGTAAGATTTTGATCGGGGGACCGGAATGCGCGTCATCTGGCTGTTTCTGCTGTGGACCATGCTGGAAATCGGGCTTTTCGCCAGCATTGGCGGCAGAATCGGTGTTCTGGCGACGTGGAGCATCGTTCTGGGCAGCGCCGTTTTGGGGATCTGGCTGATCCGCTGGCAGAAAAGGACGGCTCCGGGGCAGGTGATGCGCGATATCCAGACGCTGGGCGATGCGCTGAACCCCGCCGCCCATTCGGCGCTGATCGTGCTGGCCGGGGTCTTGCTGATCCTGCCGGGGTTTCTGACCGACCTGATGGGTCTGGCCCTGCTGCTTCCGCCGGTGCGGGACCTGCTGATCAGGGTCCTGCGCGACAAGGCCCGCAAGGCCGGAATGGGCGGGCGGCGATCAGGTGCCTCGGCCTCCCGGTCAGCCGAGATCATCGACGGCGTGGCCGAGGAGGTTCCTCCCACGGTGTCACCATTGCCCAAGCCTTCGGGATGGACCAAACCCTGACAGACTGCTAGGAACATGCTGACCATTTCTGGAGGGGTTTGTTATGGCCGAAGAAAACGGCGCGGGCGCCGCAGCGCCGCAAGTTAAAATGCAGGTGCTGGCGCAGTTTGTCCGCGATCTGTCGTTTGAAAACATGGTGGCGCAGAAGGGCCTGTCCGGCACCGAAATGCAGCCCGAGATTCAGGTTGGCGTTAACCTTGACGCCCGTCAGCGGCCGCAGGCCAACACCTATGACGTGATCGCCAAGTTCAAGGTCAGTTCGACCAACAAGGCCAATGGCGACACGCTGTTCCTGCTGGAACTCGATTACGGTGGAGTCTTCCTTGTCGAAGGCGTGCCTGCTGAACAACTGCATCCTTTCCTGCTGATCGAATGCCCGCGCCTGCTGTTCCCGTTCATCCGCCGCATCATCTCGGATGTGACGCATGACGGTGGCTTCCCGCCGCTGAACATCGACAATGTCGACTTCCTGATGCTGTACCGGCAGGAAATGGCCCGCCGCGCCCAGCTTGCTGCAGCGCAACCTGAAGCTTCGGCTTAAGTCCGTTTCAGCCACACGGCTGCGTCGCCCATCTTGCCCACGAAGGCCTGATGGGCGGCGGCCTCTGCCTCGGTCAATCGGGACGGCAACGAGTTCGGACGCGGTTTAGCCCGCCCCGCAAGATTGGCGCGCTGCTTGGCCGCCGTCTGCGCCGCTGCGGTCGCCAGCATGAAATCCGGCTGCCGCCCGCCGATCAGTTCCAGATAGACTTCCGCCAGCAGTTCCGAGTCCAGAAGCGCGCCATGCTTTTCGCGGGCGGAATTGTCTATGCCGAAGCGACGGCACAGCGCATCCAGAGAGGCCGGAGAGCCAGGGAACTTCTTCCGTGCCAGCGCGACGGTATCCAGTGCCTGCGTCATTGGCAGACCAGGATGGCCCAGCGTCTGCAATTCGGCATTCAGGAACTTCATGTCGAAGGCCGCGTTGTGGATGACCAACGTGGCATCGCCGATGAACTCGATGAAGGCCCGCGCGATGGCCTTAAAGACCGGCTGCTGGCGCAGGAAGTCATCGCCCAGCCCGTGAATTTCAAACGCCTCCTTCGGCATCATGCGTTCAGGGTTGATGTATTGGTGATAGGTCCGGCCGGTCGGCATGTGGTTCAGCAACTCGACAGCGCCGATTTCCACGATGCGGTGGCCTTCCGAGGGTTCAAATCCCGTCGTCTCGGTATCCAGCACCACCTCGCGGTGGCCCGACGACCCTTGCTTTTCCGCCATCTTGGGACCCTCCGGCACACCTCACCCGCTTCCGGGCCTGAAGACCGAGTTATACGCCGGACGGCAGGGCACACAAGGTCGCCGGCAGAGCAGTCCTGTCGCCGCCAGTTGCGACAAAAGCCGCTTGCCGGGCAGGATGCAGCCTTCCTTTTCCCCCGGAGGCTATATGCAGACTGTGATCAAACTTCCCCCGACCCAAGGCATTGACCCGTCCACCGACGACCTCGATGGCTGGGTCGTCACCGAAGGCACCCCCAGCATGAAGACCTGGGTGCTGCACACCTCTGCCGCAGGCGACATGGCCTCGGGCATCTGGGAATGCACCAAGGGCAGCTACCACGCCACCTACACCGCCTATGAATATGTCGTGCTGATCGCCGGGCGAATCGTCATCACGCCGGATGGTGGTGAGCCGGTGACGGTGCAGGCCGGCGATTCTTTTGTCGTGGAACCCACCTTCAAGGGCACCTGGAAGATCGAAGAAGACGTCCGCAAGCACTTCGACTTCCGCCTGAAGTGAAAAGACCGGGCGGGGGAAAACCCTGCCCGTCATTTTTCTGAGAATCGATTCATACAATTTATCAATATGTTAGATAGTCCTTTGCCGCCTGTTATCCCATAGCAAACCGCTGATTTTGCCTAGCCCGGCGCAAAGGTCCATGTCTGTCCCAAGGCAAACGCCAACCGGCCATGCCACCCCATCCACCCGAAAGGACAAGACATGCTGCCCCTTATGTCGAACATCAAAACGAAACTGATCGCTGGCACCGTTGCGGTGGCGCTGATTGCCACCTCTGCCGCTCCGGCCTTCGCCTTTGGCAAGGACGAGCAGAACATGCTTAAAGGCGCCTTGGGCGTTCTGCTGCTGGGGGCCATCATGCGGGATGCGAACCACCACAAGCATGAACAACAGCAACAGCCGGTCTACCGTCAGCCGGTCTACTATGAGGACCAGCCCCGTCCGCGTCCCCCGGTCTACCAACCGCCGGTGCAAAGCTACTACAACACCCCCGCCGCGATGGCCTTCAACGCCTATTCGGGGGACGAGCGGCTGCGCATTCAGTCCACATTGGCCAACTACGGCTATTACCGTGGCCGTGTGGACGGCAATTTCGGCCCCGGCACCTATCAGGCGCTGACGGCTTACGCGACGCAGTCGGGCAAGATGTCCATGCTGGAAACCCGCGGCGGCGCCTTCGGGCTGATGGACGGCCTGCTGTACTAGGCTTTTCCCGGGGCAAAAGACCGTCGAGCAGGCATCCCCCAAACCCTTTTCAGTACGATCAGGAGGCGGAATCCCCCCGCCTCCCTTTTTTTGTGCCCGCGTCCAAGGATGGACGGGCGGCTTGCGTCCAACCTAATGTGATGCGCATGGAAACCGATGACGAGACCGTGGCCCGCGCCGCCGCTTCCGGCGACCGTTCGTCCTTTGCCGCCTTGATCGGACGGCATTACGACCGCATTCACGGGCTTTGTTACCGCCTGACCGGCCACCGGGCCGAGGCGCAGGACCTTTGCCAAGACATCTGCGCCGCCCTGCCCGCGAAGCTGATGGCATGGCGCTGCGAGTCGCGCTTCACCACCTGGCTTTACCGCGTTGTGGTCAACGCCGCTCACGACCGTCGCCGCCGTCAGGCCGTCCGTCACAAGGCGGCACAAGGCTGGGGCGACTGGGAACTCGCCCGACAAGACGACATCGCGGTTCAGGCCGAGGCGCTGGATTGGCTGACCCAGACCATGCAGCGCCTTTCGCCGGAACTGCGTGACACCGTCGCGCTGGTTCTGGGCGAGGAACTGACCCAGGCTCAGGCGGGCGAGGTTCTGGGCGTGTCAGAAGGCACCGTCGCCTGGCGGATGTCCGAAGTGAAGAAACGCCTGCGGGCGATGGCCGCAGAGGATGCAAAATGACCGATGACCTCGACGCCCTCCGCGCGGCCCTGAAAGCCGCCCCAGCGCCTGATCTCGAGGCGAAAGCCGCCGCCTTGCGACTTGCGATGGAAAATTTCGATAAGGTCCAAGGATCGCTGGACCCGATGCGTCTACCCTTGGACCGCCCACAAGGGGCGGGTTTCCTCACAAAGGTGCGCATGATGCTGAAACCCCTGACCACCCGCCCGATTTTGACCGCCACCACCTCTGCGGCCGCCCTTCTGATGGGGGTGGTGCTGGTGCTACCGTTGACCAAAGCCCCGCTGCCGATGCCGAAACCTTTAGGCTCGATCACGGCCGCAGCACCAGAGACCAAGCCTCAACCCGCCCTAACCGCCGAGGCAACAGCCAAGACCAAGGCCGTGCCCACTCTCCCGACCCAGCAGCCAAGGCCGAAGCCAAGGCCAATGCTGCCATCTCCGTCAGAGTCCGCCGCGACGGCGATGTCGGACAAGGCCGCTGCCATGCAGGCCGCGCAGGACATGGCGCTTGCCGCACCCGCTGCCCCTCCCCCGCTGACAGAAGCAGCCCGGTCCGCGCCCAGCGCCAAGATGTCCGCAAATGGTCTGATTGCCCAGAAGCCGATGCCCATGGCACAGGTTCAGACAAACACCGAGGCCTATGCCAACGCCCCGCAAAACCCCGTCCATGTAACGAGCGATGAGCCGGTGTCGACCTTCTCGACCGACATCGACACTGCGGCCTATTCCGTCGTCCGGTCCTCGCTCAACGCTGGCCAAATGCCTCCGGCAGACGCCGTGCGGGTCGAGGAAATGGTCAACTATTTCCCCTACGACCTGCCGCAACCCAAAGCCGACGCGCCCTTCCAGCCCTCGGTTTCGGTCATGCAGACGCCGTGGAACCCCAATTCCCGCCTCGTGACCATCGCCCTGCAAGGCCGCAGCGTCACCGAACGGCCCCCGATGAACCTCGTCTTCCTGATCGATACGTCTGGCAGCATGGAGGAGCCGAACAAACTTCCGCTCCTCAAGCAAAGCCTCGCCCTGATGCTGCCCAACCTGCAGCCGCAGGACAAGGTGGCCATCGTGACCTATGCCGGGTCCGCCGGAGAGGTCCTCGCTCCCACCCCCGCCTCAGACCGCGCCACGATCCTGAACGCACTGGACAACCTTTCCGCCGGAGGCTCCACCGCCGGGGCCGAGGGCCTGACGCTGGCCTATCAGGTGGCGGATCAGATGGCCGAGAAAGGCCGCGTTTCTCGCGTCCTGCTTGCGACCGATGGCGATTTCAATGTCGGCATCGACAACCCGGATGACCTCAAGACCTTCATCGCCCAGAAGCGCGACAGTGGAACCTATCTCTCCGTCCTCGGCTTCGGTCGCGGCAATCTGGACGATGCCACGATGCAGGCGCTCGCGCAGAACGGCAACGGCACCGCCAGCTATATCGATACACTGTCCGAGGCGCAGAAGGTGCTGGGTGACCAACTGACCGGGGCGCTCTTCTCGATCGCCAATGACGTCAAGATTCAGGTGGAGTGGAACCCCGCTCAGGTCGCCGAATACCGCCTGATCGGCTATGAAACCCGGGCCCTGCGGCGCGAGGATTTCAACAATGACAAGGTCGATGCCGGCGACATCGGCGCTGGCCTGCAGGTAACGGCGCTTTATGAGGTTACAGCTCCCGGCAGCCCGGCCATCCTGAACGACGCCCTGCGCTATGCCCCCGCCCCTGAAACCACCAGTCCGCATGAACTCGGCTACCTGCGCCTGCGCTACAAGGAGCCGGGGCAAACCACGTCCAAGCTGATCGAAACCCCGATCACCCCCGACGTGCCCGCCACCTCGGAAGCCCGCTTCGCCGCCGCCATTGCCGGCTTCGGCCAGTTGCTGGAGCATTCCACTTATCTCGGCACATGGGGCTACGATCAGGCCATCGCACTCGCCATCGCCGCAAAGGGCGCCGACCCTTATGGCTACCGCGCCGAAGCCGTCACCCTGATGCGGCTAGCGCAGAGCCTGTCGCGTTAGAAGGTAGGATGGGCCATTGGCCCATGCCTCAAAACGAAAAGGCCCGGGACATGCCCGGACCTTCCACTCAAACTGACAGGATCACGAGACCTTGGCTTCCAGCGCCTTCACCTGGCCATGACCAATCTCGATCCGGCGCGGTTTCAGCGCCTCTGGCGTCTCACGAACCAGATCAATCGACAGCATGCCGTTTTCATGCACGGCCCCGGTCACGCGCACATGATCGGCCAGCGTGAAGCGGCGTTCGAAGGCGCGAGTGGCGATGCCACGGTGCAGATAGGATTTGTCGGGCGTTTCGGCCGAACGTTTGGCCGCAACGACCAGCCCACCATCCTTCACCTCGACCGACAGCTCATCCGAGCTGAAACCGGCCACGGCGATGGAGATGCGGTAGGCATCTTCGGCGGTCTTTTCGATGTTGTAGGGCGGATAGGTCGGCTGGGCCACATCCGCGCTCAGCGCGCGGTCCATCAGGTTGGCGATCCGGTCAAAGCCAACGGTGGCACGGTACAGCGGAGCAAAGTCAAAAGCTTGCATGGCATCCTCCTTGAAGCGATACATAGGAGCCCTCCGAACGGACGGGCGGTTGATGGCCGGACCCATCTGGCATCCGGCACAGCGCCTATGTGGGAAAACACCTTGCGCCTTTCAAGAGGGCGCCCGAGGCGAAGCGCTACGAACTTCGCCCCGGTTCCTGATCCTTTAGATCAGAACCTGTAGCCCAACTTCACGGTGAACGCCGTGTCCTTGAGCGTGGAGCCGGAGTTGTTGAAGTTCTTGTAGCGGTTGGTCGACACTTCACCGCCCAGCGTCCATTGCTGGGTCAGGGCATAGTCCGCGCCGATCCCCAGAGTATAGCCGGTGTCGGTACCCTTCACCCCTGCCAGCGTGGCATTGGCCCGCGCAATGCCGACATCACCGTAAACCAGCGTGCGGCCCATGTCCTTGCCGACCATCAGCTTCAGCGCCGTCGTGTTGTTGATCGTGCGGTTTGCCGCGCCGACATTGATGTTGTCACGGTCATAGCTGAGTTCACCGCCCAGCACGATCGATCCGGTCTGGTAGCGATACCCAAGGTCAACACCTCCAATATGCATCTTTCCGTTCTGTCCAAGGGGCTTGGCGTTGGACGTGCCATAGCCAAGCCGTACGCCCGAATAGAAGCCGGCCCAATCACCGGGCTGGGTAACCTGAACAACCGGGGAGGGCTGGATGACCTGAGGCTCTATCGTCGGCGTCACGGGGCCGCCAGCCATGGAGGCAACCGGCGCTCCAACAAGGATGAGGGCCAAGAGTGCGATACGTTTCATTTTGTGCTCCATTGCAGATTTCGGCATCTGGCGTCGAATGCACCTGATGTACTCATCAGGGTGGGGCGTCATACGGCCTTCCACCAGTACCTGTCCGAACACGTCAGGTTGATATCAGCGGCTTGGGCGGCGTCTCGGCTATATTTGGCCAAGTCCTTGAAAGGATTTGGCTCATTCTCGCCTATGCCATTTTGCGAAGCACTTTTTCCGGGAACTTATCCGGTCATCAAGGCGTTCCATGACCTATCTGCGTCGGGCCGGGTTAACCGCCGCGCGCCTCGCATTAGGGCGTATCGGTCGCTGCCGGCTTCACGAACTTCGCCCCGCCACCAATTCCGCCAGACAGGATCTGCACATGCGATACATCGTTGCTGTTGGCATCCTGCCCCTGCAGCGCGTCCATCAAACGCGCCAGCGGGATCTGCAAGGCCGACCCAAGCGAGACCCGCTTGCCATCGACTTCCGCCTTGGCCGAGATCACAGATACCACCAGCGGCACGCCATCCTTCATCATGAACACCGGCGCCCCCGAGGAGCCGAAGTCGACATCGCAGGTCATCACCAGAATGCCGGTCTCCTTGTCCATCACCGTGCATTGCTGCTGCAAGGAAGGGTTGTCCGCCCGATCCTGCCCATAAGATACCACGGCCACCGTATCCCCGGCGCTTGGCGTGTCGGCAATGCCGAAGGGCTGGACAGACCGGCGCAGGATCGGCTGGTCCAGTTCGATCAGCGCCACATCATCGGCCACCCGGTCCAGCGAGTCATCTGCACCATAAACATAATCCGGATGCGCCACGGCCTGCTTGACGCCGCGGTACGCCTCGGCCCGGTTGTTGCGCCACCCGGCAAGGAACTTGATCTGCGTCGGGTCCAGCCGCGCCCCGCTTTCCTTGTCGAACAGGCAATGTGCCGCGGTCAGTACCAGTTGCGGCGATATGAGCGCGCCCGTGCAAAAGCCCCGGTCGCCCAGAACCAGCTTGCCCACCGCTTCCCAGCCACGGTTATCGTTCAGGGTTTGCAATTTGACCAAGGGCTGATCGGCAAGGGCGGGCATGGCTGTCAGCGCAAGAAGCATCAGGAAACGCATGGAACCTCCGGTGTCGCCTTGGCCTAACATATCAACTTGGCAGGATTGCGGCGGCGCTTTGGCGCAGTGCAGAGGGCACCGGCCCCCCTGTCGCCCAGTCGAGCAGGCTGACCGTATGCACCACCGGCACCCCAGCCGCTTGCCCGATCTGGATCATGCAGCCTAAGTTTCCGGCCGCAATCACATCGGGCTTGCGCGCCATCAGTGTGGCCACCTTGCGCGTGCGCAGTTCGCCCGAAATCTCTGGCTGCAGGATGTTGTAGGTGCCAGCCGAGCCGCAACACAGATGGCCGTCCACAGGCTCGCTGACCTTGAAACCAGCAGCCTTCAGCAAATCCCTCGGCAGGGCCTTGATCTTCTGGCCATGCTGCAACGAACAGGCCGAGTGATAGGCTACCGCCAATCCCTTGGCCGCCGCCTTCGGCAGTCCCAAAGCTTGGATCACCTCGCTGACGTCCTTGGCCAGCCCCGCCACGGTTGCCGCATCACCCGAACGCCCCTCGCGCGCTAACAGGTGCCCGTAGTCCTTGATCGTCGTCCCGCAGCCCGAGGTGTTGATGACCAAGGCATCCAGCTTTTCGCCCCGATGCTCCGCCATCACCGCCGCGACCATATCCCGCGCCAAAGGCAGCGCGGCAGCTTCCTTGCCCATATGCAAAGGCAAGCCGCCACAGCACCCCATGTTGCGCGGCACCACAACCTCGGCCCCCAACCTGGTCAGCAGGCGGATCGTGGCATCGTTGATCTCGGTATCCAGCGCCTTCTGCACGCAGCCCGTCATCAGGGCCACCCGCATCTTGCGGACCCCAACGGCGGCAAACACCTGCGCATCATCATTCCCGCTGACCGGAGGCAAGACCTTCGGCGCCAGCTTGAGCATCGCCTTGATCCGGGGATCAGGTATCAACCCCGTCAAAGGCCTGGCCAGCCGCGCGACGAACAGCGCCAGCCGGAAACGAGTTGGATAGGGCATCACCCGCACCAGCACCTCTCGCAGCAGCCGGTCCATCAAAGGCCGCTTGTAGGTCTTGTCGACATGTGCCCGCCCCATGTCGATCAGATGGGCATAGTCAACCCCCGAGGGGCAGGTCGTCGTGCAGGCCAGGCACGACAGGCAGCGGTCGATATGCTTGGCGGTCTTGGCATCGGCCGCGCGCCCGCTCTCCAGCATCTCTTTGATCAGATAGATCCGACCGCGCGGGCTATCCAGTTCATCGCCCAGCACCTGATAGCTGGGGCAGGTCGCCGTACACAGGCCGCAATGGACGCAAGACCGCAGGATCTTGTTGGCCTCGGCAAGGGTGGGATCGGTCAGTTGTTCATCCGTGAAGAAGGTTTGCATCAGCCCATGATCCCCGCATTCAAGATCCCACGCGGATCAAACTTCGCTCGCAGGGCCCGGCTTAAGGCCGCGACGCCCGGCGCCTCGGGATGAAACACCAATGCCGCCGAGCCACGCACCAAGGTCGCATGCCCAACCCTCGCGAGCGCTTGGCGGATCACCGAGGCGCCGCCATCCGCCACCCCCCGCACCGCAATCCAGATCAACCCGCCGCCCCAGTCAAAGGTCGCCTCATGCTCCACCCCCGCCAGGGCTGCAACCACGGCGCCCGCTGCGGTAGGCTTGCAAGACACCCGCCACAAAGCGCCCTCGCCCAAACCGCCCCCATCACGCACCGTGGCCCAAAGCGCCTTGCCTTCAACCTCGACCCAATCCCCGCCCATCAACTCCCGCAAAGCGCGCGCCCGATAGCGGACCGAGGCTTCCATGCCTTCAATCCGCAGCAAGGCTCCAAAACGCCCATAAGCCGCCCCAGACACTTCAAACGGCGAGCCCAAAGCCTGCCGCAACAGCCCCAACCCCTCTGCCAATGGCACCTGTGCCTGCAAGGTTACCTCCACCTCCGGCACCGCCTGCAGCTTGAACGAAACCTCGGAAATGACCGCCAACGTCCCGTGGCTCCCCGCCAGCAGCTTCACCAGATCCAGCCCGGTGACATTCTTCATCACCCGTCCGCCCGATTTCACCACAGTCCCCGCGCCATCGACAAACCGGACCCCAATCAGATGATCCCGCGCCGAGCCCACCTGCACCCGCCGTGGCCCGCAGGCATTCACCGCCACGACTCCGCCCAGCGTCGAAACCCCCTCACGCCCCAGAACTCCGCGCATATCTGGCACTTCAAACGCCAAACGCTGCCGCTCCGCCGCCAGCAAGGCCTCAACCTCCACAAAAGGCGTCCCCGCCCCCGCCACCAAGGTCAATGCCCCCGGCTCATATAGCCGCACTCCCGCCAGCCCGGACGTTTCCAGCACCTCACCAACTCCAAAGGCCACGCCACGGGTCCCACCGCCGCGCAGCGACAGGCCACCCGAGGCCGCTCGCACCATCTCGCTCAGTTCCGCTTCGCTCTCGGGCTTCATCGCGTCTTTCATTTGTTCACAAATATCCCACGGGAGGTCCGGATGGTTTGAAACCCTCCGGCGGGTTCAACCCGCACGACGGCTGGCGGTGACGTCCAGCGGAAACACCTTGGCCGGGTTCAAAAGCCAGCCCGGGTCAAACACGTCCTTGACGCGCAACTGCGCCTCCAGATCGGCGGCATTGAACTGCACATGCATGAGATCGCGCTTTTCCACCCCTACGCCATGCTCGCCGGTCAGGCAGCCGCCCACCTCGACGCACAGCTTCAGGATATCCGCCCCCAACTGTTCGCAGGTCTCCAACTCGCCCGGCGCGTTGGCGTTGTACAAGATCAAGGGGTGCATGTTGCCATCGCCGGCATGGAACACATTGGCCACTGAAAGCCCCACAGCCGCCGACATCTCGCAGATCCGCCGCAGCACATAGGGCAGTTCACTGACCGGAATCGTCCCATCCAGACACATGTAATCGGCAATCTGCCCCATCGCGCCAAAGGCGCTTTTCCGGCCAAGCCAGATCTTGCGGCTCTCCTCCTCCGACCCGCTCTCCCGGTACGCGACGGGAGAATGCCGCAAAGCAATCTCCTTGATCCGCGCCAGTTGCGCGTCGATCTCGGGGTCGCTGCCTTCCACCTCGACAATCAGCAAGGCCTCGCAATCCGGATAGCCGGCATGGGCGAAATCCTCGCAGGCGCGGATGCAGGGTCGGTCCATGAACTCGATCGCCACCGGCAGAATGCCCGCCCGGATCACGTCGGCCACACAGGCCCCCGCGACCTCGTTCGAGGCGAAGCCCATCAGCACCGGCCGCGCGCCTTCCGGCTTGGGCAGTATGCGCAGGTAAGCCTCGGTCACCACGCCCAACTGCCCC